>JBFXES010000006.1:0-43566 GCA_050179875.1 Thiohalomonadaceae bacterium
TCGCGGAGGACGGGGAGGCGCGGAGCATGCGGAGATGACCGTTTTCTCTCGCCACCGTGCCGGTGTACTCAGTGGGACTGCCGGCGGAATCCGGTAATGACGCTGCTGATTCTCCGCGCCCTCCGCGTCCTCCGCGTCCTCCGCGTTTATGCGTTCACTCCAACACGCCGACAGGGCAGGTCACGCCGGTACCGCCGTGGCCACAATAGCCACCCGGGTTCTTGGCCAGGTATTGCTGGTGATAGTCCTCGGCGTAGTAGAACTCGGGGGCCTCGCGGATCTCGGTGGTGACGGGACCGAAGCCGGCGGCGCGCAGGCGTTTTTCGTAGAGCGCGCGTGAGGCGAGGGCGGCCTGCTTCTGGGCGTCGTCGTAGACGTAGATGGCGGAGCGGTACTGGGTGCCCACGTCGGCGCCCTGGCGCATCCCTTGGGTGGGGTCGTGGCCTTCCCAGAACGCCTTCAGCAGTTCCTCATAGCCGATAGCCTTGGGATCGAACACCACGCGCACCACCTCGGCGTGGCCGGTCATGCCCGTGCAGACCTCGCGATAGGTTGGGTTGGGCGTGTAGCCGCCCGCATAGCCCACCATGGTCGAATACACGCCCGGCAGTTCCCAGAAGCGCTTCTCCGCGCCCCAGAAGCAGCCCATGCCGAACATGGCCATGGCCATGCCCGCAGGGAACGGCGGCACGATGCGGTGGCCGTTCACGTAATGGGTTTCCGGCACGGACAGGGGCGTGGCACGTCCGGGCAGGGCCTCTTCGGGGCGGGGCATGTGTTGCATGGAAGCCATGAGCTGGTGTTCCCCTGGCGATTTCGCGCTCTCAGCCAAGCTTAGCGCGCACGCTCTCCACCTTGTCCTCCAGGGTCTGATCCTTGTCGGTGCGGGTGCCCGCATAGATCATGGTGGAAATGCGCGGCGCGCCCATGGCGTGCACGCGCTCGTGGCAGGCCCTGATGGCGGCGAACACCGCATCCCACTCCCCTTCCACGTTGGTGCCGTTGGCGTGCAGTTGATACTTCACCCCCGCAGCCTCCAGCACCCGCTCGCACTCGGCCACGTACTCGGACACCGACACGCCCACACCCATGGGCACCACGGAAAAACTCAGCAATACCTTCATCAGGACTCCTTTGGAACATCAGAAACCATGGAGGCCACGGAGGCCACGGAGAAAAGACAGGTACCGTTACATCTTAATCCGCAGAACAGCTGCCCACCCCAGCGAAATCCCTTCTTCTTCCCTCCGTGGCCTCCGTGGTTAATCTCTTAAGGCCAGCAGCGCCAGAGTCTCCACGTGGTAGGTCTGCGGGAAGAAGTCGTAGGGGGAGAGGCGGACCACCTTGTATCCGGCGGATTCGAGCAGGGCGAGGTCGCGGCGCAGGGTGCCTGCGCTGCACGAGAGATAGGCCAGGCGTCGCGGGCGCAGTTCCGTGGCGATCCACTGGAGCACGGGCGATTCCATGCCGGTGCGTGGGGGATTGGCGTAGACGAATGTCTCGCCGCCTTGCTGCGCCGCACCCCAGGCGCGTAGTTGCGGCAGGCGCGTTTCACAGGTGCCGCGCCACAGCGTCGCGCCGGGCGCATTGTGCGCCGCGCAGGCGAGCGCCTCGCCGCCCAGTTCCACACCCACGCAACGGGCGCCGCGCGCCTGCCAGCGCCGCAGGGTACTACCGATGCCGCAATAGAGATCGGCCACCGCATCATCCGCGCCCGGCGCGAGCCAGGCCTCGGCCTCGTCGAGGGCCAGGCGGTGCAGACGGGGGATGAGTTGCTGGAAGGCCGCGGGACCGTAGATCAGACTATCGGCGTCGCGCGAACGCGGCTCGCCGAACACCAGTCGCCAGGTGTTCTTGGCAAACACGCGCCGACCCACACCGCCGTGCCAGTGCAGCCACAAGCCTTCGATGCCGATTTCGCGCAGAGCAGTGCACAGTGTTGGCGTGAGCCAGTCCAGCGTTGGCGCCGTGCGGGACTTGAGCACCAGGGTGAGCTGCGCGCCCGATTGCACGTGATAGTGCAGCGGAAAGACGTCCGCGGGTGGCAACACCGGGGCGAGCAGCGCAACCGCGGCATTCACCCGTTCCGAGTGTACCGGGCAGGCGGGAATGGGCAGTACCTCGTCACGCACCCGCAGCCCGAACTGCCAGCGCGCACCGTCCCAGGCCGTGGCGAGGCACACCTTGTCGCGGTAATGCCAGCGCTCGTGTTCCCGAGGCGCGTGCAGCTCCGCCAGCCGCTCCGCCCAGGGCGCCAGCGCCCGCGCCAGCCAGTCCTGCTTCTGCGCCGCACTCGCCGCCGCATCCAGATGGCGATGGGCGCAGCCGCGGCAACGCGGTTCACAGCCTGCGGGCAGGTTCAATCCCGATCTATGGAGCTGACTATCCATACCGGTGCGCACCTTGGGCAAAGGTGCAGGAACTTGGCTGTTACTCCGCGTCGTCCGCGCCTCCGCGTCCTCCGTGTTGCGTCCGCTAGCCGAGATAACCCTTGCGGATGTCATAGGCCTGGGTGCGCGTCTCGCCGCCGGACTTGTGATTGACCTGCCAGCGTACGTTCACGCCCACATCAAAGCGCGTGTCGGAATGCAGGCGCAACATCACCTCGTCGCCGGGCGCAACGTGCAGCGGATGTTGCAAAGGCAGATACAGCTGCTCCCAGTGGGTACGCGGTGCATCGGGGGCAGTGGCGAGGCGCACGCCCTCCACCAGCTCGCATTCCCACCACAGCGCGAAACCGTAGATCGTTTCCTGTCGCATCGGCTTCCAGCGCACCTCGCCCTGACGCACGCTCTTGTTCTTGCGCGAGAGTTCCACGCCGTCCCAGGACTGGATCGCATCGGGCGCAGCGAGCAGGTCGGAGGGCAGGATGCTGCGCACGTACATGTTGTGGAAGGTCATTTCCTTCGCCGGCGTGAAGTCGAGGCCCAGGTCCGTCTCGTCCCACACGATGAGTTCACGGTGGAAGCGATCGCTCACCACGGGCGCGACCAGCTGAGTGATGCGCCGCGGGATCACGATGCCGCCGGGCTTCAGAAAACGCAGGGCATCGTTCAGGGTCTCGATGATGTTCTCTTCGTAGGCGAAGTTGCCCAAGGTCTCGGAGACGATCACGTCCACCGGTTCGAGATCGAGCACATTGGTGGAGTGGTCGTGATAGAAGTGACAATTGCGGACCTTGTTGAGCCTGGCCAGCTTCACCGCCAGCTCCATCACATCCGCCTGCTCGAACAGATGCACCGTGCGCGCGCCCAGCCGGCTGGCCAGAAACCCGAGCACGCCGGTGCCCGAACCGATATCCGCCACCACAGACTTGCCCGGCACCACCACCCGCTTCAGCGCCTCATGGAACGCCTCGTTGCGTACCCGATCGGCGAGCATGGTGCGGTGGTAATCGATCAGCATCGGCGGTTCCTGCGAAATGGCGTCGAAAGATCAAACACGGGGGACACGGGGAACACGGGGAGGAATCCATCAATGGGTTACCTCAACTTCTGGGAGCGACCTCAGGCCGCGATTGCCGTTGGATCCAGCGCCATCGCGGCCTGAGGCCGCTCCTACAACAATGAATTCCCCGTGTTCCCCGTGTTAATGCTTTTCACCGCGGCAACGGGGTCTTGCGGCCTTCCTCGTCGACGCGGACAAAGCTGATGCGGGTGGAGAACACCACTTCCTCGCCGCCGGTTTCGATGTCGTCGGCGTACACCGTGGCGGTGTATTGGACGGAGGTGTTGCCCACCGCCGAGCGCTGGACGTCGAAGCGCAGGATGGCGCCGTTGCGCACGCTCTTGCGGAACTCCAGGCCCTCCATGCCGATGGTGACGAACTTGCAGCCCGGATATTCCAGGCTTGCGGCGATCCAGGCGTATTCGTCGATCCACTTCAGCAGATTGCCGCCGAAGAGATAACCGTAGTGATTCAGGTGTTCAGGCAGTACGAGCTTGTAGCTTTCCATACGACTCACCCTCGCGGGCAGACACTTCGAAACGCGGAGGCCGCGGAGGCGCGGAGTACGCGGAGGAAACCGATTATCTTGGATTTCTCTGCGTACTCCGCGCCTCCGCGTTCTCTGCGTTTAACCCGTCATTGGTGGTAAGGCCGGCTGAGTTCGTGGACGGCTTCCACGAAGGCCTTGGCGTGGTCGGGCTCCACGTGTTGGTGGATGCCGTGGCCGAGATTGAAGACGTGGCCGCTGCCCTGGCCATAGCTGGCGAGGATCTCCGCCACTTCGCGCCGGATGCGCTCGGGCGAGGCGTAGAGCACGCTGGGGTCCATGTTGCCCTGCAGCGCGACCTTGTCGCCCACGCGCCGGCGCGCATCGCCGATGTCGGTGGTCCAGTCCAGGCCCAGGGCGTCGGCGCCTGCCTCGGCCATGGCCTCAAGCCACTGGCCGCCGCCCTTGGTGAACAGGATCACCGGCACCTTGCGGCCTTCGGCCTCGCGGGTGAGGCCGGCGACGATCTGCTGCATGTAGCGCAGCGAGAATTCCTTGTAGTCGCGCGGGGTGAGATTGCCGCCCCAGGTGTCGAAGATCATCAGCGCCTGGGCGCCGGCGGCCACCTGGGCGTTGAGATAGCTGGTGACGGAGCGCGCCACGGTGTCAAGCAACCGATGCAGCAGGTCCGGCTGGTCGAACATCATGGCCTTGATGATGGCGAATTCCTTGGAAGAGCCGCCTTCCACCATGTAAGTGGCCAGGGTCCAGGGACTGCCGGCGAAGCCGATGAGGGGCACGCGGCCATTCAGTTCGCGACGGATGACGCGCACGGCGTCCATCACGTATTTCAGTTCGCCTTCCGGATCGGGTACGCCCAGCTTGGCCACGTCCGCCGCGCTGCGCACCGGACGGGCGAACTTCGGGCCCTCGCCGGCGCCGAAGGACAGGCCGAGGCCCATGGCGTCCGGGATGGTGAGGATGTCGGAGAACAGGATGGCGGCGTCGAGCGGGAAGCGGTCCAGGGGCTGGATGGTGACTTCGCAGGCCAGCTCGGGGGTCTTGCACAAGGCCATGAAATCGCCGGCCTTGGCGCGCGTGGCGCGGTACTCCGGCAGATAGCGCCCGGCCTGGCGCATCATCCAGACGGGGGTGCAATCGACAGGCTGCTTCAGCAGTGCACGCAAAAACCGGTCATTCTTGAGTTCGGACATGAAGATTAACCACGGGGAGCACGGGGGACACGGGGCCGTGAAGGCCCGCGCCTGCCGCATCGCCGTTCAGAGACAAATCAGGAAACCGAGAGAATACCTTAATTTCTCTCCCGTGTTCCCCATGTCCCCCGTGGTTCAGGGCTTTTTCTTCAAACGCCCAGGAAGTCCAGGATGCCCTCGGCGGCCTGGCGGCCCTCCCAGATGGCGGTGACCACCAGGTCGGAGCCCCGCACCATGTCGCCGCCGGCGAACACCTTGGGGTGGCCGGTCTGTTTCTTGAATTTCTGCGCTTCCGCGGCAATGACGCGCCCGCGCTCGTCGGTGGCGATGCCGTGCTCGGCAAACCACGGTTGCGGGCTCGGGCGAAAGCCGAAGGCGATGAGCACGCGATCGGCCGGCACGATCTCCTCGGAACCGGGAACCACCTGCGGCGTGCGGCGGCCGCGCGCATCCGGCGGGCCGAGCTCGGTGGTCACCAGCTTCACACCCTCCACCTTGTCCTTGCCCACGATCTCCACCGGCTGGCGGTTCCACAGGAACTGCACGCCCTCCTCCTTGGCGTTGGCCACCTCGCGCTTGGAGCCGGGCATGTTGGCCTCGTCGCGGCGATAGGCGCAGGTCACCTGGGCGGCGCCCTGGCGGATGGAGGTGCGGTTGCAGTCCATGGCGGTGTCGCCGCCGCCCAGCACCACCACGCGCTGGCCCTTCATGGAGATGTAGTCATCCACGCTGCGCTCGAACCCGAGACAGTGGTTGACGTTGGAGATGAGGAAATCCAGGGCGGCATGCACGCCCGGCAGGTCTTCGCCCGGGAAACCGCCCTGCATGTAGTTGTAGGTGCCCATGCCGAGGAACACCGCGTCGAATTCATCGAGCAGGCGCGCGAACGCCGCCGCGTCGATCTCGGTGTTGAGCCGGAATTGCACGCCCATGCCCTCGAATACGGCGCGCCGGCGCTGCATCACCTGCTTTTCCAGCTTGAACTCGGGGATGCCGAAGGTGAGCAGACCGCCGATCTCGGGATTGCGATCGAACACCACCGGCGTCACGCCGGCGCGCACCAGCACGTCGGCGCAGGCGAGGCCCGCCGGGCCCGCGCCCACCACGGCGACGCGCTTGCCCGTGGACGGCACCCGCGACAGGTCCGGGCGCCAGCCGTGATCGAAGGCGGTGTCGGTGATGTAACGCTCCAGGGCGCCGATGGTGACCGCGCCGAAACCGTCGTTCAGGGTACAGGCCCCTTCACACAGGCGATCCTGCGGGCACACGCGGCCGCACACCTCGGGCAGCGAGTTGGTGCGATGGGACAGCTCCGCCGCGCGCTCGATGGCGCCCTCGTGCACCAGCTTGAGCCAGTGGGGTATGTAGTTGTGCAGCGGGCACTTCCAGGAGCAGTACGGATTGCCGCAGGCGAGGCAGCGGTCCGCCTGCGAGGCCGCGCCCTCCGCGTCGAAGCTGCAGTAGATCTCGCGGAATTCCTTGACGCGCGCGGCTGCGGGCTTCTTCGCCGGGTCGATGCGCGGCACCTGGATAAACTGGAAATCGTTGGCCATGTCTCGAAAACCTTTTGCCGCGGGCGCAGACCGTGTGGTGCCTCGGTGCGCCCGCCGCTGATGCCTTTTTACGCCGCCCTGCGCAGGGTGTCGAGCAGTTCGCTCAGGCTCGCCGCCTTGGGCTTCACCAGCCAGAACTTCTCCAGCACGTCGGAGAAATGCTCGAGGAGGTACTGGCCCCAGGCGGAACCCGTCTCGCGCACGTGTTCCTCGATGGTCTCGAGCAGGTGCGCGCGATAGGCGTGCATGGTCTTGGTGCCGATGCGATGGATGTCGATGAGCTCGTGGTTGTACCGATCCACGAAGGCGTTGTCGAGATCCAGCACATAGGCCAGGCCGCCGGTCATGCCGGCGCCGAAGTTGACGCCGGTGGCGCCGAGCACGGTGACGCAGCCGCCGGTCATGTATTCGCAGCCGTGGTCGCCCACGCCCTCGACCACGGCGCTGGCGCCGGAATTGCGCACGGCGAAGCGCTCGCCCGCCAGGCCCGCCGCCAGCAGCTTGCCGCCGGTGGCGCCGTACAAGCAGGTGTTGCCGATGATGGTGGTCTCGTTGGACTTGAAGCGGCTGCCCTTGGGCGGCGCGATCACCAGCTTGCCGCCGGCCATGCCCTTGCCCACGTAGTCGTTGGCGTCACCTTCCAGGTACATGTGCAGGCCGCCGGCGTTCCACACGCCGAAGCTCTGGCCGGCGGTGCCGGTGAGCCGCAGCACGATGGGCGCGTCCGCCATGCCCTGGTCGCCGTGGCGCCGGGCGATCTCGCCGGACAGGCGGGCACCGATGGAGCGGTTCACGTTCTTCACCGCATAGGCGAACTCGCCGCCGGTCTTGCGCTCGATGGCCGGCAGGCAGTCACGCACCATCTGCTCGGCCAGCTCGCCCTTGTCGAAAGGCTCGTTGCGCGGCACCACGCAATAGTGGGCCTTGCCGTCCACCTGGGCGACGAGGGGCGCGAGATTCAGCTTGCGCTGCTTGGGCGTCTCCCCTTCCAGGATCTCCAGCAGGTCGGTGCGGCCGATGAGTTCCGCCATGGAGCGCACGCCCAGGCGCGCCATCCACTCGCGGGTCTCGCGGGCGATGAAGCGGAAATAGTTCATCACCATCTCCGGCAGGCCGATGAAGTGCTCCTGACGCAGCACCTTGTCCTGGGTGGCGACGCCGGTAGCGCAGTTGTTGAGATGGCAGATGCGCAGGAACTTGCAGCCCAGCGCCACCATCGGACCGGTGCCGAAGCCGAAGCTCTCGGCGCCGAGGATGGCCGCCTTCACCACGTCCAGGCCAGTCTTGAGACCGCCGTCGGTCTGCACCCGCACCTTGTCGCGCAGGTCGTTGGCGCGCAGTACCTGGTGGGCCTCGGACAGGCCCAGTTCCCAGGGCGAGCCGGCGTGCTTCACCGAGGTGATGGGGCTCGCGCCGGTGCCGCCGTCGTAACCGGAAATGGTGATGAGGTCCGCGTAGGCCTTGGCCACGCCCGCGGCGATGGTGCCCACGCCGGGCTCGGCCACCAGCTTCACCGACACCAGCGCCTCGGGATTGACCTGCTTCAGGTCGAAGATGAGCTGGGCCAGGTCCTCTATGGAATAGATGTCGTGGTGCGGCGGCGGCGAGATGAGCGCCACGCCGGGCGTCGCATAGCGCAGCCGGGCGATGAGGTCGTTCACCTTGTCGCCGGGGAGCTGACCGCCCTCACCGGGCTTGGCGCCCTGGGCGATCTTGATCTGCAGCACCTCGGCGTTGACCAGGTAGGCGGGCGTGACACCGAAGCGTCCGGAAGCCACCTGCTTGATCTTGGACATCTTCTCGGTGCCGTAGCGGGCCGGGTCTTCGCCGCCTTCGCCGGAATTGGAGCGCCCGCCCAGGCGGTTCATGGCAATGGCGAGGGCCTCGTGGGCCTCCGGCGAAAGCGCGCCCAGGGACATGCCGGCGGAATCGAAGCGCGGCAGGATCCTGGACTCGTCTTCCACCTCGCTGATGTCGATGGGCGTGATATCCGCGCGCACCTTCAGCAGGTCGCGCAGCATGGCCACCGGGCGCTCGTTCACCAGCCTGGCGTATTCCAGGTAATCGTCATAGCTGCCGCTGCGCACCGCCTTGTGCAGGGTGCGGACCACGTCCGGGTTGTAGGCGTGGTATTCGCCGTCGAACAGGTACTTGAGCACGCCGCCCTGTTGCAGGGGCTTGCGCGCGTTCCAGGCATCGCGGGCGAGCAGGCGTTGGTCGTCTTCCAGATCGATGAAGTCGGCGCCGGCCAGACGGCTGGTGGTGTCCTTGAAGCAGGTGTTCACCACCTCTTCGGCGAGGCCGATGATCTCGAACAGCTGGGCGCCGCGATAGCTGGTGATGGTGGCGATGCCCATCTTGGAGATGATCTTGTACAGGCCCTTGTCGATGCCCTTGCGGTAGCTCTCGAACAGCGTGGCCGCGGGCTTGCCGCCGGTCTCGCCATTGCGCGCCATTTCTTCGAGGCAGGCGTAGGCGAGGTACGGGTAAATGGCGGTGGCACCGTAGCCGATGAGCACGGCGAACTGGTGCGGATCGCGCGCCGTGGCGGTCTCCACCACGATGTTGCAATCGCAGCGCAGACCTTCCTGGACCAGGCGCTGGTGCACCGCGCCGGTGGCGAGCAGGGCGTGAACGGTGAGCTTGTCCTCGGCGATGCCGCGATCGGACAACACCAGGATCACCTTGCCCGCCTTCACCGCGGCCACGGCCTTCTCGCACACGTCCGCAATGGCCGCCTTCAGGCCCACGGCGGCCGGATAGTTCAGATCGATGCGCTCGCTGGCGTACTCGGGCCCGCCGATGGCGAGCAGGCGCTCGAACTTGCCGCGTGACAGTACCGGCGAGCCGATGAGCAGGCGCGCGGCGTTTTCGGGCCTTTCCTCGAACAGGTTCTTCTCACGTCCCAGGCAGGTCTCCAGGGACATGACGATCTGCTCGCGCAGCGGGTCGATGGGCGGATTGGTGACCTGGGCGAACTGCTGGCGGAAATAGTCGTAGAGCGGGCGCACGCGGCGGGACAGCACGGCCATGGGCGCATCGTCGCCCATGGAACCCACCGCCTCCTGGCCCGCGGCGGCGAGCGGCTTGAGGATCTGCTCGCGCTCCTCGTTGGTCACCTGGAACAGCTTCTGGTACACGGGCAGGCGCGTGCCTTCGAGGTCGCAGCCGTCGTCCTGTTCCGCCACCTCGTCGTCGAGGCGCCGTACGTGCTTGCTCATCCACGCCTTGTAGGGCTGGCGCGACTTGAGCGCGTTGTCGACGTCCTCGGGCAACAGCAGGCGGCATTCACGGGTGTCCACCGCCAGCATCTGGCCGGGCTTGAGGCGTCCCTTGGCGAGCACATCCTGCGGGTCGTAGTCGAACACGCCGATCTCGGAGGCGAGCGTGATCACGCAGCCCTGATAACCGCCGCCTTCCGGCGCGCCGGGCGTGCGCAGGATCACGTAGCGCGCGGGACGCAGGCCGTTGCGGTCCAGGGTGCAGGCGGCGTAGCGGCCGTCGGTGAGCACGATGCCCGCGGGGCCGTCCCAGGGCTCCATGTGCATGGAGTTGTATTCGTAGAAGGCGCGCAGGTCCGCGTCCATGGTCTCCACGTTCTGCCAGGCGGGCGGCACCAGCAGGCGCATGGCACGGAAGATGTCCATGCCGCCGGCGAGCAGCGCCTCAAGCATGTTGTCCAGGCTGTTGGAATCGGAGCCCGTCATGGAGACCAGGGGACGCACGTCCGCCATGGGCAGCAGCGGCGTCTCGAACTTGTGGCCGCGCGCGATGGACCAGTTGCGGTTGCCCTGGATGGTGTTGATCTCGCCGTTGTGGGCGAGATAACGGAAGGGCTGCGCCAGGCGCCACTCCGGCCAGGTGTTGGTCGAGAAACGCTGATGAAACACGCAGATGGCGGTCTGCAGGCGTTCGTCGTTGAGGTCGCGGTAGAACACCGGCAGATAGGCCGGCATCACCAGACCCTTGTACGACAGCACGCGCGCCGACAGGCTCGCCACATAGAAGGTCTTGTCGGTCGGCTGCAGCGTCTTCTCGGCACGGCGGCGTGCGATGTAGAGATGGCGCTCGAAGGCTTCGTCATTCATGCCGGCAGGCGCGTTGACGAACACCTGCTCGATGTCGGGCAGGGACTTGAGCGCCTCGGCGCCGCAGGCGGAGGGGTCGACGGGCACGACGCGCCACCCGGCCACTGCAAGACCTTCGGTCTCCAGCTCGCGCGCAAGCAGCTTGCGCGCAGCGTCGGCGAGCGCCGCGTCGCGGTTCAGGAACACCATGCCCACGGCGAACTGATCCGCGAGGGCAATACCGGCCTCGCGGGCGACGGCGCGCAGGAAAGCTTCGGGCTTTTGCATCAACAGGCCGCAGCCGTCGCCGGTCTTGCCGTCAGCGGCGATGGCGCCGCGGTGGGTCATGCGGCCGAGGGAGGTGATGGCGGTTTTCAGCAGCCAATGGCTCGGCTTGCCGTCCATGTGGGCCATGAGCCCGAAACCGCAGTTGTCGCGCTCGAATTCGGGGCGGTAGAGACCACCGCTGAGGTGTGCTGACTCGTTCATTTGTTCCGCCGTGTCGCTGCTAGGCCCGTAACAGACGGCGTGCAATCGCTGTGCCGCCCGTGAAGACACCGGTCTCCAAGGGCCCCGGACCAAAGGGGGCGCGCAGTATACTGCCCGCTTTTGCGGCGCTTCAAGGAACAATTAGTACTGTTTGTCAAGCTTTTTTTGCACCAAATTGATGCGTTTTTTCCCGATTCGCACCAAGACGAGGCACGACAGCTGCGGGCGCGGAGGCTCAGGTGGTGCAGGTGCGGCGCGTGGCAGGCGAGGATGCGACGGGAGGCACCAAAGTGAGGCGCACCTCGGCCGCGTTCGGTGCGGAAACGAACTCAGTCGGTGCACGGCAACGGTGCTGTCGGCAAGCGGGCTTGCGGAGATGTGGCAAGCGGCTGGTACCGGAGAGGAAGAAGCGTGCCGCTCGGGCCCGCCCTGCATTGGGGAAGGTGGGGAGCGGGGACGAAACCGTCCCCGCTCTTCAGGATCAACCGCTTACACGGCCCCCTGCTCGATCATCGCATCGGCGACCTTGCGGAAACCGGCGATGTTCGCGCCCAGGACGAAGTTGTTCGGCTCGCCGAACTCGGCCGCCGTCTCGCTGATGGACGTGTAGATGTTGGTCATGATGGTGCGCAGCTTGCGGTCCACTTCCTCGAAGGTCCAGGGCTGCATGCTGGCGTTCTGGGCCATTTCCAGCTGCGAGGTGGCCACGCCGCCCGCGTTGGCAGCCTTGCCGGGGGCGAACAGGATGCCCGCCTTCAGATACACCTCGATGGCCTCCGGCGTGCTCGGCATGTTGGCGCCTTCGCACACCAGCTTGCAGCCGTTCTTCACCAGCTCGGCCGCATCGGCGCCGTTCAGCTCGTTCTGGGTGGCGGAGGGGAAGGCCGCGTCGCAGTTCACCGACCACACCTCATTGCGGCCCGCGCGGTACTTCTCCACCGGCGTGTACACCGCTTCCGGATGGGCCTTGACGTAGGCCTCCAGCGAGGTGCGCTCCACTTCCTTGATACGCTTCAGGGTGTCGAGCTTGATGCCGCTGCGATCGTAGATGAAGCCGCGCGAATCGCTGCAGGTCACGGGCGTGGCGCCCATCTGATACAGCTTGTCGATGGTGTAGATGGCCACGTTGCCCGCGCCGGAAACCGCGCAGATCTTGCCTTCCAGCGAGTCACCCCTGCCGCGCAGGATGGCGTCGGCGAGGTACACGGAACCGTAGCCGGTGGCCTCCTTCCGCACCAGCGAACCGCCCCACTTCAGGCCCTTGCCGGTGAGCACGCCGTCATAGCTGCCGGTGAGGCGCTTGTACTGGCCGTACATGTAACCGATCTCGCGCGCACCCACGCCGATGTCGCCGGCCGGCACGTCGATGGTGGGGCCGATGTGGCGATACAGCTCGGTCATGAACGACTGGCAGAAGCGCATGATCTCGTTGTCGGACTTGCCCTTCGGATCGAAGTTGGAGCCGCCCTTGCCGCCGCCCAGCGGGAGGCCGGTGAGGGAGTTCTTGAAGATCTGCTCGAAGCCGAGGAATTTGATGATGCCGGCGTTCACGCTCGGGTGGAAACGGATGCCGCCCTTGTAGGGGCCGAGCGTGGAACTGAACTGGATGCGGTAACCCTTGTTGACCTGGATGCGGCCCTTGTCGTCCACCCAGGTGACGCGGAACATGACCTGACGTTCCGGTTCGACAATGCGTTCGATGATGTTGGCTTCTCGGTAACGGGGATCGCGGTCAAGGAGAGGGCGGAGAGACAGCAGGATTTCTTCAACGGCCTGATAGAACTCGTGCTGTGCGGGACTGGTCCGCTTCAGAGCGGCCAAGGTTTCCTGGACGTATGGCATACGAAGACTTAACCCCCGTGAGAAATGGGTGAGCGCGCGGCGCTCTGATCGATGTTTGGGCCCCAAGTTGGGGACGACGCCCCAAAAAAGGGCGGATAGCCTTGCGCATTTCAATCGCGGCGGTCAAGTAGGCGACGATATTTTCGCGTGTTGATCGGCGCGAGAGACACACCGGTGCACTGGTGCTTACGCCATGCACTATTGTGGTGCAGTGCAACAGGCGTCGGTGCGCAATCCGGAGGCGTTCAGGCGTCGTCTTCAGACTGGAAACAGAACAATCGCTGCCTCACCACATCGGCCGCCACGTGCAGCGACAGCGCGCTCACTTCGTAGTGACTGACCACGGCGGCGACTTCCGGGTCTTCCGCGACATCCTCGGGCAGCGGCACCCTGCACTCCGACGGCAGGCGCTCCAGCCACTCGGGCCGGTAATCCGTGTCCCGCTCGCCGGGAAACAGCGCCACGTAGGCGATGGCGGTCTCCACCAGGTCCTGAAAGAAATGGGTGCCGAAGGACAGGTCCGGCACCATGCCCGCATGCAGTGCCGCCACCTCCACCAGCACGGCGACCTTGTTGATGTCTGCGAAGCGCACCGGCACACCCAGTTCCGGACTGCTGGTACCCCAGCGTCCCGGTCCGATGAGCATCACGGGGCAGGTGAAGCGGTCGGGCAGATCGCGGTTCAGCCTGCCCACGAGGCGTGCGACGGCGTGCTTCTGCTGAACGCCAAGGGCGCTGTAGCGTGGCCCGTCCACATGGATGATGCGCGCGATGCGCTGGTCGATGTTGCCGCCCATGAAGTGGCCGCGGGTGGCGAAGAACAGGCGCTCCGGCGCTACCTGCTCGGGCAGGACGACCTCGCGATCGGTGCCGAGGGTCGCGAGCGGCCGGCACTGGACGATGTTGAACGAGGCGGCGCCCTGGGCGTCCAGGTGCACGGTGAACTCCACGTCCACGGGATGTTGGTAAGCCGCCTCCAGGGTCTTCAGCATCTGCTGTGCGAGGGGTACGAAGCGGCCGTCGCGCAGCAGCGGATCGAAGGTGATGCGCCAGACGGGCTCGTTCCGGCCGATGGCGCGCGCACGCTCGCTGGCGTCGCGGTCGACTTCCGCAAGAAGCGGCAGGGGCAACGTGGCGGCCTGGATCTGAAGCTCGTGCAGCGGCACGGACTGGTGCCGGTTGGCCGTGATGTTCAGCACGTCCACCTGCTGCTGTGAGAAGCGGTAGAGGTCGTCGCGATTGCGGTAGGGACGCTTGTGCGGTTCGTCCAGGGCCACCACGCAGGCGTGATCGCCCTCGATGCGGTTCACCGCCCGCGTGCCGAGCCCCATCACCAGGCGCAACATGCCCGCGGCCGGATCCATGTCCGCGTCCCACACGAAGGTGTTGCGCGAGATCCCCACGCCGGCGGCATCGGGCAGATAGAGATGCCGGTGATAACGGCCGTTCACGCGCTGCAACAGCAGCGCCATGGGTTCTTCCTGCAGGGCGAGTCCGCGCTGGAGGCGGTAGATCAGCGCATCCTCGCTCATGGTGGAGGCGTAGACCCGGCGGATGGCATCCTCCAGTTGCGCAAGGCGCTCTTCGGGACTGCCCTGGTTGACGCAGAAGATGCTGTCGTACTTGCCCGCGAAGGCATTGCCGAAACCGTCCTCCAGCAGGCTGCTGGAGCGCACCAGGATGGGGTACTGGCCGTAGTGATCCAGCATGCGCTCCAGCGCCTGGTGCACCTCGGGCGGCATGGCCCCGTGCAGCATGGCCTCGCGCAGGACCTCGCCGTCTTTCAGGTAACCCGCCTCCGTGCGCTGGCGCATCAACAGCGGCCACCAGCCGTTGTGCACCACGTAGGCATAGTAGACATCCGAGCCCAGATAGAACGAGTCATGGGGCTCCAGGTGATCGCACCATGTTTCGGGGGCATCACGATAGAGAATGTTGCGCGCGAGCAGCATGCCCACTGCCTTGCCGCCGATGTAACCGCTGCCGATCATGCGCGCGCGGATGCTGAGCAGGTCTTCCAGTTCGAGGTATCGCCGCGCCAGTGCCTGCATGCGCGGCTCGCGCGACACGAGCACATTCAGGATCTGATCACGCACGGCCTCACGCTCCTCGGCACCCGCTTCACCCGCCACGGCCTGCGCCGCGCGCAGGAACAGCCGGTCCCAGTAGTCCAGCAGACGATGATGGCTGAGCTGCTGGTGACGCGCCTCCAGCAGCGCCTGCAGGCGGCTGGCCTCGCTGCTGTCGATCACCGGGAGGAATTGATCGCCGCGCTGGCGATGGGGCAGGAACATGGTGGGCGACTGGCGTTGCCACACCTTCACCGGCTGCACCTGTATCTCGTCGGCGGCGTGGTGCACGTCGATGAGCACCTGGGTGGTCTCGCGGATGCGGGACAGCGTGCCATGCGAATGACTCTGTGGATTGAGGGCGAAATAGGCCACGGTGTCCAGGTCATACAGGTGCGGGCAGACGACGCGGAAGAAATTGCCGACCATGTCGTCGGTGGCCCAGGCATTGAGCAGGTCCGACAGGCAATCGCACACGTAGAAGGCGCCGCGTCCGTGGTCGGAGATCTGCTGGTAGACCTGGCGGGTGAAGGCCTCGAAGCCGCCCAGGGCATCGATGGTGACGACGCGGATTCCGGTGCCGGCGGTGAGCAGCGGCGGGTGGCTGCCCCAGCGCAGGTAGATGATGTTGCGGCCCTGGGCCTGCGCCGCCTGCACGAACGGTCCCACGAAGCGGCGGTAATCGGACAGGTCGTCGACCCGCCACACCACGTTGTCGCCGATGCGCAGGCCGTCGAGCACCTCATCCAGTCCGTGGATGCCGGTGGAAACCATGCTCTGGTCGAGGGGCGTATTCATGGGGCGGCCCGGTGGCTGTCGACGACAAGTCTGTCAGAAATCGGCCGGCATGCACCGGCCTTGCCCGGGCTTCCGGTCAGGCGCGGACGATCGACGGCGTCAGTGCGCCTGTCCTTCCCCGCTCACGGGTGCCCGCTAGCCCGGCAGGTCATCGCCCTTGGCGAACACCACGCGGTAGCCGCGACCGAGCTGGGCGTCGCGATGGCGCATCAAGGCCTCCTGGGCGACCTCGCGGGTCTCGAAATGCTCGCGCGCCACGCGCCCGGGCGAGCCCTGGAAGCCCCACTCGCGCACCAGGGTCCAGCCCTCCAGCAAATCGCTTTGCAGAAACAGGTGGTAGAAGCGTGGCGGGTGCTCGTCGGTGACGGGGGTCTGCATGTAGATGCGCATCGCCTTGCCCCTGCCGCGGTTCAGGTCAGCTCGCCGGGATTGAACAGCCGGCCGTGCACGGCGATGGCGTAGCGATCGGTCATGCCGGCCACGTAGTCCGCCACCGCCCGCGCCCGCCCCGCCTCGCCGTGCTGGGCCTCCAGTGCGCGGGCGTGCTGCTGGTGTTCCGGGGGCAGCAGGCGCGGCGTCGTGAAGAAGGCGCCGAACAGCTCCTTCATCACCTTGTCCGCCTTGAAGGTCATGCGCAGCACGCGGTAGTGCTGGTACAGCTCGTTGCGCAGGAACCGCTTGAGGGCACGGTGCTCTTCCGCCTGCGAGGCACTGAAACCGATGAGGGGTTCGCTGCGGGCGCGCACCTCGTCCACGTGGGCAGGCGCGGCGGCCTCGAGGCGCTCGCTGCTGGTCCTGATGAGATCCACCACCTGGCGGTTGATCATGCGGCGGACGATCTCGTGCACCAGGCGGCGGCCGCCCAGGCCCGGGTGCCGGGCGGTGACGTCCAGGTATTCGCGCTCGAACAAGGGCAGGCTGCGCAATTGCTCGATGGTGATGAGGCCGGCGCGCAGGCCGTCATCCAGGTCATGGTTGTTGTAGGCGATGGCGTCGGCGATGTTGGCGATCTGCGCTTCCAGCGTGGGCTGGGTGTGCTCCAGGAAACGGCGACCGACGTCACCGAGCTTCGCCGCGTGCTCGCGCGCGCAATGCTTGAGGATGCCCTCGCGGGTCTCGAAGGTGAGATTGAGGCCGCGGAACTCGGCGTAGCGGTCTTCCAGTTCGTCCACCACCCGCAGGGATTGCAGGTTGTGCTCGAACCCGCCGTAGGGCGCCATGCATTCATTGAGCGCATCCTGACCGGCGTGGCCGAAGGGCGTGTGGCCCAGATCGTGGGCCAGGGTGATGGCCTCGGTGAGGTCTTCGCTGAGGCGCAGGGCGCGGGCGATGGCGCGGCCGATCTGCGCCACTTCCAGGGTGTGGGTGAGGCGCGTACGGAACATGTCGCCTTCGTGGTTCACGAATACCTGGGTCTTGTACTCCAGGCGGCGAAAGGCGGATGAATGCACGATGCGGTCGCGATCGCGCTGAAATTCGCTGCGGTAGGAGGGCGGGTCTTCCGGGAAACGCCTGCCCCTCGACCGCTCGTCGCATGCGGCGTAAGGGGCGAGCGCGGGCATGCTCATGCGGCCCAATGCGCCTCCAGGGTGGCCGTGATGTCGGCCGTGGAGGCCTCGGCCGTGACCACGGAATGGCCGATGCCCTTGAGCAGCACCAGGCGCAACTGGCCGTCCTGCACCTTCTTGTCCACGGCCATGAGTTCGAGGAAGCGGCGGCTGTCCAGATCCGTGGGGGCCTTCACCGGCAGGCCGGCACGGCTCAGCAGCCCGTGCACGCGTGCGGTATCCGCCGCGCCGATCCAGCCCAGGCGCTGTGAAAGCTGCGCCGCCAGCAGCATGCCCGTGGCCACGGCCTCACCGTGCAGCCAGGCGCCGTAGCCCATGCCGGTTTCGATGGCGTGGCCGAAGGTGTGCCCCAGGTTGAGCAGCGCGCGCGCGCCGGATTCGGTCTCGTCCTCGGCGACGATGGCCGCCTTGTCGCGGCAGGAGCGCTCGATGGCGTAGGCCAGGGCCTCGGGGTCGCGCGCGAGCAGCCGGTCCAGGTTGGCCTCCAGCCAGCGGAAAAACTCGGGGTCGTTGATGAGCCCGTACTTGATGACTTCCGCCAGGCCGGCGCGCAACTGGCGGTCGTCCAAGGTGTTCAGCGTGTCGGTGTCAGCGATGACGCAGCGCGGCTGGTGGAAGGCGCCGATCATGTTCTTGCCGAGCGGATGGTTCACGCCGGTCTTGCCGCCCACGGAGGAATCCACCTGGGACAGCAGCGTGGTGGGCACCTGGATGAAGGCAACGCCACGCTGGTAACAGGCCGCGGCGAAGCCGGTGAGATCGCCGATGACGCCGCCGCCCAGGGCCACCAGGGTGCAACGCCGATCGAAGCGGCGCTCCAGCAGACGGTCGAACACGCTGTTCAGGGTGCCCAGGGTCTTGTAGGCCTCACCGTCGGGCAGCACCAGGCTGTCCACCTGGTAGTCGCCCAGGCCGGCGTTCAGCTTTTCCAGATACAGGGGCGCGACGGTTTCGTTGGTGACCACGAGGACCTGGCGTCCGCGGATGTGCGGCGCCAGGAGCTCGGTGCGGCCGAGCAGGCCGGAGCCGATGTAGATGGGATAGCTGCGCTCGCCGAGTTCGACGCGAAGTGTCTTCATGGGGCTAAACCTGCGGAATTCCTCAACTATAACGGATCCCGCAAGGCCGCGTCATGCGCCCTGGAGCTTCGCGTCCGACTCCAGACGCCAGAGGATTTCCCTGATCACGGAACGAACCGAGCGGTCGTCCGTGTAGACCACCAGGTGGGCGACCTCGCGATAGAGGGGATCGCGAACCGTCATGATCTCCTCCAGGCGCGCCTTGGGATCGGCGGTCTGCAGCAGGGGACGGTTCCTGTCCTTGGCGGTACGGCGCAGCAACTGCTCGATGGTGGCGTAGAGATAAATCACGATGCCGCGTTCGCGCAGGCACTTGCGGTTCTCGGCACCGAGTACCGCGCCGCCGCCCGTGGCGAGCACCAGATTGTCCTCGCGGGTGAGCTGGTCAATGACCTCACGCTCGCGCTTGCGGAAGCCCTCCTCGCCCTCGATGTCGAAGATGAGAGGAATGCTCGCCCCGGTACGCCGCACGATCTCGTGGTCCGAGTCCTTGAATTCCTTGTTGAGGGCGAGCGCCAGCTGACGACCGATGGTCGTCTTGCCGGCGCCCATGGGCCCCACCAGAAACAGTCGATTGACGGTCACGCGCGCAGGAGTTTATTGCAGGTCAGCCTTGAGGCCTTCCTTGAGTATCTTGGGCGTGACGAAGATAAGCAGTTCCGCCTTGTCGTCGACCTTGGTGGTACGGCGGAACAACGCACCCAGCACCGGGATGTCGCCCAGCAGCGGCACCTTGTCCACCGAATCGCTGCGCGCCTGCTCGTAGATGCCGCCAAGCACCACGGTATCGCCGTTCTCGACCAGCACCTGGGTCTGCACGGCTCGGGTGTCCACCGACGGCACGCCGGCGAAGATCTGGCCCACGCTGTCCTTGTTCACTTCCAGATCCATGATGACGCGATCATCGGGCGTAATCTGCGGCGTAACGGCCAGCGACAGCACGGCCTTCTTGAAGGACACGCTGGTCGCGCCGCTGGAACTCGCCTCCAGGTAGGGGATGTCCACACCCTGCTCGATGAGCGCCTTCTTCTGGTTGGCCGTGACGACGCGCGGGCTGGAGATCAGCTCGCCGCGGCCCTCGGACTGCATGGCCGACAGTTCCAGGTCCACGATGTAATCCGCACCGAGAATGGCGAGGGCGATGGAACCGGCGGCCGGCACCGGCAGGTTCACGTTGAGACGGTCTCCGAGATCCGGCACCGCCACCGCGGGATCGAAGACGTCGCGGCCGGCGGCGAGATTGTCGAGTCCGCTGTCGATTGTTGTGGAGGTACCGTTGGCGCTGCCTGCGGTGGTCACCAGCCCCCTGCCGCCATTGCGTCCCACGTAGGTTGCACCGAAGCGGGTACCGAGGCTCTTGCTGAAGTCGTCATTGGCAATAACGACGCGCGACTCGATGAGTACCTGGCGCACCGGCACATCCAGGCGGGCGAGCACACGGCGAATCTCTTCGAGCTTTTCCGCGGTATCGAGGATCATGAGCGTGTTGGTGCGCTCGTCGACCGTGATGTTGCCGCGGCTGGAGAGCAGGGAATTCCCCTCGGCCTTGAGCAGGGCCGCGATGTCGGCGGCCTTGGCGTAATTGATGTTGAAAAACTCTGTACGCAGCGGGGCGAGTTCGGTGATCTGCTGTTGCGCTTCGAGTTCCAGCTTCTCGCGTGCGGCGAGTTCCTCACTGGGCGCGATGAGCACCACGTTGCCGTTCCTGCGCATGCCGAGGCCCTTGGACTTGAGGATGATGTCCAATGCCTGGTCCCAGGGCACGTTCTTGAGGCGCAGCGTCAGGTTGCCGCTGACCGTGTCCGAGGCCACGATGTTCAGGCCCGTGAAATCACCGATCAGCTGCAATACCGCGCGCACGTCGATGTTCTGGAAATTGAGGGACAGCCGCTCGCCGGTGTACTCCTCCTGGCGACGCGCTGCCTTCTCCTCCGGGGTGACCGGGCGCACGTCCACGGTGTAGACGTTGCCCACCTGGAAGGCCAGATGCTCGTAATCGCCCTCGGGGGTGATCACCAGGCGCGCATGGCCTTCGCGATTGGCGCTGTCGATGGTGCGCACGGGTGTGGCGAAATCGGTCACGTCCAGGCGGCGGACCAATTCTTCCGGCAGCCGTGCGTCATAGAAGTCCAGCAGCAGGGAGGTGCCGCGCGTCTGCAGATCGGCAGTCACCGCGGGACTCGACAGCGTGATGATGATGCGGCCAGTCCCCTTTTCGGCACGGTGGAAATCGATGTTGGTGATCTGGTTGCCGCCGTTCACCGCTGCAGCACCCGGCGCGGTTGTAACGACCTGGCCCGCGCCCGTCGGTACGCTCCCGAGGGCAACGTGGATCAGGTTGTTCTGCACTCGCACGTCGTAAGGGACGACGCGGTCGAGACCGACGACGACGCGGGTGCGGTTACCTGCTTGCGCGGCACGCAGATTGTGGGCGATACCGCCCGTCAGCTGCTGGGACTTCGGCAGGCTGCCCATGCCGGTACCCGGGAGATCGAGGGCGAGGCGCGGCGGGTTGTCCAGGGTAAAGGCGGTGGGCGTGGGTGCCGGTCCGGAAAAGGTCAGCGTCAGCTGGGCCCTGTCACCGGTGGTCACGGCATAGGCCACGTCCTGCAGTGTGACCGTCTGTGCCGAAGCCAGGGGCGCCGACGCCAGCAGCGCGCCGAACATGGCGAACACGGGGATCGTGCGGATGAATGCGCGGGCAGTTCTCATTGTTTATCCTCGAATTCATTCGGTGATCGCGAGGGCCGCTTCTCGCTTGATCCAACCGCCCAGACCATCGGGAATGATTTCTTCGATGTCTATCCTGGTTTCGGTGATCCTGACGACCTTGCCGTAGTTCTCGCCCATATGGTTGCCCACCTGCACGCGATGAACCAGGCTGTCGGGCGCCTTGATGATGGCCCAGGCATCGCCTTCCTTTTCCAAGATGCCTACAAACTCCAGGCCATCGAGAGGGAAGTGCTCAAGTGCCTCCTTGTTCCGGTTCGTGTCAGGGCGCAGCCCGGCACCTCCGTGTGCGGCATCCACGAGCGTGGCTTCGCCCTTCGGGATGAAGGGGTCGCGGCCGCCCGCCGAACTGTAGGCATAGCTCTCATAGACCTCAAATTCGGGCAACCGAGGGATATGTCCGGCGGGTTTGGCCTTCACCGAAGCGACGTAGTTCCGGAGATCGCCATGTTGATCGCTGGAGCAGCCGACGAGGAAGCTCGCAACCAGCACCAGCCCCAGACATGCAGGCGAGGTCTTCAGTTGGATGGGAAACCGCTTCATAGTGCCCCCATAGCGCCTACTTTCGCCGACCCTTCTTGGCCTTGGCCGCGGCCGCCTGGGCCTTCTGCGCCGCTGCAATCTCCTCGGCATCCAGATAGCGGTAGGTCTTCGCCGTTGCGTTCATGACCAAGGAAGGGGCCTGGCCCTTCTTCCCAGCGGCGCCGGGCTTGATGGAGACGTTCTGCAGCGTCACGATGCGCGGCAGCGCAGCCACGCCGCTGACGAAATTGCCGAAGTGGTGATAGCCGCCCGAGACCTGGATGGTGATGGGCAGTTCGGCGTAGAACTCGTGCGGGGTCTCGGCCTCGGGCTTGAACAGCTCGAAGGTGAGCCCGGCGCCCAGGCCCGTCTGTGTGATGTCCACCAGCAGATCGGCCACCTCGGTCTTGCTCGGCAGCTGGCGCAGCATGGTGCCGAAGGTCTCCTCCATTTCCTTCATCTGCTCCTTGTAGGCGTCCAGTGCGACGGCCTTGCTCTGCTTTTCCTCGAAATCCTTCTTGAGCCTGGTTTCGGTATCGACGGCCCGCGCCAGTTGCTGGCGCAGATCGGAGAGATGCAGGAAGTATCCCAACGCCAGGACACCGGCACAAACGATGGCGACCACGACAGCCTTGATGGCGACGGGCCAGCTGCCCACATTTTTCAGATCGAGCTGATTCAGGTTCAGATTCAGATCGATGGCCATGGCGCTACTTCCCGTCCTGTCCCGAAGTCTGGGTGACGCGCAGCTTGAACTTGCGGCTGTTGTCGCTGGTTTCGATCTGGATGATCTCGAGCACCGGGTTATCCAGCCAGGGCGACGCCTCCAGATTGCGCATCAAGGCCGAGACGCGGGCGTTCGACTCGGCCACGCCCTCAATGTTCAGCACCGAGTTCTTCTGCGTGACACTGGTGAGATACAGCCCGTCAGGTGTGGACTTGGCCAACTCGTCGAACAGGTGGACGATGGCCGGACGGTCGCGCTGCAATTGCTCGATGACCTTCATGCGGGCCACCAGCTGCTGTTTTTGCATCTCGAGATCCTGGATTTCCTTGATCTGAGCCTCGACCAGTTTGATCTCCGATTCCAGATAACGATTCCGTGAATTCTGGGTGTCGATGGAACCGCTTATCTGGATGTGAAAGAAAGCGATCACCAGCACCATCAGAAAGGCAGAACCGATGATGACGGTGATGAACTCCCGTTGTCTCTGCTTGCGCAGTTCCGCCCGCCAGGGGAGTAGGTTGATGCGCGCCATCAGTCGAAACTCCGCAGTGCCAGGCCGCAGGCGATCATCAGGGCGGGAGCATCGTTGTTCAGGATCTGCGCCTTGATACGCGGAGCGACCGCCATGTTGGTGAACGGATTTGCCACCGATGTCGCGATGCCGAGCTTGCTCTCGATGAGTTCGCTCACACCCGGAATGGATGAGCTGCCGCCGGCGAGGACGATGTAATCCACCTGGTTGTACTGGCTGGAGGAAAAGAAGAACTGCAGGGATCGGCTCACCTGCATGGCCATCGCTTCCTTGAAGGGCTCGAGCACCTCCGGTACGTAATTGTCGGGCAGGCCACCCTGACGCTTGGCCATGCCGGCCTCTTCGTACGACAGACCGTAGCGGCGCTGGATTTCCTCGGTGAGCTGCTTGCCGCCGAAGACCTGTTCGCGGGTGTAGATGGTCTTGAGGTCGTGCAGCACGTTGAGCGTGGTCATGGTGGCGCCCACGTCCACGACGGCAATGGTCTTGCCCACGCCCTTGTCGGGCATCTGGTCGGCGATGAGCGCGAAGGCGTTTTCCATGGCGTACGCCTCCACGTCGATGATCTTGGCGGTCAGGCCGGCAAGCTCGATGGCGGCGACGCGGACATCCACATTTTCGCTGCGCGAGGCCGCAAGCAGCACGTCCACGCGATCGGCCTCGTCCTTGGAGGGGCCAAGAACTTCGAAATCGATGTTCACCTCTTCGAGCGGATAGGGGATGTATTGGTCGGCCTCGAGCTGGATCTGGGCCTCCATGTCGTCCTCGGAGAGGTTCGCCGGCATGGAGATCACCTTGGTGATCACCGCCGATCCCGAAACGGCGGCCGCCGCCAGCTTGGTCCGCGTTCCGGATTTCTTCACCGCGCGCCGAATGGCCTCGCCGACACCTTCCATGTCCGAGATATTCTTTTCGACGACGGAATTGGCCGGCAGCGGCTCGACCGCGTAGCTCTCGACGCGGTAACGCTGCCCGCTCTTGCTCAGTTCGAGCAGCTTCACCGCGGTAGTACTGATATCCAGTCCGAGGATGGGCGGACTCGATCGCTTGAAGGTGGGAAGGCGGAACATTTTTCCCTTTAGATATCCGCGGTTAGCGGCAATGCTTGCCAGAGCACATTAAATACCAGAGTCAACTATGGGTCAACACGTAGTTTCAAGCTAGGCTTCATAGTGTGATCCCTGTAAACACTTTATACTGGAACACTTTTCTATACTTGGTGACCCAATTCTCAAAGCTACCAAGATGAGTCCTACCTTCAAGTGGTTGCGCGCCGCCCTGGTGGCGCTGTTCGGTTTTTTTGTTGCAGGACTCGTGGTTACGCTGGGTGTCTATGTCTACCTGGCGCCCCAGTTGCCTTCCATCGAAGCCCTGCGGGATGTCCGCCTGCAGGTGCCGCTGCGGGTGTATTCCGCCGAAGGCGGGCTCATTGCCGAATTCGGCGAAATGAAGCGCACGCCGTTGCGCTACGCCGACGTCCCTCCGCAGGTCATCCAGGCCGTGCTGGCCGCCGAGGACGACCGTTTCTTCGAACATCCGGGCGTGGACTATCAGGGCCTGTTGCGCGCCGCGGCACACCTCGTGCGCACGGGCGAGAAGGGCCAGGGCGGCAGCACCATCACCATGCAGGTCGCCCGCAACTTCTTCCTGTCCAGCGAGAAGACCTTCCTGCGCAAGATCAAGGAAATCTTCGTCGCGCTGCGCATCGAGCAGGAACTCACCAAGGAAGAGATCCTCGAGCTGTACCTGAACAAGATCTACCTGGGCAACCGCGCCTACGGCGTGGCCGCGGCAGCACAGATCTATTACGGCAAGGACGTCCATGACCTCGATCTGGCGCAGATTGCCATGATCGCGGGCCTGCCCAAGGCGCCGTCGAGCTATAACCCCATCGTCAATCCCACCCGCGCGCTCCAGCGCCGCAACTACGTGATCGGCCGCATGGAGAGCCTGGGCTTCATCGACGCCGCCGCGGCGACGCAGGCGCGCGCCGCGCCCGTGACGGCGGCGCTGCACGCCCAGCCCGCGGACGTGGAGGCGGCCCATCTCGCGGAGATGGTGCGTGCCGAGGTGGTGGCGCGCTACGGCGAAGAGATTGCCTACACGGCCGGCTACAAGGTGTACACCAGCGTGGACGGCCGCCTGCAGCGGGCGGCCACCCGAGGCCTGCGGGCGGCATTGCTCGATTACGATCGCCGGCACGGTTACCGCGGCCCCGAGGCGCACGTGGAGCTGGCCGAGGACACGCCGCTCCAGGAGATCCTGGCCCGTTATGCCACCATCGGCGGTCTCATCCCCGGCATCGTGGTGGCCGTGGAGGAGAAGGCCGCGCGCGTGTACATCGGCGGCGAAGAGCCGGCGGTGGTGGAATGGCCCGGCCTCGAATGGGCGCGCCGCTACATCAACGACGATCGCGTGGGCGACGTTCCGGCCACGGCCGCCGACATCCTGAAGGTCGGTGACGTGGTCCGGCTCGAAGCCGGCGCCGCCGGCTGGCGCCTCGCACAGGTGCCGCAGGTGGAAGGCGCGCTGGTGTCCCTGCGCCCCGGTGACGGCGCCGTGATGGCCCTGGTGGGCGGCTTCGATTTCTATGCCAGCAAATTCAACCGCGTAACCCAGGCGGAGCGCCAGCCCGGCTCCGCCTTCAAGCCCTTCGTCTACTCCGCCGCGCTCGAGAAGGGCTTCACCCCCGCCTCGGTGATCAACGACGCCCCTGTGGTGTTCGAGGACGCGGAACTGGAGAGCGCCTGGCGTCCGGAAAACTACAGCGGCAAGTTCTACGGCCCGACCCGCTTGCGCGAAGCCCTGGTGGCCTCCCGTAACCTGGTCTCCATCCGTCTGCTGCGTTCCATCGGCATTGCCTATGCACGCAACTACCTTCGGAACTTCGGCTTCCAGGCCGCCAAACTGCCGCTCGACCTGTCCCTGGCCCTGGGCAGCGCCACGGTCACGCCCATGGAAATGGTGCGGGGCTATGCGGTCTTCGCCAACGGCGGCCATCTGGTGGAACCCTGGTTCATCCAGCGCATCGAAGATGCGGATGGCAACGTGCTGTTCGAGCAGCAGGCCGCGTGGGCGTGTCCCGATTGCACGGTGAACACCGAGGCTGCCGTGGATGCCGCGGCGCAGGCGACGGAAACGGAGGCCACGCCACCGCTGGCGCCGCGCACCCTGGACCCGCGCAACGTCTACCTCATGACCAGCATGATGAACGACGTGATCAGTCGCGGCACCGGCGCGCGGGCACGCGCGCTCGGCCGCAGCGACCTGGCGGGCAAGACCGGCACCACCAATGATCAACGTGACGCCTGGTTCTGCGGCTTCAACGCCGACGTGGTCGCCACGGCCTGGGTGGGCTTCGACACGCCCCGTCCCCTGGGCGCCGGTGAGACCGGTTCGAGCGCGGCCCTACCCATGTGGGTGGAGTACATGCGCGAGGCGCTGAGCGGTCTGCCCGAACGGGCGTCGCCCCAACCGGCCGGGCTGGTCACGGTGCGTATCGATCCGGAAACCGGCCTCGCCGCGGCACCGGGTACAGGCAATGCGATATTCGAAACCTTCTACAGCGAAAACATGCCCGCCACGGGCGCGCCGGGACAATCCCCCACGGCAGGGACGGACAAGGGCTCGGTCACCGAACAGCTTTTCTGACGTGGGCGCCGGTCGCGAAGGGCAGAGCCGGATTCGTCTGGCACAGGAAGCCGCCCGCCTGATGGCGGACGAGGGCGTGCGCGATTTCGCCACGGCCAAGCGCAAGGCCGCCGAACGGCTGGGTCTGCCGACCAACCGCCACCTGCCGACCAACGTGGAGATCGAGGAGGCGCTCGTCGCCCACCAGCGGCTGTTCCGCTCGAATTCCCAGCCGGCGCATCTGCGCCGCCTGCGCGAGACCGCGCGGCAGGCCATGCAGATGCTGGCCGGGTTTCAGCCGCGTCTGGTGGGACCGGTGCTGGCCGGCACCGCCGATACCCACTCGCCGGTCAACCTGCATCTGTTCGCCGAAACCCCGGAGCAGGTCAATCTGTTCCTGATGGAACGCCACATTCCCCATGAATGGGACGAGCGCGTGCTGCGACTCTCGGCGGAACGCCAGGAGCGTTACCCGATGTGCCGCCTGCTCGCGGGTGATGTGGCCGTGGAAATGACGGTGTTTCCCCTCAAGGGCCTGCGCCAGGCACCGCTCAGTCCGGTGGACGGCAAGCCGATGCGTCGCGCGGCCATCGCAGCGGTCGAGCAATTGCTGACTGAGTAAGTACCAGAGAGCAGCGGCAAAGAATCGACACGGGGAACACGAGGGAATTCAAATTTCGTTCGTAACCACCGAGACCAATCTCTTGGTCTCGGTGGATGAGATGACGAAATCCCTGTGTCCCCGCTTTCTACTCACCAAATCATGCCGTCGGGTAGTGTTCCGGCCAGGGGGCGCGCGCCACGCCGCTGTCGATGGCGGCCCGCGCCACCGCCGGCGGGACGCGTTCGATGAGGCGCCGATCGAACGGCTTGGGAATGATGTATTCGGGCCCGAAGGCGAGGTTTTCCAGCCCATAGGCGCGCAGCACGTCGGCAGGCACCGGCTCGTGGGCCAGGTCGCGCAGGGCGTGCACCGCGGCGATCTGCATTTCCGTGTTGATGGTGCTGGCGCGCACGTCCAGGGCCCCGCGGAAAATGAACGGAAAGCCCAGCACGTTGTTCACCTGGTTGGGGTAATCGCTGCGGCCGGTGGCCATGATGAGGTCGGTGCGCGCCTGTCGCGCCAGCTCGGGACGAATCTCGGGATTGGGATTGGAAAGGGCGAACACCACCGGGCGCGGCGCCATCGCCTTGATCATCTCCGGCGACACCAGATTGGCCCCGGACACGCCGATGAACACGTCGGCACCATCCATCGCATCCATCAGGGTGCGGCGTTCGGTCACGAGGGCGAACGCCTGCTTCTGTTCGTTCAGATCGTCGCGGCCCGCATGGATGACACCCTTGCGGTCCACCAGCATCATGTTCTCCTTGCGTGCGCCCAGCGCCACCAGCAGGTTCATGGAGGCGATACCCGCGGCGCCGGCGCCCAGGCAGACGATGCGCGCGGATTCGAGCGTCTTGCCCTGCAGCGTCAGGGCGTTCAGCAGGCCGGCAGCGATGATGATGGCCGTGCCGTGCTGATCGTCATGGAACACCGGGATGTCGAGGCGCTCGCGCAGCGCCTTCTCGATGGTGAAGCAATGCGGGGCAGCGATGTCTTCGAGGTTGATGCCTCCGAAGGTGGGCGCGATGTTGGCCACCGTCTCGATAAAGGCCTCGGGGGACGCGGCCGCGACCTCGATGTCGAACACGTCGATGTTGGCGAAGCGCTTGAACAGCACGGCCTTGCCCTCCATCACCGGCTTGCTCGCCAGCGGGCCCACGTTGCCGAGGCCGAGCACGGCGGTGCCGTCGCTGATCACCGCCACCAGGTTGCCCTTGCCCGTATACAGGTAGGCGGCGTCGGGATTGTCGGCGATGGCCCGCACGGGTGCGGCCACGCCCGGCGTGTAGGCCAGGCTCAGCTCCGCCTGGGTCTCGCAGGGCTTGGAGATCGCCGTGGCGAGCTTGCCCGGGTGCGGACCGGCGTGGTAGTCGAGGGATTGCTGCTGCAGGTCGAGGGTGTTGCTGCCGTTGCTCATGATCGCTCTCGGGCGAAGAGGGTCTCAAAGGGGGCGCCATTATCGGCCTTTGGGGCCGGCGATGCCATGGTTCAGGGCACGATGGTGATGGCGCCGGGGTGACGGATGCGCAGATAGGCGCGGCGCTTGCCGGGGCGGACCTCGCCCTGCACCTGGACACGCTTGCCCTTCAGGGAGCCCGGCGCCAGGTCGAACAGGTGGCGATCCGTCCGCGCGACATGTACCGACAGCTGCGGGCCGAGGGAGAGCCAGAGGTCGCCCTTGCGCTCGCTGGCGCGCGTGATCACGCCCTCGACGCGGCGGAAACCCGCGGTTTGCGCCGTGATCTCGGCTGCGTCCGTCACCTGGTACTGAGGCAGACCCCAGACCCCGCGTCCCTCCGCCTGGGCGGCCCGTTCCACGTCCCGGCGGCAGCCGGCGTCGTGGATATTGGGCGGCACCACCAGGGTCACTGCAAGCCCATGGGCGAGCAGCCGCGCGGCCAGGCTGTCGCCGCCCTCCAGGTAGGCATGGGCCAGGCGCCGGCCGTAGCGGTCCTCCGCCTCGGCATCGTGGCGCAGCAGCAGGCGCGGTGAGGGCCCGAGCCACCGCAGCAGCGCTGCGCGAGCCTCCTCGGCCAGGGGCTCCGGAGGCTGGCCGTCACGGCCCAGCTCCGGGGTGTCCACGCCGATGAGGCGCAGGTCGCGGCCATCGCGCAGGCGCACGGTGTCGCCGTCGTACACATGGGCAACCTCCACCCGCTCGTCGATGCGGTCCGCAGGACACAGCGGCGCCGCGGCCGCGGGCAGGGCGAGGGCGAGGGCCAGCCCCAGAAACACGAAAGGGGCGACCTTTCGGTACGCCCCCGTGTGCAGGCCGCAGCCTGGCATGCTTACTTCTTGATGCCGTACTTCTGGCGGAACTTGTCCACGCGACCGGCCGTGTCGACGATCTTCTGCTGACCGGTGAAGAACGGATGGCACTGCGAGCACACGTCCAGGTGCAGGTCATGACCCGCGGTGGAACGCGTCTTGAAGGAACTGCCGCAGCTGCAGGTAACAGTGACTTCGGTGTACTTCGGATGGATATCCGGCTTCATGGCGACCTCCAGGGCGCGCCGCCACCGACCCCCGTGGCCGGCACCGCGCGCAGAAAGACGGCGGATCATACGGAAAAGCGTGGCGAGGAACAACCGCCGTCAGTCTTCCCCACGAAAAGGTAGGACCTTGGCCAGGGGCCGGGGTTTCGCCGGGTCGCAGCGCATGGCCTCCAGCAGGCCGTGCCGGCCGACCAGCGAGTCCCACATCAGGGCGGAGAGGGAGAGACAGGCGCCCATCGGCGTCCTGGCCCGGCGCCGGGTCGCGTCCACGCGCCATTGCAGGCGGCGCAGGCGTTCCTGCCGGTGGGCCGGGGCCCGCGCGATGTGCTGGTCGATGGCGCGGCGGCGCATGCGCTCGAAGGCCTCCGGGTCCCTGGCGGCGAGTCGGCGCCAGTCATCGAAACTGCGAGGCATCCTCGTGGATTCGTCCATGCGGCCCTCGATGCGCGTCCGGGCGCGTCTGCCGGAACGCTTCCGTGTATCCTGAATGTAGCAAGCCGGGCGCCGCCGACACCGGTGTGGCAGAGAACAAAGGGACGGCACATGCAACAACGCTCCACGCGGGACTTCGAGCACGATCACCAGGGACTCGACGCTGCATCCATCAAGCACTCCATCGCGAACCGTATGGTGTTCACGGTGGGCACCCACAGCCTTTCGGCCAGTGAACGGGACTGGCTGCATGCCGCCGCCTACGCCGTGTGCGATCGCCTCATCGAGCGCTGGATGGACACCATGCGCAGCTATTACGAGAGCGACAGCAAGCGCATCTATTACCTTTCCCTCGAATTCCTCATCGGCCGCACCCTCACCAACAGCCTGCTGAACCTCGGCTTCCTCGAGGAATTCAAGCGCGCCCTCAGCGACCTGGGACTGGATTTCGAGGCGCTGCGCGAACTGGAATTCGATGCCGCCCTCGGCAACGGCGGCCTCGGCAGGCTGGCGGCATGTTTTCTCGATTCCATGGCCAGCCTGCAACTGCCCGGTTACGGCTACGGCATCCGCTACGAATACGGCATGTTCCGCCAGGTGCTGGAGAACGGCTGGCAGGTGGAGCACCCGGACAACTGGCTGCGCTACGGCAACCCCTGGGAATTTCCGCGCCCCGGCGTGCTGTACAAGGTCAACTTCAACGGCCGCGTGGTGCAATACCAGGCCTCCAAGGGCGTGATCCGTCACAGCTGGGAAGACACCGATGACGTGATGGCCATGGCCTATGACACGCCCATCCCCGGATTCCGGGTCGACACCGTGAACAACCTGCGCCTGTGGTCCGCCAAGGCGAGCCGCGATTTCGATCTCAACTACTTCAACCAGGGAGACTACATCAAGGCGGTCGAGGACAAGACCGTGTCCGAAAACCTGTCCAAGGTGCTCTACCCGGCGGACACCACCATGATGGGCAAGGAGCTGCGCCTGCGACAGCAGTATTTCTTCGTGAGCGCCTCGCTGCAGGACATCCTGGCCCGCTTCCTCAAGACCCACAGCGATCTGACGCTGCTGCCCGAGAAGGTGGCCATCCAGCTCAACGACACCCATCCCTCCATCGCCATCCCCGAACTCATGCGCCTGCTGGTGGACATCCATGGCATGGAGTGGGACAAGGCCTGGGACATCACCGTGAAGGTGTTCGCCTACACCAATCACACCCTGCTTCCCGAGGCGCTGGAAACCTGGCCGGTGGCGCTGTTCGAGCGGCTGCTGCCGCGCCACCTGCAGATCATCTACGAGATCAACCAGCGCTTCCTCAATGCGGTGGTGCACCGCTATCCGGGCGACCTGGCGCGCCTGCGGCGCATGTCACTCATCGACGAGGAAGGCGAGCGGCGCATCCGCATGGCCCACCTGGCCATCGTCGGCAGCCATCGCGTCAATGGCGTGGCCAAGCTGCATACGGAGCTGCTGCGCCACAACATGTTCGCGGACTTCGACGAGTTCTTCCCCGGCCGTTTCATCGCCATCACCAACGGCATCACGCCGCGGCGCTGGCTGAATCAGGCCAATCCCGAACTCTCCGCCATGATCTCTGCGCGCATCGGCACCGGCTGGATCACGGAACTGGAGCAGCTTTCCCGGCTCACCCCGCTTGCGGAGGATCCGGAGTTCCGGGCGCAGTTCCGCGCCGTCAAGCTCGCGAACAAGCGGGGACTCGCCGCCAAGATCGAGCAGCGCCTTGGCCTGCGCGTAAACCCCGACGTGATGTTCGACGTGCACGTCAAGCGCATCCACGAGTACAAGCGCCAGCTCCTCAACGTGCTGCACATCATCACGCTCTACAACCGCATTCGCGAGGGTCGCGCGACTGATCGGGCGCCGCGGCTCTGCCTGTTTGCAGGCAAGGCCGCGCCGAGTTACACCATGGCCAAGCTCATCATCAAGCTCATCAACGACGTGGCCGACACCGTGAACCACGACCCCGCCATCGGCGATCGGCTGAAGGTGGTGTTCATCCCCAATTACGACGTCTCCACGGCCACCGACATCATCCCTGCCGCGGACCTTTCGGAGCAGATCTCGACGGCCGGCACCGAGGCGTCCGGCACGGGCAACATGAAGCTTGCGCTCAACGGTGCGCTGACCATCGGCACGCTGGACGGGGCGAACATCGAGATTAAGGATGCGGTGGGCGAAGAGAACATCTTCATCTTCGGCCTGACCGTGGAGGAAGTGTCCGCGCTCTGCGCCGCCGGCTACCGTCCGGCGGAATACTACGAGCGCAATCCCGAACTGAAGAAGGTCATCGACATGATCGGGTCGGGGTTCTTTTCCCCCAGCGAGCCGAACCGGTTCAAGCCCATAGTGGACAACCTGCTGCGCGTCGACCGCTACATGCTCATGGCGGATTACGCGCTCTACGTCGAGACGCAGGAGCGGGTGGACAGGTTGTATCTGGATCCCGAGGAATGGAGCCGTCGCGCCGTGCTGAACGTGGCGCACATGGGAAGGTTCAGTTCCGACCGCAGTATCGTCGAATACGCCAACGAGGTCTGGGACGTGAAGCCGGTGCGGCGCGTATCGCACGCCGGCTGAAGACCATCATGGATGTCCGCGCCGCGAGGGCGCGGACATCCGGCGCGCCTCAGCGCTTCATGGAATCGAAGAATTCCGTATTGGTCTTGGTTCCGCGCAGCTTGTCGTGCAGGAATTCCATGGCGGCGAGTTCGTCCATGGGATGGAGCAGCTTGCGCAGGATCCACATCTTCTGCAGCTCGTCCACCTTGGTGAGCAGTTCCTCGCGGCGCGTACCCGAGCGGTTGATGTTGATGGACGGGTAAATGCGCTTCTCGGCGATGCGGCGATCCAGGTGGATCTCCATGTTGCCGGTGCCCTTGAACTCCTCGTAGATCACGTCGTCCATGCGCGAACCGGTGTCGATGAGCGCGGTGGCGATGATGGTGAGCGAGCCGCCCTCCTCGATGTTGCGGGCCGCGCCGAAGAAGCGCTTCGGACGGTGCAGGGCATTGGCGTCCACGCCGCCCGTCAGCACCTTGCCCGAGGACGGAATCACGGTGTTGTAGGCGCGTGCCAGACGCGTGATGGAGTCAAGCAGGATGACCACATCGCGCTTGTGTTCCACCAGGCGCTTGGCCTTCTCGATGACCATCTCGGCCACCTGCACGTGGCGCGCCGCGGGTTCGTCGAAGGTGGACGCGATGACCTCGCCGCGCACCGAGCGCTGCATCTCGGTGACCTCTTCCGGGCGCTCGTCGATGAGCAGCACGATCAGGTAGCACTCGGGATGGTTGTGCGCGATGGAATGGGCGATGTTCTGCAGCATCATCGTCTTGCCGGCCTTGGGCGGCGAGACGACCAGGCCGCGCTGGCCCTTGCCGATGGGCGCCACCAGGTCGATGACGCGGGCGGTGATGTCTTCGGTGCTGCCGTTGCCCAGTTCGAGGGTGAGGCGGCGGTTGGGATGCAGCGGCGTCAGGTTCTCGAACACCACCTTGTTCTTGGCGTTCTCGGGCGGCTCGTAGTTGATCTCGTCCACCTTGAGCAGCGCGAAATAGCGCTCGCCTTCCTTGGGCGGCCGGATCTTGCCGGTGACCGTGTCTCCGGTGCGCAGGTTGAAGCGCCGGATCTGGCTGGGCGAAACGTAGATGTCGTCCGGCCCGGCCTGGTAAGAGTTGTCCCCCGAACGCAGGAAACCGAACCCGTCCTGAAGGATTTCGAGCACGCCGTCGCCGGAGATGGCTTCGCCGCTTTTCGCGTGGGCTTTCAGGAGTGCGAATATGACCGCCTCTTTGCGAGCGCGGGCCATGCCTTCGATGCCCATGGATTCGGCAAGCTCGATGAGCTCCGAGGCGGGCTTCTTCTTCAGTTCTGTCAGATTCATGCTAGTCAGTACCGTGGGGCGGTAGAACTTGGGGGGTTGTGTGCCTGCGATGGCGTTGCACCTGCAGGCCGGGAAACTTGCGGAGGAGCCGTCGGACGGCCGGAATTCGGTTCAGATGGGGGATTCGCCCGGAAGATTAGCACCTGGGCCGCGGCGCGTCCAGAGACCTGGACGCGCCGGAACCGGGTTCACAGATTGCTGTCAATGAACGCAGTGAGCTGCGATTTGGAAACGGCGCCGACCTTGGTGGCTTCCACGTTGCCTGCCTTGAACAGCATCAGGGTGGGAATGCCGCGGATGCCGTACTTGGGAGGCGTGTTCGGGTTCTCGTCGATGTTCAGCTTGGCCACCTTGAGGCGACCGGCGTATTCATCGGCGATTTCGTCCAGGATGGGAGCGATCATCTTGCAGGGGCCACACCAGTCGGCCCAGTAATCCACGAGCACCGGCCCTTCGGCCTTGAGGATCTCATCCTCGAAGCTGTCGTCGGTTACGTAAACGATCTTGTCGCTCAAAGTAGCAGCCTCCGTGTGCACCGCCGCCATAGGTATAGGTAAACGGTGTCTGTTGGTTGTTTGCCCATCATTTGAGCCGAATCGACGGTCTATTTCAAGCCCAAGGGAGGGGATTCTGTTATCCTTCGGTTAGTATGAGTGAACAACATCTTAGCGATACCTCCTTCACCGATTTCGACCTCGCTCCCCCCTTGCTCCAGGGGATAGAGGCTGCCGGCTTCTCCCGCTGTACGCCCATCCAGGCCGAAACGCTGCCCCTGGCCCTTGCGGGCAAGGACGTGGCGGGACAGGCCCAGACTGGCACCGGCAAGACCGCCGCCTTCCTCATTGCGCTCTTCAACCACCTGCTCACCCACCCCGCTGCCGAGCACCGCAAACCCACCCAGCCGCGCGCGCTGGTGGTCGCACCGACCCGCGAGCTCGCCATCCAGATCCACAAGGACGCCGAGTCGCTGGGCCGGTTCACGGGGCTGACCCTCGGGCTCGCCTACGGCGGCACGGATTACGAGAAGCAGCGCAAGCACCTGGAGGCGGGCGTGGACGTGCTCATCGGCACGCCGGGCCGCATCATCGATTTCTTCAAGCAGCGCGTGTTCGATCTGCGCGCCGTGCAGGTGATGGTGCTGGACGAGGCCGATCGCATGTTCGACCTGGGCTTCATCGCCGACGTGCGCTATCTGCTCCGGCGCATGCCGCCGCCGGACCAGCGCCTCGGCCTGCTGTTCTCCGCCACCCTTGCGCTGCGCGTGACCGAATTGGCCTACGAGCACATGAACAATCCCGTGCTCATCGAGGTTCAGCCCGAGCAGGTCACGGCCGAGCGGGTCACGCAGGTCATGTACCACCCCGCCAGCGACGAGAAGATCCCGCTGCTGCTCGGCCTCATGCAGCGCCTGCAGCCGCCACGCGCCATGGTATTCGTGAACACCAAGCGCGCCGCCGAGGAGGTGTGGGCCTACCTGGAAGGCAACGACATCCGTGCGGGCATCCTGTCGGGCGACGTGCCCCAGAAAAAGCGCCAGCGCCTGCTCGCCCAGTTCACCGGGGGTGAACTGCCCGTGCTGGTGGCCACCGACGTGGCCGCGCGCGGGCTGCACGTGCCCGGCGTGACCCATGTGTTCAACTTCGACCTGCCGCAGGACGCGCAGGACTACGTCCACCGCATCGGCCGCACCGCACGCGCCGGGGCGAGCGGCACGGCCGTGAGTTTCGCCTGCGAGGACTATGCCTTCTCGCTGGTGGACATCGAGGAATACATCGGCGCCAAGATCCCGGTGGCGGCCATCACTGCCGATCTGCTGGTAACGCCGAAACCGCCTGTGCCGCGCGACGCCGACATGTTGCATCGCTCGCGGCCGCGCAACGGCAACCGGGGCGACAGGCGCGGCGGTGGCCAACGTGGCCGCGGACGCTCGCGCAGCCGGAGTCCGGCCTAGGCGTCCGCTGCCCAAAGGCAAACAGCCCAACCCGGCGACGCAAAGGGCGCAAAAAACGTGTATCCCGGCGTAGCGGCCTCTTGCTGAGCAAATCAGCGTTTTCTCAGCTGGACCCTGCGGGTTCGCGTATGCCGCGCCTGTGTTGAATTGCCTTTTGGGAAGGGGTTGCAGCGCATGACCAAGGTCGTTTGACGGGTGCTCTGCTAAAATCCGGAGCACCATCGTTTTTGCCTGCCCTTTTCATGACCACCATTTCCCTGCCCGCCGGGTTCCGCATCACCCCGGAGAACAAGTGCGGCTTCTGCAAAGGTTCCAAGTGCTGCACCTATGTCACGCAACACCTGCCCACGCCGCGCTCCATGGACGACTTCGAGCTGCTGCTGTGGCAGGTCTCCCATCGGGGCGTGAGCCTGTACAAGGACGAAGACGGCTGGTTCCTGCTGTTCGAGGCGCCCTGCGCGCACCTGGCGGCCAACGGCGCCTGCGCCATTTACGAAAACCGTCCCCAGATCTGCCGCGACCATTCCAACGACTACTGCGAATTCGACGCCCCCGCCGAGGAGAGTTTCGACGCGTTCTTCCCGGACTACGAGTCCCTGCTCGCCTACTGCCGCAAGCGGTTCAGGGGCTGGGATCGCCGTCGACGGGCATGATCTCGCCGAAGCGCTGGATGGCGGGGAACTCGTCCACCTGACGCGCCGGCCGCCGACTGCTGGGCCGGCTGACGGCCAGCAGGTGACGCACGCCGTAATCGCGCGCGGCCCGCAGCACGGGCAGTGAATCGTCCACCAGCAGGGTGCATTGCGGGTCGAACGCCTCCCGCGCATGGAGCAGCGACCAGAACGCCTGCGACTCCTTCGGGTGGCCGAACTCGTGGGAGCACACCACCGCATCGAAGTGCCCCGCCAGGGCGGTGCGTTCCATCTTCAGGCTGAGGCTCTTCATGTGCGCGTTGGTCACCAGTACCACCCGGCGCCCGCTGCGGCGCAGCGCCTCGAGAAACGCCACCACGTGCGGATGCACGCCGATGAGGTGCTCCACCTCGCGCTTGAGCAGGGCCACGTCCAGCCCCAGCACCTCGCTCCAGTAGTCCACGCAGTACCACTGGAGGGTGCCTTCCATGCGCCGGAACTGCGGCACCAGTTCATTGCGGGCAGTATCCAGGTCGATGCCCTTGCGCTGGGCATAGCGCAGCGGGATGTGCTCGCTCCAGAAGTAGTCGTCGAAGTGCAGATCGAGCAGCGTCCCGTCCATGTCGAGAAACACCGTATGGACACAGGACCATTGCACGACGCTGGGCTGCGATGGGGCTGACATGGTCGACCTATACTCCGGGAAAGCGGCCTGGAGAAATGCTTATGCTACGTGGGACGCCGCGTTGGGTGTTGGCCATTGTACCTTTCCTGGTCCCGCTGTCGCCGTCCGGCGCCGACGAGTTCGATGACGAGCTGGCGCGCCAGGATGCGCTCGAGCGCCAGGCCGCCGCGGTCAACGAGGGCCGTCTTGAGTTCCTGTTGCAGGCCCCGCCGGGGCCGCCGGTCCACCACCAGCACAACCGCATCCTGTTCGACGGCGACAGCCTCGAGAGCGGCTGGGTAAGCATGCAGCAGTGCCACGAGAACCTGGATGCCGTCTCCAGCACCGAGATCGTATTCCACCCCGACCGCATCAGCGACCTGCGGGTGGACAGCCACACCAACATCGGGGGCATCGTGGTGGACGGCACACGCGTCCAGCTGGAGGACGTGGGTGCGGGCGCCAGCCTGTGCATCAGTGCCCGCAGCCATGCCCTGCGCCGGGATGAGAGCGGCGGCTACGTCCTGCGCAACGGGCCCTTCATGCGCCGTTTTCTCGACGGCTATTATCCGCTGCATGTCACCATGGAAGTGCTGTGGCCTGACCATGGCCTGCGCTTCGTCCAGGCTTTACCCGAACCTCAGCCCGGATTCACCATCACCGCCGGCATGGAAGCCCTGCGCCTCGATACCCTGTTCGAAGGCAGGCTGGTGACGGAACTGCGCTTCGAACCCGCCTGAATCACGGATATCCGAGCGGCGGTGCTCGCGCTATCATCTGACTTTCGTCAGAGCCGGCACGCCGCATGCGCGAGAAACCCCGGATCCTTCACACAGAGACACTGGCACGCACCCGCCTGTTCCACGTACAGCAGGTGGACCTGCGTTTTTCCAACGGCGTCGAGACCCGCTACGAGCGTCTCGTCGGCTCGGCGCGCGGCGCCGTGCTCATCGTGCCGCTGCTCGATGACGACACCGTACTGCTCATCCGCGAATACGCGGCCGGGCTGGATCGCTACGAACTCGCCCTGCCCAAGGGCCGCATCGAGGACGACGAGAGTCCGCTCGAAGCCGCCAACCGCGAACTGAAGGAGGAAGTGGGCTACGGCGCGCGCAGCCTCGTCCACCTCAGCTCCATGAGCCTCGCCCCCGGCTACCTCGGACATTTCACCCACGCCGTGCTGGCCCGCGACCTCTACCCGGAGCGTTGCGAGGGCGACGAACCCGAGGAGATCGAGGTCGTACCCTGGCGACTCTCGCGTCTCAACGAACTGATCGCGCGACCTGATTTCACCGAAGCCCGCAGCATCGCGGCCATGTTTCTCACCCGGGAACGCCTGAACCATGACCAGGAATGACGCCACCGTGGATCCCTGCGAGCTGCTGCGCGTCGCCATCGACGTGGCCATCAGCGCGGGTCGCCGCATCCTGGAGATCTACGAGCGCGGCTACAGCGTGGAACGCAAGGACGACGCCACCCCGCTCACGGACGCCGACATGGCGGCGCACGCCATCATCGACGACGGCTTCGCCGAGCACACGCCCGACCTGCCGGTGCTCTCGGAGGAATCCGCCCACATCCCCTTCGAGCAGCGCGCGGGCTGGCAGCGCTACTGGCTGGTGGACCCGCTCGACGGCACCCGCGAATTCATCAAGCGCAACGGCGAATTCACCGTGAACATCGCCCTCATCAACGGCCATGAGGCCGTGCTCGGTGTGGTTTATGCGCCGGTGCTCGGCGTCTATTACTACGCCTGCCGCGGCCAGGGCGCGTTCAAGCGCGAGGGCGTCTCGGCACCCGTGCGCATCCAAACCCGCCGGCGCGGCAGCGGCCCGGTCACCGTCGCCGGCAGTCGCTCCCATCGCGGCGAATCGCTGGAACGCTTCCTCGCCAACCTGGGCGACTACGAGACCATCATCATGGGCAGCGCCCTCAAATCCTGTCTGGTGGCCGAGGGCAAGGCCGACGTGTACGCACGCCTCGGCCCTACTTCGGAATGGGACACGGCCGCGGCGCAGTGCATCGTGGAAGAAGCCGGCGGCCGCATCACCGACACCGCCATGCGCCCACTGCGCTACAACACCAAGGAAGAGCTGCTGAACCCGCACTTCTTCGCCTTCGGTGATCCGGACGTGGATTGGTCGCAGTATCTCTGACGCGAAGGAAAAAAAGCATTAACCACGGGGACACGGCGAACACGGGGCAAGCGTCCCCTATCTTAGAAGCGGCCATCAGGCTCGATGGCGTGACAGCCGGTGAAGTCGCGGCCTGAGGCCGCTCCTACAGGTAGGGGTGCATTGATGGATTTACCCCGTGTTCCCCGTGTCCCCCGTGGTTAGGCTTTTTCTTCTATCTTCGGCGGACATTGCGCGATTCGGATCAGCGTGCGTCGTACACCGCCATGATGGTCTTGAGTTCTTCGAGGACTAGGCGGCGTTCGGCGTCAGCGAGGCCGCTCACCTGGACGACGTCCTGACCTTTTTCGAGGGCGAGGATAGTGGCGCGGACGGCGGCGCAGCCGCTACGGCACAGGGCTTCGATGCATTCGTTGATCATGACTACTACACGGAATACGACTGTCCGGTGAGCATACGCATGCCCGGGTGACAGTCAACCTACCCTAACGGGCTATCCGGGGCGATTCCGCTGCCGCCCCGTTCACCGCGATTTAGCCAGGGGATCCATCGGGTGTTTCGCATCCACAGGGGCCACCTTTTGCAGCGACGCAATGATTGGGGCTGCGTCCGGTACGGACAGTGCCGAGGCAGTCCATGAAAGCGCAGTTCGGTACGGGTACGTGGTGCAGTTGGCCACCGCCATAATGCGCGCGGACGTCTCTCAGGCCCCGCGTCATGTATAGCGGTTCAGGCTTTGGAAGGCGGTGAACCTGCGCTTGATATTGCGTATCGCCCCGGTACCGTTCATGACCGGTATGAACAGATCCATGATGAGGATATCGGGCTGCAGTTTCACGCACTGGCGGAATGCGTCGAAGTGGTTGCCCCATCGGCAACCACTTCGCGCTTGCCTTCAGAGGCGAGCAGCGCTCTCGTTCCCTCGCGAATAATCCCGTGATCCTTCGCGACAAGAACGCTGGTCTTGCGCATCAGAGAATGACCATCCTTGGTCCGTGCCTCGTCCCTGAACCGTCCACTCAATCCGCTGTTGCGGTTTGTCGTGAACGATGGGTTCAGTGTAGCAAACGGTTTCGTTCGTGCTGGCAACTCCCGCCAAGTTTCTTGCACTGCGCTAACGCGCGCACCCATGCGCCGCGGACGGCTTCGGCTATGCTCAACGCGGCGAATCACCGCAACCGTTTTCGCTGCTTTTTCCGCGGTTTTCTGCATCTGTGGAGAACCATAACCATGCGCGTCCTGTTGCTTTCCGACACCCACGGATTTCTGGACGCGCGCGTCGCCATGCTGGCGAAGGACTGCGACTACGCGGTTCATGCCGGCGACATCGGCGCAGCGACGGTGCTTGCCCAGTTGCGGCCGCAGCGGGAAACGATCGCAGTGCGTGGCAACAACGACACGCCGGCGCAGTGGCCTGCGGATGAGCAGGAACGCCTCGAAGGACTGCCATCCAGTGCGCGCCTGGCGTTGCCGGGCGGCGTGCTGGCGGTGGTCCACGGCCATCGCGCCGGACCCGCGGCCCGCTGCCACGAGCGCCTGCGCGCCGAGCACGCGGACTGTCGCGCCGTGGTGTACGGCCACAGTCACCGGCTCGCGCTGGATACCGATCGCGAGCCGTGGGTGCTCAATCCGGGTGCGGCCGGGCGCGTACGCACCTTCGGTGGCCCGAGTTGCGTTCTGCTGACCGCGCGCGTTTCAGGTTGGACCGTGGAGGCGCGGCACTTCACGCTGGTCTGAACAGGTCAGCTCGCGGCCTCGCTGTGCCCGCCCTCCTCGCGCCGCACGATGTCGTAGGCGAATTTGGCGAGTGCGCCGGCAAGGAAGTGCGGTTCGAGGCGCGTCTCCGTGGGCGTGCCGCTCCATTCCGGTTCGGTATGCCAGTCGAACTCCGCGCGCGCGTCCTCTTCGTAGCGCAGCCTGGCCAGCAGTTTCTCCGTGGGGGCGGCGAACACGCTTTCGACCGCGCCCGGGCTGATGCCCAGGAAACGCGCGATGTCAGCCACGTCGCGATGCTCTTCGTCGCGCAGCACGAGGGCGTAGGCCGACTCCACCAGCGCGGGAAGAATGCTCTGCTCCCCGTGGCGCACCATCGCCTCGGCGCCGCCCAGTTCCTTCACGGCGTGCATGATCACGCGCCGGGCGCGCGCATCCACCGCAGCAGACACGTCCATCGGATTCTCGTCGCTCATGTCGGACTCCTCACGGCCGGGATTCGGACCACAACGACCCGCCGGGGGCAGGGCGCGAGGCCGCCGCCGGCTCACCCACGATGAGCACGCCGGCGGCGCCCGCTTCCCTGTGCCCCGGCGTGTTGCAGAAATATTCGAAACGCCCGCGACGCGTGGCGCGGAACACCACGCCGGTGCGGGCGCCGGCCTGCTCCAGCGGCTCGGAGGCGACCTCGAGATCGGGGATCACCAATTGATGGCGCTGGTCGTCACCGCTCTCCACCACGATACGCACTACGGCACCCTGGCGCACCGTGAGCGTGGGATTGATCACCTCGGCCACGACGCCGTCCACGCCCTCGAAACCCGCTTGGCCGATGCGCAGCGTCACGTTCAGATCCGGTTTCAGGATGACCACTCCCAGGGGCGCCGCCGTGGCGGCCCCGGTGGTCAATGCAAGCACCATGGTCATGCCGACGCGCCAACGAACGATCGCCAATGCCGCCTCCGCGCAGGATCCCTATTACTGAAACTAGCCCGGAGCCCGTCGCGGTGCCGCCCATGCGCCTGCGCGCGCAAGACGACGATGGCTACGAGACCGACGGGGCCGTGAAATCGGCTCGCCATCCTTGCCTCGCCCGCGAATGGGCCTTTACTCGTGCATAAGGGGAACCCTGATTTCAGGAGGTGCAACATGCGCAAGGGTCTGTGGCAGGACTGGGTGAATCTGGTGCTCGGCGTGTGGCTTTTCGTTGCGCCGTTCTTCGGCATCGGCGCGACCAGCGAAGCGGCCGTGTGGAATTCCTACCTGGCCGGTATCGCCATCGTGGTCTTCGCGTGGGCGTCGCTGGCGAAACCGCAACGCTGGAAGGAATGGATCAACCTGATCATCGGCGTATGGCTCATCATCTCGCCGTTCGCCCTGGGCTATACCGCGTTGCAAGGAGCCATGTGGAACCACATCATCGTCGGACTGCTGGTGGGCGCCGACGCGCTGTGGGCGATGAACAGCCCCGTGCTCACCCGCAGGCACGCCTAGTCGGCATCGCCGAAGAAGAGGATCAACCACGGAGGTCACGGAGAAAGATGGAATGCTTTCCTCCGTGTTCTCCGTGGCCCGTGGTTACCTGCGCTTTGTAGGAGCCCACACCGTGGGCGAATGCCGTTATTCGTTCCCCAAGAGTTCGCGACGGACGAGCATCTTGTCGCAGGAGAACGGCGGCTTGCGCGGGTCGCCGAGATCGATGGCGAGGTGGCCATCGGTGAGGCGCAGGCCGTGGGTGGTGGCAAACGCCTGCAGGCGATCGAGGGCGTCGGGCAGGGTGTTCAGGCCGCCGGCATGCAGCGTCTGCAAGGCCTGCGCTTCCGGCAGGTGCCGGAATTCGATGCGCGCGGCGGCGCCGGCCGCCAACGTCGCCTGTTCGGCCGCGACCAGGGCGGCATCCAGCACCGGCGGCTGGAACACCAGCACGGTCCACCGTTGTGGGTCGTGCCACTGCACCTCCAGCGGCATGAGGCGGAATTCCAGGGCCATGGGACCGCGCTGGATGCGTCGGCGGATGGCCCTGGCCAGGCTGCGCACGGCGGCCACCGCTTCCGTGAACGCGCTCGATGAAAGTGAGCCTTCGCCGTCAACGGCGAGACAGCGCCGGGGCGGCACCGTGATGCGCACGATCGCCTGCCGGGGCGGCGCGTACACCTCCCGGAACACCTGACGGTAATCGATGCGATTCACGGCGGCGGCAGTGCGCCCCGGCGGACACCGGGGCGCGCACCTGTCACTGGGCCTGCGCCTTCAGCATCATGGCCTTGCCCGCGGCCTTG
>JBFXES010000007.1:0-43215 GCA_050179875.1 Thiohalomonadaceae bacterium
ACCAAACGGCGTTGGCGTGTTTTCAATCACTTGCGAGGCTCCTATCCGCGGATGGCTCACTTTTGCAGAGGTTCCTTAAACCAACTACGGAGGCCACGGAGAAAAGAAAAAGCCATAACCTCGGGGGACACGGGGAACACGGGGGATTATTCGAGGGATGGCAAATCCCCCAATCGACGCCATGTCACGTAGCCGCTCCGCGTCAGCGTGACCTCCACATAATTCCTTCTTCGTGGCCTCCGTGGTTGAACCCTTGTGGAGGTTTACGGGCAGAACACGGGCAGGGGGCGTTCCAGGGTAATGGATTCCGGGTTCACGCGGGCGGCGCAGGCCATGGCCTCCACCCCGGCGGCCCGCGCCTCCCGCAGGGCACGGCCATAGGCCGGGTCGATCTCGTCGGCGGGACGCACGCCGTGCACGTCGTCCCGCTGCACACAGAAAAAGATGACCGCCCTGTGCCCCGCCGCCGCCACGGCGGCCAGTTCCCGCAGGTGCTTGGCGCCGCGCACGCTCACCGCGTCGGGAAACATGGCGAACCCGGTGTCGTCACGGGCCGTGACGTTCTTGATCTCCACGTAACAGTCCCGCCCGTCGGGACCGTCCGTCAACAGCAGGTCGACGCGGCTGTTCTCCTGCCCGTAGCGCACCTCCTGGCGGATGGTCCGGTAAGCGGACAGGTCGCCGACGACGCCCTGGCCGATGGCCTCGATCACCAGGGTGTTCACGATGGAGGTATTGATACCCACCGGCACGCCGTCCAGGGTCTCCACCAATTCCCAGGTGTGCGGGTACTTGCGGGTACCGCTGCCGGAGTCGCGCAACCACACCCGGCTGCCCGGATCACAACAGCCCAGCATGGAACCGGTGTTAGGGGTGTGGGCGGTGATGACGCTGCCGTCGGGCAGTTGCACGTCGGCGAGGAAGCGTTTGTAGCGGCGCAGGAGGACGCCCTCGATGAGCGGCGGGTCGAATGTCATGGCCGGTGATTTTAACGAAACGTCCGCCAATGAACGCAAAAAACGCAAGGAAAACTTCGCATTCATTTGCGTTCATTAGCGGACTTTATTCAAACATGCCGCCGCGCCTCAGTCACATTGGGCAGCTGAACGATCCGGCTCAGCACGCGGCTCAACTGGTCGGTATTGGCGATCTCCAGCGTGAGCTGCATGCGCGCCGTATTGGTATGCCGGTCCGTGACCGTACTGGCGGCGATCACGTTGATCTTCTCGTTGGCCAGCAGCGAACTGACGTCCCGCAACAGACCCTGGCGATCGATGGCCTCGATCTCGATGTCCACCGGATAGGTACTCTGCTCCTTCCCCGCCCACGCCACTTCGATGAGGCGCCGGCGCAGTTCCGAGGGCAGGTTGAGGATGTTGGTGCAGTCGCTGCGGTGAATGGCCACGCCGCGGCCGCGGGTGATGAAGCCGACGATGGGATCGCCCGGCGCCGGTTTGCAGCAGCGCGACAAGGTGGTGAGCAGATTGCCCACGCCCTGGATATGGATGTCCCCGCCCTCGCCCTTGCGCGGCGTCGCGGTGATGGCGGTCGGTTCGCCGGGTGGCGGTGCGGGCGGCCGCGTGATCTGGTGCAGCGCCGAGGCGAGCTGGCTGGTGGTGATGTCGCCACGCCCCACCGCCACCATGAAGTCATCCACCGGCGAGAGGTTGAAATGGGCCGCGATGCGCTCCAGCGGCACGTCGGTGACGCCCAGGCGCTTGAGCTCGCGCTCCACCACCTGCCGGCCATCGGCCAGATTCTGTTCCTGATCCTGTTGCTTGAACCAGGAACGCACCTTGGCGCGCGCCCGCGAGGTCTTGAGATAACCCAGATGCGGGTTGAGCCAGTCGCGGCTCGGCGCGGGGTGTTTGCTGGTCAGCACCTCCACCTGCTCGCCGTTCCTGAGCTCGTAGGTGAGCGGCACGATGCGGCCCTCCACCTTCGCGCCGCGGCAGCGATGGCCGATGTCGGTGTGGATGTGATAGGCGAAATCGAGCGCCGTCGCACCCTGCGGGAGATCGATGATCTCGCCGCGGGGTGTGAAGACGTAGACCCGATCCTGGAAGACCTCGGACTTGAAGCGGTCGATGAAATCGCCCGCGTTGCTTTCCTCTTCCTTCCATTCGAGCAGCTGGCGCAGCCAGGCGATCTTCTGCTCGAAGGCGCGGTCGGACTTGCCGCCTTCCTTGTAGCGCCAGTGCGCGGCCACGCCCAGTTCGGCGTGGCGGTCCATATCCCAGGTGCGGATCTGCACCTCCACGGTCTTGCCTTCGGGCCCGACCACGGCGGTGTGGATGGACTGGTAGTTGTTCTCCTTGGGCGTGGCGATGTAGTCGTCGAATTCCTTGGGGATGTGGCGCCACAGCGTGTGCACCACGCCCAGGGCGTGATAGCAGTCCGCCACGCTGTCCACCAGGATGCGCACGGCGCGCACGTCGTAGACCTGATGGAATCCCAGCCCCTTGCGCTGCATCTTCTTCCAGATGCTGTAGATATGCTTGGGCCGTCCCTTCACGTCGGCCTTGATGCCGGCCTTGGAAAGTTCCGCTTCGAGCACCTGCACCACGCCTTCGATGTAGCGCTGGCGATCCACGCGCCGCTCGTCGAGGAAGCGCGCGATCTCACGGTAGGTGTCCGGTTCGAGATGGCGGAACGACAGGTCTTCCAGCTCCCACTTGAGCTGCCAGATACCCAGGCGGTTCGCCAGCGGCGCATAGATGTCCAGGGTCTCGCGGGCGATGCGCTCCCGGCGCTCCTGATCGAGGTAATCGAGGGTGCGCATGTTGTGCAGCCGGTCGGCCAGCTTGATGAGCACCACGCGCACGTCTTCGGCCATGGCGAGCAGCATCTTGCGCAGACTCTCGGCGCGCGCGCTCTCCTTCTTGCCCTTGCCGGCCTCGTGGAATTCGGCGAACACCTTCAGCTTGGTGACCCCGTCCACCAGGCGTGCGACCGCAGGGCTGCAGTACTCGGCGATCTGGGCGAGGGAGACTTCCGAATCCTCCACCGCATCATGCAGTACGGCGGCGGCGATGGTCTCGGCGTCGAGCCGCAGCCCGGCGAGGATATCCGCCACCGCGACCACGTGATTGATGTAAGGCTCACCGGAGGCGCGCACCTGGGCGAGATGGGCCCGCTCGGCGAGTTCCAGCGCGCGACGGATGAGCGTCACGTCCTCTTCGCGGCGGCCGGAGCCGAGGGATTGCAGCCAGATCTCCCGCTCGCCGTTTTCGGTAAGCGGTTTTTCGGAAACCTGGCTTTCGACGAAAACCATTTATGTGGGTCCGCGGGGCTTCTTATGCCCCTTCACACTGAGTCTAGAACTCGCGGCGCTTGCGCGCTTCGGCGACACAGGCCTCGCCTGCGCGCGGGCGGGCGTGCCGCCGGGTTGCCAGGCCGGCACCAGGTGGCGCTTGCCGTTGCCGATGAGATCGGCCCGGCCCATGCGCTTGAGGGCCTCGCGCAGCAGCGGCCAGTTCTCGGAGTCATGATACCGCAGGAAGGCCTTGTGCAGCCGACGCACCTTGAGGCCACGCGGCACCGGCACGTCGCCACCGTCGCGACGCACGCGACGTAAAGGATTCTTGCCGGTGTGGTACATGGCGGTCGCGAGCGCCATGGGCGACGGCAGGAAGGTCTGGACCTGATCGAGCCGGAAGTCGTTCTTCTTCAGCCACAGCGCCAATTGCAGCATGTCTTCGTCCGTGGTGCCCGGGTGCGCGGCGATGAAATACGGGATCAGGTATTGCTCTTTGCCGGCCTCCTTCGAGAAGTTCTCGAACATGGCCTTGAAGCGGTCGTACACGCCGATGCCGGGCTTCATCATCAGGGACAGCGGCCCCTCCTCCGTGTGCTCCGGCGCGATCTTCAGGTAGCCGCCCACGTGGTGGGTCACCAGTTCCTTCACGTACTCGGGCGTCTGCACCGCCAGGTCGTAACGCAGGCCCGACGCCACGAACACGCGCTTGACGCCCGCTACCGCGCGGGCGCGCCGGTACAGGTGCACCAGCGGGGTCTGGTCGGTCTTCAGGTTCTTGCAGATGCCCGGAAACACGCAGGACAGGCGGCGGCAGGCCGATTCGATCTCCCGGCTCCTGCAGCCCAGACGCCACATGTTGGCGGTCGGACCACCCAGGTCTGAAACGATACCGGTGAAGCCGGGCGTGAGGTCACGTACGGCCTCGATCTCGCGGATGACGGAATCCTCCGAGCGGCTCTGGATGATGCGTCCCTCGTGCTCGGTAATGGAGCAGAAGGTGCAGCCGCCGAAACAGCCGCGCATGATGGCCACCGAGAAGCGGATCATCTCGTAGGCGGGGATGCGCGCGTCGCCGTAAGCGGGATGGGGCTTGCGCGTATACGGCAGCTCATAAACCCTGTCGAGTTCCCTGGTGCTGAGCGGAATGGGCGGCGGATTGAGCCACACGTCGCGGTTGCCGTGACGCTGCACCAGGGCGCGGGCGTTACCCGGGTTGGTCTCCAGGTGCAGCACGCGCGAGGCGTGGGCATACAGCACCGCATCGTCGCGCACCTGCTCGAACGCGGGCAGGCGGATCACGGTACGGGCGCGCTCGGGCCGCTGCGCCGTTACCGGCTGCACTTCGGAGGGCGCGGCCTTGCCCGCAGCGGGCTCGTCATAAGGATTGACGTGAACAGGTGGCGCGCCGGGGGTGTCCACCTCGGTGGAATCCAGTTCCGTCCAGCCCTCCGGCACACCCTCGCGCAGAAATGCGGTGCCGCGCACATCGGTGATGGCGGCGATGGGTTGGCCCGCGGCCAGGCGGTGGGCGATCTCCACCACGGCGCGATCGCCGTTGCCGTACACCAGCAGGTCGGCCTTGGCATCCACAAGCACGGAGCGGCGCACCGTTTCTGACCAGTAATCGAAGTGGGCGATGCGGCGCAGGCTGGCCTCGATGCCGCCGAGCACGATGGGGACATCCCTGTAGACCTCGCGGCAGCGCTGGGAATAGACGATGACGGCGCGGTCGGGCCGTGTATTGCCTTCCCCGTGCGGCGAATACGCATCGTCCGAGCGGATCTTCCGGTCGGCCGTGTAGCGGTTCACCATGGAGTCCATGTTCCCCGCCGTGACGCCGAAAAACAGGTTGGGACGCCCCAGCGCCTTGAACGCCTCGGGCGAATGCCAGTCGGGCTGGGCGATGATCCCCACGCGAAAACCCTGCGACTCCAGCAACCGCCCCACCAGGGCCATGCCGAAGCTCGGGTGGTCCACGTAGGCGTCGCCGGTGACGAGGATCACGTCGCAACTGTCCCAGCCCAGCGCCTCCATTTCGGCGCGCGACATGGGCAGCACGGGCGCAGGCAGCAGCCGCGAGGCCCAGAATTTTCGATAGGAGAAGAGGTCGCGCGCGGTTTCCATGAAACACTCTAAGTAGTCGCGGCAGAAAAGGTTTTGCCCGCCGACCGGGGGTTGAAGTATATTTCGGTGGACCGAAAACAGGGAGCCAAGTTCATGCGCATCCGAGCCGCCCTCGTCGCCGCCGCGTTGGCCATTTGCGGCACGGCGAACGCCGAGACCCTGCAGATCCCCGCCGACGAGCGCGCCATGGAATCCGACGTGCCGTATGACGCAGCACCGGCGGACGAAGGCAACATGGAAGAGGCGCCGGCTGCGCCCGACGAAGCGCCTCAGGCGTCTGGCACCGACGCGGAGACTCCGTCGCTGCCGCTGCGCGGCATGAGCATGCAGGCCGTGGAAAGCCGCTTCGGCGCGCCTCTGGAGAAGCTCGCGCCTGTGGGCGAACCGCCCATCACGCGCTGGGTGTACGCGGATTATACCGTTTACTTCGAAGGCCGGTACGTCATCCACACGGTGCCTGCGCGCCCCTGAACCTTTCCTTTTCTCCGTCTGTTCCATCCGTCCCACACCATGAACGCATTTCCATCCGGGCAGATCCTGCCCGCCGAGTGGGCGCCGCAGAGCGGCGTCATGCTCACCTGGCCGCACGAGCACAGCGACTGGCGCGACATCCTCGCCGAGGTCGAACCCGTTTACGTCGCCATCGCGCGCGCAGTCACCCGCCGCGAGCGTCTGGTAATTGCCTGCCATGACGAGTTCCATCGCGAGCACGTACGCCATCGGCTGGTGAACGCAGGTGTGGCTCTGTCCCGCACGCGCCTGCACCTCGCGCCTTCCAACGACACCTGGGCGCGCGATCACGGTCCCATCACCGTGCTGCGTGACGGGCGTCCGGCCATCCTCGACTTCCGCTTCAACGGCTGGGGCAACAAGTACCGCCACGACCTGGACGACGCCATCACGCGCCGCTTGCATGACGCCGGGGCCTTCGGCGACACGCCCCTGGAGAGCATCGATCTGGTTCTCGAAGGCGGCGGCATCGAGAGCGACGGGCTCGGCACGCTCATGACCACAGCCCATTGCCAGCTCTCGCCCGAGCGCAACCCGCAGTACGATCGCGAGCAGCTGGACGCGTTGTTCGCGCGCCTGTTCGGCACCCCGCGCGTGCTGTGGCTGGAACATGGTCAGCTGGAAGGCGACGATACCGACGGTCACATCGACACCCTCGCACGCTTCTGCGATCCCGAGACCATCGCCTACGTCACCTGCGAAAACCGCATGGATCCCCACTACGAGCCGCTGCGGGCCATGGAAGCGGAGTTGCGCATGTTCCGCACCGCCGAGGGGCGACCCTACAAGCTGGTGCCGCTGCCGCTGCCCAATCCGCATTACAGCGACGACGGCCGGAGGCTGCCGGCCACGCACGCCAATTTCCTCATCATCAACGGCGCCGTGCTGGTGCCCACCTACAACGACGTGGTGGACGCCCTGGTGCTGGAGCGCCTGCGCGGCTGCTTCCCGCAGCGCGAGGTCATCGGCATCGACTGCAGCCCCCTCATCCGCCAGTACGGCAGCCTGCATTGCATCACCATGCAGCTCCCGGCGGGCGTGGTGGCCTGAGAACTGACAGCACAACACAGAGGCGCAGAGACACAGCGAGTCAACACGGGAACTCCTTCGCGCTCTCCCGGTCTCCGTGTCTCTGTTTTGGCCTTTGGCTCAGGAGTTCATCAAGGTGAAAGAACGCAAGCTCATCGTCGGACTGGTGCAGCACGCCTGCAGCGAGGATCGGCGCGCCAACCTGGACAAGACCATCGCCGGCATCCGCGAGGCGGCGCGCCGGGGCGCGCAGCTGGTGCTGCTGCAGGAACTGCATACGGGCGTGTACTTCTGCCAGTCGGAGGATACCGCACGCTTCGATCAGGCCGAATCCATCCCCGGCCCGACCAGCGACGAGCTGGGCGCCGTGGCCAGGGAACTGGGCGTGGTCATCGTCGCCTCCCTGTTCGAGCGTCGCGCGCCGGGGCTGTATCACAACACGGCCGTGGTGCTGGAGCGGGACGGCCGCCTCGCCGGGCGCTATCGCAAGATGCACATCCCGGACGATCCGGGCTTCTACGAGAAGTTCTACTTCACCCCCGGCGACCTGGGTTTCACGCCCATCGATACCTCGGTGGGTCGCCTGGGCGTGCTGGTGTGCTGGGATCAGTGGTACCCGGAGGCCGCGCGCCTCATGGCCCTCGCCGGCGCCGAACTGCTGCTCTACCCCACCGCCATCGGCTGGGACCCGGCCGACGACGCGGCGGAAAAGGCACGCCAGCGCGATGCCTGGGTGACCATCCAGCGCGCCCACGCCGTGGCCAACGGCCTGCCGGTGCTGTCGTGCAACCGTACGGGCTTCGAGCCCAGCCCGCTGGCGGACGCCGGCGGCATCCAGTTCTGGGGCACCAGCTTCGTGGCAGGTCCGCAGGGCGAGTTGCTGGCCGAGGCGCCGGTGGACGCCGAGCAGGTGCTCATGGCCGAGGTCGACCTCGCCCGCAGCGAACAGGTGCGGCGCATCTGGCCCTTCCTGCGCGACCGGCGCATCGACGACTACGGCGATCTGCTGAAGCGTTACCGCGACCACTGACGCCTGACCAAAGGTTCTGGAATAATCGCGGCAATTCGCAAGCGAAAGGCCCTCCCATGATCATCATCCTCAAGCCCAACCTCGATCGCAGCAGTGCCGAGTTCGGGGCCATCATGGGCTATCTTGCCAACATCCCGCGCGTGCAGGTGCGCGTGCACGAAGAGCGCGGCTCCCAGCAGGTGCTCACCGAGCTGTACCTCATCGGCGAAACCAGTGCCCTCAGTACCTCGGACATGGAAGCCCTCGCTGGCGTGGAGCGGGTGGTGCGCGTGTCCGAGCCCTATCGCGTGCTCGGCCGCCACAAGAACGACCATCGCGCCACCGGCTTCGAATACAACGGGGTCCAGTTCAGCCAGGACAACCTGAACATCTTCGCCGGCCTGTGCGCCGTGGACACGCCCGAGCACGTGGAGATCATGATGCGCACCCTGCGCGACCATGGCCAGGTGTGCACGCGCATGGGCGCCTACAAGCCGCGCACCAGTCCCTACGCCTTCCAGGGCCACGGCGCCGCCTGCCTGCCCTACGTGTTCGAACTGGCCGGCAAGTACGGCATGAAGGTCATCGCCATGGAGGTCACCCACGAAAAACACGTGGACGAGATCAGCGAGGCGCTGCGCCGCACCGGCAGTCCCACCGGTGTCATGCTGCAGATTGGCACGCGCAACACCCAGAATTTCGAACTGCTCAAGGCGGTGGGCCGCCAGCGCGAATTCCCGGTGCTGCTCAAGCGCGGCTTCGGCATCACCCTGGACGAATCCCTGCACGCAGCCGAGTACCTGGCCTCGGAAGGCAACACGCGCGTGGTGTTCGGGCTGCGCGGCATGAAGACCAACATGGGCGACCCGCACCGCAACTTCGTGGACTTCGCCCATGTGCCGGTGGTCAAGCGCCTCACGCGCATGCCGGTGTGCATCGATCCCTCCCACTCGGTGGGCACGCGTGAACGCGGTCCCGACGGCATCCTCGACGTCTTCCAGGTGGCCGCACAGGCGGTGATCGCCGGCGCCAACATGATCCTGGTGGATTTCCACCCGCAGCCCGGCAAGGCGCTGGTGGATGGGCCGCAGGCGCTCATGCTCCACGAACTCCCGTACTTCCTCGAGGACATGGCCATCGCGCGCGAGGCCTACGAGCGCCGCCGCGACCTGGCCGCGCGCTTCACGGCAAGCGAGGCATGAGCTTCACGCACGATTGGTGGCTGCGCTTCCCGGCGCTGGCGGCGCTGGATGACCCCGCATGGATGGAGCTGCGCAATGCCGCGCGCGTGCTGGCGTTGCCCGCGGGCGCCGTCGCCTTCCGCGCCGGCGACGCCTGCGAGAACTATCTGCTGGTGCTCGACGGCTCGGTGCGGGTGCAGAAACTGGCGGAAAACGGCCGCGAGATCACCTTGTATCGCCTCGAAGGCGGCGACGCCTGCGTGCTCACCACCTCCTGTCTGCTCGCGCGCGAGCGCTATCCCGCGGAGGGCGTGGCTGAAACGGAAGTGGTCGCAGCCGTCGTGCCCATGGCGACCTTTCTGCGCGCCCTGGATCAATCCCCCGGCTTCCGCCGCTTCGTGTTCACCGCCTACGGCGAACGCCTGAGCGATCTCATCCTGCTGGTGGAAGAGGTCGCTTTCGGGCGCATCGACGGCCGCCTCGCCGCACGCCTGCTGGAACTCGCCGGCGGGGCCGATGAAGTGGAGACCACCCATCAGGCCCTGGCCGCCGAGCTTGGGACGGCACGCGAGGTCGTCAGCCGACAGTTGAAGGATTTCGAACGACGAGGATTCGTCCGGCTTCTGCGCGGCCGTATCCAGATCGTCGATGGCCAGTCATTGAAGCGTTACTTCGACGCCTGACCACGGTCGCGGTTACGCCCGGCACTGACCATCAGTTGCCCTTGGGTGTACATCACGCACCCTGGCTCCGGCTGTCCATCTCTGCCATTCGTCATGCCACTACCAACACATGACAGGAAGTGGCACCAGGCAACGCCTGCCGCAGCGTGTTTCTTCGTCGTTTCCGCGCTGGCACGACGGTTGCTAGGACGGGCATGAAGGAGCTGAGTGCTCCTCCTCCATTCTGTGGTGTCTTGTGGCGCACCCATTCGAGGTGCGCCGTTTTTTCCCGTGCATGATCCAAATCAAGTAGCATGCCCGGATTGCCGACTAACATCTCCCAAACAACAACGAGAGCTGGACATGCTCACACCTGCCAAGAAGATGGCGAGGCAAGGCGAGGTCTTTCGCGTCGCCTGGGGACCGCAGCGCTTTTATCTTTCGATGGGCTGGAAGACGCTCATCGCCTTTGCGCTGGTGGTGTTCATTCCCATGCTCGGCCTGCTGGCCCTCACCGGCTCGGCCCTGCGGGATGCGTTGGAAAGGGAAACCCTCAACGGGCTCGAATCCAATCTGCGCGGCGCCTGGCGCGTGTTCCACGAGCGCAGCAACAGCCTGCGCGACGCCCTGCTCCACTCGGCCGCCACGCCTTCCGTCCAGGAGGCCATGGCGCGCCAGGACCGCGAGACCATGGTGGCGCTGCTGAACCGGCATGCGGCCCTGCATCCCTATGCCGACGTGTGGCTGGTGCTCGATCCGGACCAGCGCGTGATCGCACGCCGCCATGGACCGGTGGGTGAGGTGCAACTCCTGAACAACACCGTGGCGCAGGCCCTCGCCCTGGACAAGCCGGTGATATCCGCAGAACTCCTGCACAATGACTTGTTCATCCAGGAAAACCCGCTCGAACACAGCAACCTCGAAACCCTGGTGCTCACCCAGACCGTGGTGGTCCCCGCGCGCCGGAACGGGCGACCGGTCGGCGCACTGGTCGGGATCGTGTTGCTCAACAATGACAACTGGCTGCCCAACGCCATTCACGACTACCTGAGCATCGAGGCGGCCCTGTTCGCGTCCGTCATCCAGGAATCGCGGGTGATCTCCGCCTCCAACCAGCCCAACAACATCTGGGCCACCGGGCTGCTCGCCCCCATGTCACTGAACCGCGCCATTCAACAAGGCGAAGTCTTCCGGGGCCAGACACTCATCAACGGCATCCCCAGCTTCGTCATCTCCGAACCCATCCTGAACCTGGAAGGCGTGCCCATCGGCGCCCTGTCCATCGGCGTGCGCGGTTCGAGCATCGACGCGCTCATCGCGGAGAACACACGCTACATCTATCTGTTCATCGGCGTGGGCATGGCCCTGTCGCTGATCATCGCCTTCCTCGCCTACCGCGACACCATGACGCCCATGCGCGCCATCATCCGCGCCATGGACAGCTTCGCCGCCGGCAATCTGGACGTGCGCACCGACATCCGTACCAAGGACGAATTCGAGGGCATGGGCGAAGGCTTCAACCGCATGGCGAGCGCGGTGCAGGAGCATCAGCAGCGCGTGGAAAGCTTCAACTCCCTCGCTTCTTTGCTCATCTCCAGCCGCAAGCCGAAAGAACTCCTGCGCCGCGCGCTGGACAAGCTGATCGAACTTACCGGCGCCCACGTGGGCGCCATTTACCTCGCCACGCGGGACGACACCGACGTGAGCCTGACACCCTTCGTCGCCTATGGCTTGCGCACGGAGGACATGGTCCCGCTGGGCCTGGGTGAGGGTCTGCCCGGGGAAGCCGCCCTCCAGCGCCACCCCATTCACGTGCAGCAACCCTCCGACGAATTCCGTGTCGTGGTCAATTTCGGCGTGGCGCAGGCGCTCCCCAACGAGATGGCGTTCTTCCCCATCGTCTATCGCGACGAACTCCTCGGGCTGCTCATGCTCGGCACGTTGAACCGCTTCCGCACCGAGGAAATCGGCACGCTCGAATACGCTACCAACCAGATCGCCATCGTCCTGGAGAATGCCTTCACCCATGAGAAGGTGGAGCGCCTGTCCATCACCGACGAGCTCACCCAGGTCTACAACCGCCGCTACCTGACCCAGCGCCTGAACGAGGAGTTTGCCGCAGCGCAGCGCTACCATGCCCCCCTGGCCGTGCTCCTGCTCGATCTGGATCACTTCAAGCGCGTCAACGATCGCCTCGGCCATCCCGTGGGCGACGAGGTTCTGCGTCTCACCGCCCAGGTCATCCGCAGGAACCTGCGCGAAGTGGACGTGATCGGCCGCTATGGCGGCGAAGAGTTCCTGGTGCTGCTCCCCCACACCTCCCATGCCGATGCCCTGGCCGTGGCCGACAAGATCCGGGCTGCGGTGGAGTCGGCCAGTCTTCCCGACTACCCTGATCTACGCCTTACAACCAGTGTGGGATTGGCGGCCTACCCCGACCCCCAGGTCCACTGCGCTTCCGAGCTGGTGAAGAGGGCCGACGAGGCCCTGTATGCCGCCAAGTCCACCGGTCGCAACCGGGTGGTGGCCGCGGCATGACAGAGCAGATCTGTCACTATAATCAGGTCTGTCATGCTTGACATGGCGCCTCAGAGAGGTGTGAAGTCAATGCACTTGCCTGAGGCGGGAAAAAGAGGGAACGATACTATCCCATAGGGAATAAATATCAGGGTTCTCTAACGTGGCATGTGCATTGCAATTTTCCCCGCAGGCCGAAGCGTTGCGGCGCTTCGCCCAAGACTAGAAATCGGGGCCATAGAAGCCCCTCGGAGGAGTTATGAAGACACTCGGCGTCACCCTGCTTTCCCTCATCCTGTTCCTCGCCCATGGGGCCGTTCTCGCGAACGACGCCGCACCGGCCCCTGATTCCAGCACCTCACAGGGCGGGTCCGGCTCCGACGATTCCGCAAAGGGCGGCGAAGAACCGGATTGCTAAGAATTCCAGCCCGCGCGCAGGCGCGCGGGCGGGGAATGCGGCCTTCGGGCCACCAAAATAAAACGACAACGCGTTTGTTTCACACCAAGGAGACTCCTACATGAAGCTCAGCAAGCTGATCACCTCGACGGCGCTGATGGCCTGCCTCGCCCTGCCGGGCGCGGTGCTCGCCGCCGATCTCGCCGTCAAGATCACCCCGGAGATCGCTTCCGTGGACGTGATGCACGGGGGCAAGAAGACCACCATCATGCGCAATCAGGACGAAAACGCCGTCGTGAACGCGGCTTTCGCCAAGACCTCGCGCAAGTGCCCGCCCTTCTGCATCCAGCCGGGCCAGATCGCTCCCGGCGTGGAGACCATCGGTGAAGTGGAGATGGTCCACTACCTGAAGAAGATGAGCGACGGCGACAACTCCATCCTGGTGGTGGATTCCCGCACCCCCGACTGGGTCGAGAAGGGCACCATCCCCGGCGCCAAGAACATCGCCTGGAACAGGCTGAACCCCAGCAGCGGCGCCAGCCCCTTCGACATCGCCGACATCATGGAAAAGGAGTTCGGCGCCAAGAATCAGGAAGGCCTGTGGGACTTCTCCAACGCCAAGACCCTGGTCATGTTCTGCAACGGCATGTGGTGCGGTCAGTCCCCCACCAACATCAAGACCCTGCTGAAGTTCGGCTACCCCGCGAACAAGATCAAGTGGTATCGCGGCGGCATGCAGGACTGGGAAAACCTGGGCCTGACCACCGTCAAGCCGTAACGGACCCGCACGCATCCTGAATCAAAGGAAACAGCTATGAAGAAGACCAAGATCGTTACCGCGTTCCTGGCCCTGGCCGCGCTCGGCATCGCCAGCGGCTGCGCCAGCAACGGTGCCAGCACCGCCGCCGTCAAGCCCGCCGTTTCCATCACCCCGGAACTGGGCTCGGTGGACGTGATGCACGCCGGCAAGAAGACCACCATCATCCGCAACCAGGACGAGAACGCCGTCGTCAACGCGGCCTTCGCCAAGACCTCGCGCAAGTGCCCGCCCTTCTGCATCCAGCCGGCGCAGCTCGCTCCGGGCGTGGAAACCATCGGCGAAGTGGAACTGCTGCACTACCTGAAGAAGATGAGCGACGGCGACAACTCCATCCTGGTGGTGGACTCGCGCACCCCTGACTGGGTCGAGAAGGGCACCATCCCCGGCGCCAAGAACCTGCCCTGGAACAAGCTGAACCCGGGCAGCGGCGCCAGCCCGCTGGACATCGCCGAGATCATGGAGAAGGAATTCGGCGCCAAGAACCAGGAAGGCCTGTGGGACTTCTCCAACGCCAAGACCCTGGTGATGTTCTGCAACGGCATGTGGTGCGGACAGTCCCCCACCAACATCAAGACCCTGCTGCGCTTCGGCTACCCCGCGGAGAAGATCAAGTGGTACCGCGGCGGCATGCAGAGCTGGGAAAACCTGGGCTTCACGGTGGTCAAGCCGTAAGACAACCGTCGCAAGACGAAAAAGGGCGGCCAATCGGCCGCCCTTTTTTTGTTCTCCCGCGCATGGCACCTGGGAAGAAGAAAAAAGCATTAACCACGGGGGGGACACGGGGAACACGGGGAACACGGGGAACACGGGGAAATCCATTTTCCGAGCAGCGGCCTCGCGCTGCGATCGTGTTGGCATGCTTGGGTTGTCGCAGCCCGCGTGTGCGCACTGCAAGCGTCGGCACACTGCATGTCCCCCGTGATCCCCGTGTCCCCCGTGGTTACTCTCTTCTTCACTCCTCCGGGAATTGCGCCGTCAGTTCCGGCGGCAGTTGCGTGCGCAGGCGTTGTACGTAGCGGTAGAGGGTGCGTTCGCTGACACCCAGCAGATTGGCCGCGCGGGCACGGTGGCCGTCGCAGCGCTGCAGCGCGGCGATGATCTCGTCGTCGGAGAACCGTCCGCCGCGCCGCTCGATGAGCCGGCGGCGACGCGCAGGCAGGTCGCCCAGGCTGTGCGGCCTCGCTTCATCCACGTGCTCGCGCGGTTTGCGTGCACTCTCGAACACCACGTGCTCCGGACACATGACCTGGCCATAGGCGAGGATGGCCGCGCGCTCGAGCACGTTGCGAAGCTCGCGCACGTTGCCGGGATAGTCGTGGCTCATCAGGGTTTCGATAACTTCCGGTGACAGCGGCAGGTGGCGATCGCCGTCTTCGATGCGTGACAGGAAGTGCTCCGCAAGGGCCTGGATGTCGTCAGGCCGTTCGCGCAGGGAGGGAATGGTCACGGGAAACGCCGACAGCCGGTAATACAGGTCCTGGCGGAATTCGCCGCGCTCCACCATGGCCTGGAGATTGCGGTTGGTGGCCGTGATCACCCGTACGTCCACATTCAGGTATTCGGTGCCGCCGATGCGGCGGATGGTGCCGGTTTCCAGCACGCGCAGCAGCTTGGTCTGCAGCGGCAAAGGTAACTCGGCGATCTCGTCGATGAACAGCGTGCCGCCGTGCGCCGCTTCAAACAGGCCCTTCTTGCGCCCGGCGGCGCCGGTGAATGCGCCCTTCTCATGACCGAACAGCTCGCTTTCGATGAGATTCTCGCCCAAGGTCCCGCAGTCCACGATGACGAAGGGCAGGCGCGAGCGGTTGGAGTATTGGTGGATGTACTGGGCCACGCATTCCTTGCCCACGCCGCTCTCCCCCTGCAGCAACACCGTGGTCGGCGTGGGCGCCACACGCTGCAACAGGCTGATCATGCGCAGCATGGGCCGGGAACGCCCGACCAGGATCCGGTCTTCCGTCGGTCGGCTCACCGGGTAGATGGTCTCCCCCACGTAGAGCACCTTGCCCTGGGCATCCAGCAGCGGGGTGGCGTGCAGCTGGCAAAACTCTTCCGCACCGCCGCGGTAATGCACGTGCATCACCTGCGTGGGCTGACCGGTCTCGAACACGATCTCGAGCGGACAGTGCTCGCCGTTCTGGCTGCACGGCACCCCGGAGTGATGGGAGATCTCGTAGCACGGCCGACCGACCACCGCGGACACGTCGGGGTAACCGTAGTGCTTCAGATAACTCTCGTTGGCGGCGACGATGTGATATTCGCGATTAATGACGACGAACGGATCGGGGAAAATGTTGATGATCTGTTCGCACGACGGCTTTCCCCCTGAAGGTTCCATGGCTCCCCCCATTGGCAATGCATCCGGTGGTGTTGTCGTTATTATTTTTATGACATCCATGACACTGGTGTCATGACCGCGTCATGCTGCCACGCCCCTCCGGGCCTGTAAAGCAAAAAGAAACGGGGGCCGCGGCCCCCGTTTCTTCCCTTCTCGACTGGGCTTATTTGAGCTTGTCGATGCCCAGGGCCTTGAGGATGTACTTCTCGTAGAGCGGATCGTTGGACCCCTTCTTCATCTTGTTGATGAAGTATTTTTCGAATGCCACCTTGGCCATGTGCACCCACTTGCCCTTCTTCATCCAGGACAGATTCCGGGGCGGGATCTGGGGCATGGCCACGAAGGCGACGCCCGTGTCGCCCAGGTCGGCCAGGCAGATGGCGTTCCAGGTGCCCTTCTGGTCCGGCGCCTTGCCTTCGATGGCGTTCTTGATGTTGTGTGCCGCGGCCGCGACCATGGATTCGATCATGTAGCCCGTCTTGGGCGTACCGGTGGGCACCGGCGTGGCCTCCACCGGCGGGATGGCGATGCATACGCCCACGGAGTAGATGTTCTGCCACTTGGGGTTCTGCTGGTACTCGTTCACCTTGACGAAACCGCGGGGGTTCACCAGGTCCTCGCCCACCTTCATCACCGCGTCCACGCCCTTGAAGGCCGGGATCATCACGTTGAACTTGAAGGGGAGCTCGTGCTCCTTGATCACCTCACCCTTGTCGTTGTGCTCGGCCACGAACATCTTGCCGGGCTCGACCTTGGTGACCTTGGCATTGCAGATCCACTGGATGTGGTGCTGGCGCAGCTCGGATTCGAGCATGCCCTTGGAATCGCCCACGCCGCCCAGGCCCAGATGGCCGATGTAGGGCTCGGAGGTGACGAAGGTCATCTTCACCTTGTCGCGGATCTTGCGGCGACGCAGGTCAGTGTCGAAGATGAAGGCCGTCTCGTAAGCAGGGCCGAAGCAGGAGGCGCCCTGGGTGGCGCCCACCACGATGGGGCCCGGGTCCTTCACGAACTCCTGCCAACCGGCCCACGCCTTCTCGGCGTGATCGATGGTGCACACCGAGTGGGTGTGACCGCCGTGGGGTCCGAGGCCCGGAACCTCTTCGAAGGCCAGCTTGGGCCCGGTGGCGATGATCAGGTAGTCGTAATTCACCACTTCGCCGCCGTCCACTACCACCTTGTTCTCGTCGGGCTTGATCTCCACCGCGGGGCGGGGGATCAGCTTGATGTTCTGGCGGGTCAGGTAGGGCTCGAGGGGAAAGCAGGTGTCCTGGCGGGTACGCCAGCCCACCGCAATCCAGGGGTTCGAGGGTACGAAGCTGAAGGTGTCCGAACTGGCGATGACGGTCACGTCATGCCCCTTGCCCAACGCGGCGCGCACGTCATACGCCGCCGGCAGGCCGCCGGTACTGGCGCCGATGATGACTACATGTGCCATTGAATCTCCTCCCGAGGAACGGTGGTCAAACAGTCGGGGATCAGTAGCAATTCACGTACCACCGGCCCTGGAGGGCAACACGCCGCCCGCTGCGCGGTCCAAGCCTTGACGGGAGCCCTCCCCCCGCGCAGCTTCCGCCGAAGCCCGCGCCCGCCGAAGCCGATGCTAAACTACGCCGCTTTGCCACCTTCCAGCCCCTCCATGGAGAACTACACCTCGCCCCTGCACCCGCGCTTCGCCACCCGCACTGGCGAGCGCCGCACCTGGGGACGCCTGTACGGCAGCAGCCTGGGCCTGGCGCTCACCGCCGCGGCGGACGCCTATCACGGCCTGCTGCTCGTCGTCACCGCCGACACGCCCACGGCGGCGCGCCTGGAAGATGAGCTCCGCTTTTTCGTCGGTCATCGCGACGACCTGCCCGTGCTGCACTTCCCCGACTGGGAAACGCTGCCGTACGACATGTTTTCCCCGCACCAGGACATCGTCTCCGAGCGCATCGCCACCCTCTACCGCCTGCCGACCCTCACCCGCGGCATCCTGGTGCTGCCGGTGGCCACGCTCATGCAGCGCCTCGCGCCGCGCGAATACATCGAAGGCAGCAGCCTGGTGCTGGACCTGGGCCAGCGCCTCGATTTGGAGGCCATGCGCACCCGGCTGGAGCGCAGCGGTTACCAGTACGTCTCGCAGGTGATGGAGCATGGTGAATTCACCGTGCGCGGCAGCCTCATCGATCTGTTTCCCATGGGCGCGGCCCTGCCCTATCGCATCGAGCTGTTCGACGAAGAGGTGGAAAGCATCCGCACCTTCGACCCGGAGAGCCAGCGCTCCCTGGAGAAGGTGGAGCGCGTGCGGCTGCTGCCGGCGCGCGAGTTCCCCCTGCACGACGAGGCCATCCGGCACTTCCGCCAGGCCTATCGCGAGGCCTTCGAAGGGGATCCCAAGGCCAGCGTCATCTACCGCGACGTCAGCAACGGCCTCGCGCCGCCCGGCATCGAGTACTACATCCCGCTGTTCTTCGAACACACCCACACCCTGGTGGACTACCTGCCGGAGAACACCCTGCTGTTCACCACCGAGGGGGTGAACGATGCCGTGGAGGGCTTCTGGCGCGAGGCCGGCGAACGCTTCGAACTGGGCCGCCTGGACCCCTCGCGGCCCCTGCTTCCGCCCCGGCGCGTGTTCCTGGAGGTGAACGAGGCCTTCGGCTGCCTCAAGCGCTTCCCGCGCACCGACATGCAGCGCTTCGAGCTGCCCGCGGCCCCGGAGGTCATCAACTTCGCCACCGAGGCGCCGCCGCGCCTCACCCTGGACGCGCGTGCGGAACGCCCCTCTGCCGCGCTGCGCGCCTTCGTGGACGATTTCGGCGGGCGCATCCTGTTCGCCGCCGAGTCACCGGGCCGCCGCGAAGCCCTGCTGGAGATCCTGCGCGGGGCGGACATCCACCCCGCACCGTGCGACGACTTCGCGGGATTCCTGCATGGCGACACGCGCATCGGCCTGGTGGTCGCGCCGCTGGAGAACGGGCTGGTCGCCACGGAGCCGCACCTCGCGGTCATCGCGGAGACCCAGTTGTACGGCGAGCAGGTCATGCAGCGCCGCCGGCGCCAGAAGGCCCGTGTGCGCGATGCGGACGCGGTGGTGCGCAGCCTGGCCGAGTTGCAGATCGGCAGCCCGGTGGTGCACGAGGACCACGGCGTGGGCCGCTATCTCGGCCTGCAAAAGCTGCACGTGGGCGACATCGAGGCGGAGTTCCTCACCCTCGAATACGCCGACGGCGACAAGCTGTACGTACCGGTCGCTTCGCTGCACCTCATCAGCCGCTACACGGGCGCGGCGCCCGAGAGCACGCCGCTGCACAAGCTGGGTTCGGGGCAATGGGAACGTGCCAAACGCCGTGCCAGCGAACGCGTGCGCGACGTGGCCGCGGAACTGCTCGACCTGTACGCACGCCGTGCGGCGCGCCAGGGCTTTTCCTACGCCATCGACCGCGCTGCCTACGCCGCGTTCGCGGCCACTTTCCCGTTCGAAACCACGCCCGATCAGCAGGATGCCATCGATGCCGTGCTGAACGACATGGCCTCGAACAATCCCATGGACCGCCTGGTGTGCGGCGACGTGGGTTTCGGCAAGACGGAAGTGGCGCTGCGCGCCACCGCCGTGGCCGTCTTCGCCGGCAAGCAGGTGGCCGTGCTGGTGCCCACCACCCTGCTCGCCCAGCAGCACTTCGAGAACTTCCGCGATCGTTTCGCCGACTGGCCGGTGCGCATCGAGAACCTCTCGCGTTTTCGTACCAAGAAGGAACAGGACCAGGTGCTGAAGGGCCTGGAGGCAGGCACCGCGGATGTGGTCATCGGCACCCACAAGCTGCTCCAGCCGGATGTGAAGTACAAGCGCCTCGGCCTCGTGATCATCGACGAGGAGCACCGCTTCGGTGTGCGCCAGAAGGATCGCTTCAAGGCGCTGCGCGCCGAAGTGGACGTGCTCACCCTCACCGCCACGCCCATCCCGCGCACCCTCAACATGGCCATCTCGGGCCTGCGCGACCTCTCCGTGATCGCCACGCCGCCCGCGCGCCGCGTGGCGGTGAAGACCTTCGTGAGCGAGTGGAATCCCGGCCTCATCCGCGAGGCCTGCCTGCGCGAGATCAAGCGCGGCGGGCAGATCTATTTCCTGCACAACGACGTGGACACCATCGAGAAGATGGCGCGCGACATCGGCGAGCTGGTCCCCGAGGCCACGGTGCGCGTCGCCCACGGCCAGATGCGCGAACGCGACCTCGAGCGGGTGATGACCGATTTCTACCACCAGCGCTTCAACCTGCTGGTGTGCACCACCATCATCGAAACCGGCATCGACATCCCTTCGGCGAACACCATCATCATCCACCGCGCCGATCGCTTCGGCCTCGCCCAGCTCTACCAGTTGCGCGGCCGCGTGGGCCGTTCCCACCATCGTGCCTACGCCTATCTGGTGATCCCGCCGCGCAACCTCATGACGCAGGATGCGCTCCGGCGCCTGGAGGCCATCGAGTCCATCGAGGAACTTGGCACCGGCTTCACCCTCGCCACCCACGATCTGGAGATCCGCGGCGCCGGCGAGTTGCTGGGTGAGGAACAGAGCGGCCAGATGCAGGAGATCGGCTACACACTGTACGTGGAGTTGCTCGAACGCGCCGTGCAGGCGCTCAAGGAAGGCCGTGAGCCTCACCTCGACAAGCCGCTCAGTCACGGCACCGAGATCGACCTGCAGGCGCCCGCGCTCATCCCGGACGACTACCTGCCCGACGTGCATGCACGCCTGACCATGTACAAGCGCATCGCCAGCGCCCGGAGCGAGGACGAACTGCGGGAACTGCAAGTGGAGATGATCGATCGCTTCGGGCTGCTGCCGGAACAGACCAAGAACCTGTTCCGCATCACCGAACTCAAGCTGCGCGCCTCACCGCTCGGCATTCGCAAGATCGAACTGGGCAAGCTGGGCGGCCGCTTCATCTTCGAGGAAAAGCCGAACGTCGACCCCATGAAGATCATCCGGCTCATCCAGACGAAGCCGAAGATCTACAAACTGGACGGACAGGAACGGCTGCGGGTCACGCGCGAACTGCCGGATTTCAGCAAGCGCGTGGAGGCCGTCGAAGAGCTTCTTTCCGCGCTCTCGTAATCTGCGCGAGCACACGGAGTCCGGCACCCGTAGGTCACGTTGGCGCGCAGCGCCTACGTGACACAGCGCGGTCCGGAATGTCACGTAGCTTCGTGACCTACGGTTCCCTCGATTCCGTCGTAGGTCACGTTGGCGCGCAGCGCCTACGTGACACGGCACGGTCCGGAATGTCACGTAGCTTCGCAACGTGACCTACGGTTCCCTCGATTCCGTCGTAGGTCACGTTGGCGCGCAGCGCCTACGTGACACAGCGCGGTCCGAAGTGTCACGTAGCTTCGCAACGTGACCTACGGTTCCCTCAATTCTGTCGTAGGTCACGTTGGCGCGCAGCGCCTACGTGACACGGCACGGTCCGGAATGTCACGTAGCTTCGTGACCTACGGTTCCCTCAATTCCGTCGTAGGTCACGTTGGCGCGCAGCGCCTACGTGACACAGCGCGGTCCGAAGTGTCACGTAGCTTCGTAACGTGACCTACGAACGACGCAGGTCACGCTGGCGCGCCATGAACTGCCGGGAGCGGGAAAACAGGGGACGAGGGGGAGAACGGACGTGGCCGCGGGCGCGGCCACGTCCGCAGGGATCAACGACGGGGCTGGCTTGCGCGGGGGGCGGGCTTGCGCTCCTGCGCTTCGTTTACTCGCAGGTTGCGCCCACCGAAGTTGGTGTTGTCGAGGGCGCGGATCGCGGCATCAGCACCGCTGGCATCCATCTCCACGAAGCCGAAACCGCGGGGGCGGCCGGTTTCGCGATCAGTCACCAACTTGACGGACTGCACGTTGCCGTGCTGCGCGAACAGGTTTCGAACGTCGTCCGCAGACGCACTGAACGGCAGATTGCCTACATAAATGGTCTTCATGCTCAAAAACTCCCGGAACTATGTTGCGCGCGTCTTCTGACGCCGCCGCCCCCCGCGGGGGCACTCATCGGGTGAAGCTCAGCGCCGTCACCCCCAACCCGTACTGAATAGAGCGCTGGAAAGAGCCCCCCTATGCCCGTACACGGGGAAGCATCAACGAGGCCCGTAACCTTGTCAATATGGCCAGCGGGCAGGCGTTCAGGCACTCGCGGCGGGGAAAGGTGTTAATATTCGCCGTCGTTCCTTCCCGGTCCAGCTATGTCCCAAGCCATGCTCCGAAGCCTGTTCCTGGCCGCCGGCCTGCTCCTTGCCCTGCCCCTTCCCGCCGCCGAAAAGCCGCCCATGTATGACGTGGAAGTGCTTGTATTCTCACGGCCTTCGGCCGATATCGGGGGTGAGCGGTGGCCCGATCGCTCGGAGCTTTCGCTGCGCGAGGAAAACGAGGAGGCCCGCACGCTGGGCGCCCCTTCCACCGCCGGCGAGCCGTTCCGGCGCCTGCCCGCGGAGGCGCTGCAACTGAAGCAGGAATACGAGCGCCTGGTGACTGCGGCCGACGTGGAGCCCATTCTGCACCTCGGCTGGGTACAGCCCGGGCTCGCCCGCAACCAGTCGGTGCCGGTGCGCATCGAGGGGAAGAGCGAAACGGCGGGAAGCGTGGACGGCACGCTGCGGGTCATCCTGTCCCGTTACCTGCACGTGGAAGCCGACCTGCGCTATCGCCGCGCGGAGGACGTTGCCGCGGACAGCGAAAGCGACATCTTCCAGGCGCCGCAACCGTTGTTCCGGCTGAAAGAATCACGCCGCATGCGCAGCAAGGAAGTGCATTACCTGGATCACCCGCTGTTCGGGGCGGTGGTCCTCATCACCCCACGCGAGGCGCCGTAGGCGCATCCGTTCCGCCGACTCCGCACGGTGTTTGAGCCGGCATGTAATCGCCCACGGGCGTGGGCGACTACATGGATGCTCTCAGCCGCGCAACGCCGGCAGCACGAATTCCAGCAGCGTCTTCACCTGGTTCATGCCGGAAATGAGGTTCTGCTCGATCTCCTCCATGGTGATCTCGCCGGGACCGCGGCCTGCGGCCATGTTGGCTATCACCGCGCAGCAGGCGTAGCACAGGTTCAGTTCGCGGGCGAGGGCCGCTTCGGGCATGCCGGTCATGCCGACCAGGTGGCAGCCGTCACGCTCCATGCGGTTGATCTCGGCGGAGGTTTCCAGCCGTGGGCCCTGGGTGGCGCCGTAGGTGCCCTCGTCTACCGCGTCGAGTCGCGCTTCGCGGGCGCCGCGGATCAACATCTGTCGCAGTTCCTCGCAGTAGGGATGGGTGAAGTCCACGTGGGTGACGTGGGCGAGCCCTTCCTCGAAATACGTGTTCACGCGGTTCCAGGTGTAGTCGATGATCTGGTTGGGGAACACCAGGCGGCCCGGAAGCATGTCGGCACGGATGCCGCCTACCGCGTTCACCGCGATGACCTTGTCCGCGCCCGCTTCCTTCAGCGCCCAGATGTTGGCGCGGTAGTTCACCTTGTGGGGCGGGATGGTGTGGCCGGAACCGTGGCGCGGCAGGAATACCACGTCGGTGCCGGAAAAGCGGCCGTGGACCAGCGGGCCCGAGGGCTCACCGTAGGGGGTGTGCATCACTTCCCGGTTGGTGATTTCCAGTCCCGTGAGGGAGGTGAGTCCGGTACCGCCGATGATCGCGAGCTTGGCCACGCGTTTTCCTTTCCAAACGTTCAGTCTTCTTTAACGGCGTAGATGCCCGGGGCATTTCGCCAATAACCCTTGTAGTCCATGCCGAAGCCGAACACATAACGGTCGTCCACTTCGAGGCCCACGAAGTCGGCCTTGAGGCCGTTCTTGCGGTCGTGACGCTTTTCCACCAGCACGGCCGAGAGCACCTCGGTGGCGCCTTCGGCGCGGCAGTGCTCGATGATGGCCTTGAGCGTGGGCCCCTCGTCCAGGATGTCGTCGATGATGAGCACGCTGCGCCCCGTCATGGACGTGCGCGGGTGGGCGATCCAGAACAGTTCCCCCCCGGCGGTGGCGCCCGCATAGCGCGTGGCGTGGACGTAATCCAGTTCGAGCGGGAAATCCAGCATGGGCAGCAAACAGCCGGCCGGCACCAGGGCGCCCGTGAGCACCACCAGCACCAGCGGATTGCTGTCCGCGAGCCGTTCGCCTATCTCGCGGGCCATGCGCGCAAGCGCCTCGTTCACCTGCGCCTCGGTGGCCAGGCAGTCCGCGGAACGGTAGACGGCGAGCGCGTGTTCGGGGGTGATGGGCATAGGTGCACCCTCTTCGAAAAGTGCGCGCATGATACCGCATTCGACCGCGCGCGGCAGGCGCGGCGCAGGGCCTTACGACAGGGCGGTTGCACGCCGGCGGGCGCTCAGGCCAGATGCAGTTCCTGGGTGGGATCGTCCGCCAGGCGAGCGATGGCCTCGCGGGCCTCGTACCAGTGGTGATCGCTGTGCAGTTCCTCCGGCGTGATGCCGTGGCGGCCGTGCATGCGGGCCATGCGCGCGTGGGCCACGGGGTCGTTGCCGGGCCGCAGGCCCTCCACCACTTGCGCCGCCCCTTGCGGGCAGTTGCACACCAGCACCATGTCGCAGCCCGCCGCCATGGCGGCCCCGGCGCGGTCCACGTAGTCGCCGGCCACGCTGGCGCCTTCCATGCTCAGGTCGTCGCTGAAAACGAGCCCCTGGAAACCCAGGCGCCGGCGCAGCACCTCCTGCAGCCAGAAGGCAGAGAAACCGGCCGGCTGCGCGTCGGCGTGGGGATAGATGACGTGCGCCGGCATGACGGCGGCGAGCCCGCCGGCGAACAGGCGCCGGAAAGGCAGCACGTCCTCCTCCAGGATGACCGACAGCTCGCGTTCGTCCACGGGGATCGCCACGTGCGAATCGGCCGCCACGCCGCCGTGGCCGGGAAAGTGCTTGCCCGTGGCGGCCATGCCCGCCTTGCGCATGCCCTGCACGTAGGCGCCGGCCAGATCGGCCACCGCTTCCGGGTTACTGTGAAAGGCGCGGTCGCCGATAACCGTGCTGATGCCGCGGTCCAGATCCAGCACCGGCGCGAAACTGAAATCCACGCCCACCGCGCGCAGTTCGCTGGCCATCACCCAGCCCGCGGCCTCGGCCAGCAGCCGCGCCCGGCGCGGATTGCGGTCGTACACCTGGCCGAACACCCGCGCCGGCGGCAGGCGCGTGAAACCGCTGCGAAAGCGCTGTACGCGCCCGCCCTCGTGATCCACGCACACCAGCAGGCGCGGTTCGCGCACGGCGTGGATCTGCTGCACGAGCTCCGCGATCTGCGCGGCCGACTCGAAGTTGCGCGTGAACAGGATGACGCCGCCCACGTTGGGGTGCCGGAGCAGTTCGCGCTCGTCGTCCATCAGCGCCGTGCCGCGCAGATCCACCATCACGGGTCCGAGAGACATCCGTTCTTCCTTTCGTTCAACAGGCCGGCAAGCCGGCCTCATCGTCGGCGATGTAAACGCGCGTGCCGGCAGGCACCTGGTCGAACAGGGCGATCAGGTCGTCGTTGCGCATGCGCACGCAGCCGTGGGACAGGGGCACACCCACGGGTTCCTCGTCGGGACAGCCGTGGATGTAGATGTAGCGGCGCATGGTGTCCACCTCGCCCAGGCGGTTCCTGCCCGGCTCCAGGCCGGAAAGCCACAGGATGCGCGTGAGGATCCAGTCGCGTCCGGGATGGCGCTCGCGCAGCGCCGGGCCGTATATCTCGCCGGTAGGCCGCCGCCCCACGAACACCGTGCCCGGTGCGCAGCCCGCGCCGATCCTGGCGCGCACCACGTGCCAGCCCCGCGGCGTGCAGTGGCTGCCACGGCACTCGCCGGGACCGTTGGCGGCCGTGGACACGGGCACGTCCATGAGCACGCGCCCGTCCTCCAGCAACTGGAGCCGCTGCGCGGGGATGCTCACGAGGATGATGCGCTCGCCCATCACCAGGTCGTGTAGGGATGCTCGGCCAGATAGACGTTGTAATAGCGCCGGTCGTCCGAGACCTCCGCGCCGACCCACGCCGGTTTCTCGAAGGCCTCGTCCTCGTGCTCCAGCTCGATCTCCGCCAGCACCAGGCCCGCATTGGCGCCCTCGAATACGTCCACCTCCCAGGTGTGGCCGCCCACGGGGACGAGGAAGCGGGTCTTTTCGACGATGCCGCCCGTGCACAGTTCATCTAGCATCTCGTTGGCGTCATCCAGGGGAATGGCATACTCGAACTCGCGTCGGCGCACGCCCAGGGTCGCGCCCTTGATGTTGAGGTTCGCTTCCCGGCCCTCCACGCGCACGCGCACGGAGGCCTTGCCGGTGCCGGAGAGATAACCCTGGCGGAACCGTATCCCGGGCGCGGCCGCGGCGCGCCAGGCGTCGCTGATGACGAGGAATTTGCGTTCGATTTCCGTGGCCATAGGCCGCGCATCATAGCCCGAACGGCGACGGGCCGGTGAGAGCTGCATTAAGCTTGGCGCCAAAGAACAACCAACAGGGAGCATCTCCGATGAAAGCCGTGTTGATGACCGCCGTGGGCGCGCCCGAGGTGTTGCAGCTGGCCGAACTGCCCGACCCGGGCGCCCCCGGTCCCCGCCAACTCCGCGTCCGTGTGCGTGCCGCGGGCGTAAACCCGGTGGACACCAAGCTGCGCGCCCGCGGCACTTACTATCCGGACCGCATGCCGGCCGTGCTCGGCTGCGACGGCGCCGGCGTGGTGGAGGCAGTGGGTGCGGAGGTGACGCGCTTTCGGCCCGGTGACGAGGTGTATTACTGCCACGGCGGCATCGGCGGACAGCCCGGCAACTATGCCCAGGTGGCGCTGGTGGATGAGGCGGTCGTCGCCCACAAACCGCCGCAGCTGTCCTTCGAGGAGGCCGCCGCCCTGCCCCTGGTGCTCATCACCGCCTGGGAGTCACTCCACGATCGCGCAGGGCTCGCGCCCGGCCGGACCGTGCTGATCCACGCGGGCGCCGGCGGCGTCGGCCACGTCGCCATCCAGCTCGCCAGGGCCGCGGGCTGCCGGGTCATGACCACCGTGGGCGGCAAGGAGAAAGCGGATTTCGTGCGCGCACTGGGCGCCGAAGATGTAATCGATTACCGCCAGAAGGACTTCGTACAGGCGGTGCTCCATCTCACGGGTGGCGAAGGCGCGGACGTGGCCTTCGATACCGTGGGCGGCGAGGTGTTCCAGCGCAGCTTCGCCGCGGTACGGCCGTACGGCGACATCGTCACCCTGCTCCAGCCCGGCCCCGACGTGGACTGGAAGATTCCGCGGCTGCGCAACCAGCGCACCAGCCTGGAACTGATGCTCTCACCCATGTACTTCGGCTGGCAGGCGGCCTTGCGGCATCAGGGCGAGATCCTCGCGAAGGGTGCCGAACTGGTGGAACAGGGCCAGTTGCGCGTTCACCTCAGCAACGTGTTGCCGCTCGCGCAGGCGGCCGAGGCGCATCGCCGGATCGAGGCGGGCGGGATGATGGGCAAGCTCGTGTTGCAGGTCGAGTGAAATGGCATCTTTGCGGTAATCGAAGGAGGCGCTTCGCGCGAAGATTGTTTTGACGGGGGTTTCGCCCCCCTTCGACGAGTGGCTTTTCTTTGCGCGGCCAAAGACAAGTCACCAAAAGAAAGGCCGCCCGGATGCCGCGCCGCCCCTTCGGGGCGGTCCCCTGCGCTCCTCGTCCGAATCGGGGGTCCACGACGGGGCATCCTGCCCCGGTGTGGACGGCGCGCCATCCATGGCGCGCCCCCTGCGGGCCTAATCCGATTCGAACTGCGGTGCTCGGCGCGGCATACGGGACCTCAAGAACGCGAGCTTCGCTCGCTCAAAAGGCGCTTCGCGCCACGGAAAACACATCTTGCGTAGGTCACGTTGGCGCGTAGCGCCTACGTGACAATGCGCGGTTCAAGAATGTCACGGAGCTTCTCAACCAGACACTCGGCGTGGATGGATTGGACGGCTCAGAGCAGCACGGTGTCTTCGTGGGTGTAAGCGGGACTGCAACAGCAAAGGATCTTCAAGGCACTGCGACCCGTGTTCTCCACGCAATGGGGCGTGCCCGGCGGAATACACACGGTGTCGCCTGCCCGGATGGGAAAGCACTCATCGCCGAGCACCATCACGCCCTCACCGGCGGTCACGTGGTAAAGCTCTTCTGTCACGCGGTGCAGATGCAGGTGGGTCGCGCCGCCGGGCGCCACTTCCGCTTCCGCCAGGCTCTGCGCGGCATTGCCGTGCACGGTCGGATGCATCAGCTCGCGGATGAGCGAGCCGTCACGCGTCACGTAGGGAACGATGTCCGTATATCCCGTCTTCATTTGCGCTTGCGCGTGAACAGGGCGATGGACTCCACGTGGGCGGTGTGCGGGAACATGTCCATCACGCCCGCCTTCTCCAGCACGTAGCCGTGCTCGTTCACCAGCACGCCGGCATCGCGGGCCAGCGTGGCCGGGTTGCACGACACGTACACGATGCGTCCCACCTTCAACTTCGCGAGGTGCGCCAGGGTCTCCTGCGCGCCGCTGCGCGGCGGGTCGAGCAGCACCTTGTCGAAGCCGCCCTGCCACCAGGACGCATGGGAGAGATCGGCCGCGAGATCGGCGGCATGGAAGGTGGCGTTGCCGATGCCGTTGCGTTCGGCGTTTTCACGGGCGCGCTTCACCAGATCCGCGCTGCCCTCCACGCCCACCACGGACGCGGCACGGCGCGCGATGGGCAGGGTGAAATTGCCGAGACCACAGAACAGATCGAGCACGCGCTCCTCCGGTTTCAGGTCCAGCAGGTCCAGGGCGCGCTCCACCATGGCGCGGTTGATGTCCGTGTTCACCTGGGTGAAATCGCTCGGCTCGAAGCGGAATGACACGTCGAATGCCGGCAGCGAATAACCCAGCTGGATATGTTCGGGCCACAGCGGCGCGATGGTCTCGGTGCCGCCGGGCTGCAGGAAGATGCGCAGGTCCTGCGCCTGCGCATAGGCGCGCAGGCGTTCGCGATCGGCTTCCGTGAGCGGCACCATGTGCCGGAACACCAGCGCCGTCTGCTCGTCGTCCACCGCCACCTCGATCTGCGGGATGTGGTCGTAGGCCTCCAGGCTGCGCACCAGCTCGCCCAGCTCGGCGAGGCGCCCGCCCACGCTCGGGTGCAGGGTTTCGCAGCGCGACAGGTCCGCCAGGAAGTTGCTGTGCTTTTCGCGAAAGCCCACCAGCAGCTTGTCTTTCTTCATGACGAAACGCACGCCCAGGCGCGCCTTGCGCCGGTAACCCCAGTGCGGTCCCGTGAGCGGCGGCAGGACCTCGCCCAGCGTGACCTTGCCGATGTGGCGCAGGTCATCCATGAGCACCTTCTGCTTGGCGACGATCTGCTGTTCGGGCGCCAGATGCTGGAAGCTGCACCCGCCGCACACGCCGTAGTGGGGACAGCGCGGCTGCACGCGATCGGGCGAGGGCGAGAGCACCTCCGCCACCGCGCCTTCGTCGTAGTTGCGGTGCGTGGCCACGTACCTGAACAAGACCTCCTCGCCCGGCAGCGCGCCGTCGATGAATACGGTCTTTTCGTTCACACGGGCGACGCCCCGGCCATCGTGGGCGAGCGTTTCCACGGTGACGCGCACGGGTTCGGCGGAGAGGCGTTTGTTGCGGTTTCGTGACATGGAAGGAATCGGGTATGCCGTAGCCGGACGGGCGCAGAGGATCCGGTTTCCTTGCAACGGAGCTCCGGATTCAATGCGCGCCGGGCTGAATCAATGGGACCACCGCGCCAGGAATTCCCGCAGGTGCGGGCGCTCGTCGGCAGCGAGCATGTCGCGCACGCGCTGTAGTTCGAGTTCATAACCTTCGGGCGTGAGCCGGCCGCGCATGAGCTCGAAACGCAGATAGACCAGCCAGGTGTTGAGCACGTCGGTCTCGCAGTAGTTGCGGATGCCGGCGATGTCGCCCGCCTGGAAGGCATCCCACACCTTGGCGCCGCTCATGCCCATCTTGCCGGGGAAACCGAGCATGGTGGCGATTTCGTCCAGCGGCGCGCAGGCGCGGCCCTGATAGCCTGACAGCACGTCCATGAGATCGGTGTGGCGAGTGTGATAGCGGCTCAGGTAGTTGTTCCAGCGGAAGCTCTGGTCCTCGTCGCCCGTTTCCCAGTAGCGCGGCGCCTGCACGCCGTGCAGCAGGGCGCGGTAGTGCAGCACCGGCAGGTCAAAGCCGCAGCCGTTCCAGCTCACCAGGGTGGGCGAGAAGCGCTCCACGCCGTCGAAGAAGCGCTGGATGAGTTCCTTCTCGGGCGAGTCGGGCTCGCCCAGGGACCACACCTTCAGGCTGTCGCCGCGGCGCAGCACCGCGGAAATGGCGACCACGCGCTGGAGGTGCAGGCGCAGGAACTCGGTGCCGTTCTCCTGGCGGCGCAGGTGGAACATGGCGTTGGCCACGTCCGCATCCGACAGGCCATCCAGGCCGTGCAGGCGCCGGCCTGCCTCCACGTCAGGGACGGTCTCGATGTCGAAGACCAGGACGTTCATGCGGGAAAGATGCCGGTGGAGAGGTAGCGATCGCCGCGGTCGGCGATAACGGTGACGATGACCGCGTTTTCCACCTCGCGGGAAAGCCGCAGCGCCGCCGCCACTGCGCCGCCCGAGGATACGCCGCAGAAAATGCCTTCCCGCGCCGCCAGTTGGCGCGTGGTCTCTTCCGCCTCCTGCTGGGTCACGTCCATCACCCGGTCCAGGCGGGAGGGGTCGTAGATCTTCGGCAGGTAGGCCTCGGGCCAGCGCCGGATGCCGGGGATGGCCGCGCCTTCCGCCGGCTGCACGCCGATGATCTGCACGTCCGCATTCTTTTCCTTGAGGAAACGCCCGGTGCCCATGATGGTGCCGGTCGTACCCATGGCGCTGACGAAATGGCTGACGGTGCCGTGGGTATCGCGCCAGATCTCCGGCCCGGTGGTCTCGTAATGGGCCAGGGGATTGTCGGGATTTCCGAATTGATCCAGCAGCTTGCCCTTGCCCTCGGCCTGCATGCGCTCGGCCAGGTCCCGCGCCCCCTCCATGCCCTGCTCCCGTGACACCAGCACCAGTTCGGCACCATAGGCGCGCATGGACGCCCGGCGCTCCAGGCTCATGTTCTCGGGCATGATGAGCACCAGCCGGTAACCCTTGATGGCGGCGGCCATGGCCAGGGCGATGCCCGTATTGCCGCTGGTGGCCTCGATGAGGGTGTCGCCGGGGCGGATGTCCCCGCGCGCCTCGGCGTGCTGGATCATGCTCAGGGCCGGGCGGTCCTTGACCGAGCCGGCGGGATTGTTCCCCTCCAGTTTCACCAGTAAGGTATTGCTGGTGTCGCCAGGCAGCCGCTGCAGCCTGACCAGAGGGGTGTTGCCTACGAAGGCCTCGATGGTGGGATACATCGCGCTAGGGATCGGTTGCGGGAGAAGGGCGGATTATAAGGCAAGCTTGCCCCACCGCACGATTTCATAAAACTTGCCTGTGCAACCGGATGCGACCATAAAACAGGGAGGATTCAGGATGAACTCATCACTCGCAGTCTATGATCGAGCGCTTGCCCTGGAGCAGGCCGGTGGCAGCGCCGAACTCGCCGACGACCTGTTCACCATGCTGATGCAGGAACTGCCGGTAAGCCGCGCACTCCTGCAGGATGCCTTCGGCATCCGTGACTTCACCGCCCTGCTCCGCCACGCCCACAAACTCCATGGGGCCACGCTGTACACCGGCGTCAGCGCCCTGCGCGCCGCGGTAGCCGAGCTGGAGCTCCACCTCAAACGGGCGGAAACCGAGCCCATCCCCCGACTCTTCGAGACCGTGCTGGGCGAAATCGACCGGGTGCTGGCCCTGGACGAGACCTGCCTGGCCTGATCGCAGCAACGATTGCCGGCCGTCGGCCTTTGGCTTAGAGTTCACTGACCGAACGGTCGGCCGTCTTGCTGCGCCCGTGAAATCATCCGCCCAACACGTGTTCCCCCCGGATTCCAAGGCCGGCGACATCCTCGCCGCCGCGGAACGGTTGTTCTGCCGCCATGGCTACGAGGGGGTGTCCATCAACCAGGTGGCGCGCGAGGCAGGGGTGAGCAAGGCCAACGTCTTCCATCACTTCGGCTCCAAGGAAGACCTCTATCTGGAAGTGGTGCGCAACGTGCGCAGCACCCTCACCCGCGAGATCCTCGCCATCACCCAGGCCCCCGCGGGGGTGGAGCAGCTCCTGACCCAGGTGGCCGAGGCGGAATTGCGCCATCTCTACGAACACGCCGATCACGTGCGGCTGTTCATGCGCGAGTGCCTGGAAGCCCAGCCCGGACGCAGCAAGGCCCTGGCGGAGAAGGTGTTCGGCAGCACCTTCGCAGAACTGGTGGCGGCGCTGCAGGGCGCCCGCCAGCGGGGCGAGATCCGTGCCGACATCAGTGCTTCCTTTCCCATCCTGGTGCTGGTCGCCGCCTGTGTGTTCTTTTTCCAGAACGCCGAAGTGCTGCGCCACCTTCCCGGCGCCGATCGGGCGCTGACCGAACCCGAAGCCTTCTCGCGCGAGCTGGTTCACTTGCTGGTGCACGGCCTGCTGCCGCCCGCCTGACCCCGGAGAGACTCGATCCCATGCGTATCCTGTCGCTGCTCACCCTGTCCGCCGCGTTGCTGCTCGCCGCCTGCAGCGGCGAGGAGCAGGCCGCCGCAAAGAAATCACCGCCCGCCACCCCCGTCACCGTCGCGGCCGTCACGCGCGCCACCGCGATGACCGTGGAACGGGTGCTGGGCCGCGTGGAAAGCGCCATTTCGCCGCAACTGTATTCCGAAGTGCCGGGCACCGTGGCCCGTGTGCTGGTGGACGTGGGCGCCGACGTGAAGGCCGGACAGGTGCTGGCGGAGCTGGACACCGCCGACCTGCGCCTCGCCCTGGACGCGGCCCGCGCCGAGGTGGGCCGCATCGAGGCCTTGCACGCCAACCAGGAACGCACGGTGCGACGTTTCGAACAGTTGCATGCGGAAAAGCTGGTCTCCGCCGGCGCCCTCGAAGAGGCGCAGGCCCAACTCAAGTCCCTGGCCGAACAGCTTGCGGGCGCGCGGGCGCAGCTCGCCACGGCGCAGCGCGCGGTGAACAAGACCCATATCGCCGCGCCCGTGGCCGGCGTGGTGGCGGCGCGCTACGTGGCGGCAGGGGACTACGTGGACACCCGCACCAAGCTGTTCGAGATCGCCAACCGCTCGCGCCTGCGCGTACACCTGCCCTTTCCCGAATCCCTCGCCCCCGCCCTGCGCCCGGGCCTGACGGTGAAGCTGAATTCACCCGTCGCGCCGGACCAGGTTGTGACGGCCACGCTCGACGCGGTGCGCCCGGTGGTCACCGGCGGCAGCCGCGCGGTGGAGGCCATCGTGCAGGTGGAAAACCCGGGCGCCTGGTCGGTGGGCGCCAGCGTCAACGCGGAACTCGTGCTGGACGAGCGCCCGGATGCGCTCATGGTGCCGGAGATCGCCGTGGTGCGCCGGCCGGTCGGCGAAGTGGTGTACGTGCTGAAGGGCGATACCGTGGAGCAGCGCAAGGTAATCACGGGCGTGCGCCAGGGCGGCATGGTGGAGATCCGTTCTGGCCTCACGGGCGACGAGACCGTGGCCGTGGACGGCGCCGGCTTCCTCACCGACAAGGCGCGCGTGCAACCGCGTAGTTGAAGAACTGAACGAAGCACCACGCGGAGGCCGCGGAGGCGCGGAGATCGCGGAGAGATGGAAAGATGGCTAGCGGTTTTCCGCGGCAAGTCCCCGGCAGGAGCGGCCTCAAGCCGCGATGGCCGCGACATGCTGGGTTTATCGCGGCCTGAGGCCGCTCCCACAACGCTGACATGGCTCGAATGACTCCGCGTTCTCCGCGCCTCCGCGCACTCCGCGTTATGCCCCGGGGGCGAGCTTCTCCATGTGGCGGACAGGACATCAATAACTCATGACCCTGCCTGAACTCTCCATACGCCGGCACGTGCTGGCCTACATGCTCAGCGCCGTCATCGTGCTGTTCGGGCTCATCGCCTACGAGCGCATCGGCATCGATCGCTTCCCGTACGTGGAATTCCCCATGGTGTCGGTCACCACGGTGCAACCCGGCGCCAGCCCGCAGGTAGTGGACGCGAGCATCACCAGCGTGCTCGAAACCGCGCTCAACAGCGTGCCGGGCATCAACCACATCCAGTCCACCTCGTCGCCCAGCGTCTCGAACATCGCCATCATCTTCGACCTGTCGAAGGACGTGGACGTGGCCTTCAACGAGGTGCAGGCCAAGGTCAACCAGGTAGTGCGCAACCTGCCCGACGACGCGGAGACACCCGTCGTGGCCAAGGTGGACATCGGCGCCGCGCCCATCATGTGGTTGTCGCTCCAGGGCGACCGCACGCCCCAGCAACTGAACCTGTATGCCGCCAACATCATCAAGAAGCGCCTGGAGAACATCGACGGCGTGGGCGAGGTGCGCCTGGGCGGCCGGCGTGCACGCACGGTGCGCGTGGAACTGATGCTCGATCGCCTGTCCGCCTTCGGCGTGACCACCCAGGACATCATCCAGGCCTTCCAGCAGGAGCACATCCAGATGCCGGGCGGTTTTCTGGTAGGTGCGCGCACGGAAAACCTGATCAACCTGGACCTGGAATTCCACCAGATCGACGATCTGGAACGGATGGTGGTGGCCTGGCGCGACGGTGCGCCGGTGCAACTGCGCGACGTCGCCCGGGTAGAGGACAGTGTGGCCGACTTCCGCCAGTTGGCGCGCTACAACGGCGAGCCCACCGTGGGCCTCGGCATCGTCAAGATCAGCAACGCCAACACCGTGGCCATCGTGGACAGGGTGAAGGAGGTGATGGAGAAGGAGCTGATCCCCCAGCTGCCCCCGGGCATGCGGCTCACCGTCTCCTCCAACCAGGCGACGCTCATCGAAGAGATGGTGTTCGCATTGCAGGAACACCTGCTGCTGGGCACGCTGCTCGCCGCCCTGGTGGTGTGGCTGTTCCTCAAGAACCTGCGTTCCACGCTGATCATCGCCGTGGCCGTGCCGGTGTCCCTGCTCGGCGCCGTGGCCGCCATGTACTTCGCCGGGTTCACCTTCAACACCATGACCCTGCTGGCCCTGCTGCTGTTGGTGGGCGTGGTGGTGGACGACGCCATCGTGGTGCTGGAGAACATCTATCGCCACCGTGAGCACCTCGATCCCGATCCCCACAGCGCCGCCCTCAACGGCACCAATCAGGTGGTGTTCGCCGTGCTCGCCGCCACCCTCACCCTGGTGTCCATCTTCGCGCCGGTAATCTTCCTCGGCGGCATCGTGGGCCGCTTCCTCCAGTCCTTCGCGGTGGTGGTCACCGTGGGCGTGCTCATTTCGCTGTTCGTATCGCTGACGCTCACGCCCATGCTGTGCTCCCGCTACCTGGAAGTGACGCGCGAACACGGGCGGTTGTACACCTTCCTCGAAAACGCCTTCCGGGGCATGGAGCGGACCTATCGCCGCCTGCTGGAACTGGCGCTCGATCACCGCTGGCTGGTGGTCGGCATCACCGTCGTCGTGGTGGCCTCCAGCGGTTTCTTCTTCGCCCGCGTGGGCAAGGGCTTCGTGCCCGAAGAGGACGAGGGACGCTTCATGGTGGTGTTCCGCACCCCGCTGGGTTCGAGCATCGAGTACACGGACGCACGCCTGAAGGAGGTGGAGCGGGTGCTTGCCGCGCGACCGGAAGTGGCGTGCTATTTTGCGGCCATCGGCCTCGGTCAGCAGGGCCAGGTGAACCAGGGCATCTCCTTCGTGACCATGGTTCCGCGCGCCGAGCGCGACCTCAAGCAGCAGGAACTGCTGCCTCTCATCAGCGCGGAACTGTCCCGAATCCCGGGCCTGCGCGCCTTCGCCACCCAGGTGCCCATCGTCGGCGGCCAGCGCGGCGAACCGCTGCAATTCGTGTTGCGCGGGCAAAACCTGGAGCGGGTGGCGGAACTCGCCCACGCGCTGCAACAGCGCCTTGCCGCCGAGCCCCGGCTCGGCCGCGTGGACCTGGACCTGCAACTGGACTTGCCCCAACTGCGCGTGGACGTGGACCGGCTGCGCGCCGCCGCAGCCGGGATTTCCACGCGCGATATCGCGCTCGCAATGAACGTGCTTGCCGGCGGCCTGGACGTGGCCAAGTACAACGACCTGCCGGGCGACGGCGAACGCTATGACGTGCGCCTGAAGGCGGCCGGCAACGAGATCACCCGCACCGAGGACCTGCAACGCATCTATCTGCGTTCGCAACAGGGCGACATGGTGCGCCTCGACAGCGTGGTCCGCGTGTCACAGGAACTGGGACCGGCGGTGATCCCGCGCCTCGACCTGCAATATGCCGCGCAGTTCTACGCCACCCCTGCGGTGGCCCTGGGTGAAGCGGTGCAGATCGTGCAGGACACGGCGCGCGAGATGCTGCCGCTGGGCTACACCATCGTGCTCGCCGGTCAGGCCGAGGAGATGGAGAAGACGGGCGGCTACATGGCCTTCGCCTTCATCATGGCCATCGTGCTGGTGTACATGGTGCTCGCCAGCCAGTTCAATTCCTTCCTGCAGCCCGCCATCGTCATGATGGCGCAGCCGCTGGCCATCATCGGCGGCGTGGCGGCGTTGTGGGCCTCGGGCCACACGCTGAACATCTATTCCATGATCGGCCTGGTGCTGCTCATCGGTCTGGTGGCCAAGAATTCCATCCTGCTGGTGGACCTCACCAACCAGTTGCGCGCGGAAGGCAAGCCCATCGACGAGGCCCTCAAGGAAGCCTGCCCCATCCGCATGCGCCCCGTGCTCATGACCTCGCTCACCGTGATCCTGGCGCTCCTGCCCGCGGCGCTCGGCTACGGCGCCGGCGCCGACAGCAACGGCCCCCTCGCCGTGGCCGTCATCGGCGGCATGGTCAGCTCCACCCTCCTCACCCTGGTGGTGGTCCCTGCCGTGTATTCGCTGATCGAGAACCGGAAGCTGCGGCACAAGAGGCGCTGAGAAAAAGCATTTACCACGGGGGACACGGGGGGGGAAGCTTTCCCGGCGCCGGGGGTCACGTTGCGAAGCTACGTGGCATCTCCGAACCGCCGAATGTCACGTAGGCGCTGCGCGCCAACGTGACCTACGACCATTTGCGTTATTTGCGTTCATTCGCGGACTTCCCTCCATTCCGGCCGTAGGTCACGTTGCGAAGCTACGTGACATCTCGACCGCGTACCTGCCACGCAGGCGCTGCACGCCAACGTCACGACTCTTCCCCCCGTGTTCCCCGTGTCCTCCGTGTTAAGGCTTTTTCTTTTTGGTTAAGGCTTTTTCTTTTCCGCGGTTGAAGGAAACCCCGCCAGCACGTAGACGTCGAAGCGGTGGTTCTTGGTGGGATAGTCGAGGGTAGGCCCACGGCCGGCGAGGAAGGGGGCGCCCTTGGGGCGCTTGACCACGACGCGGCGGCGGGCGGCGGCGAGCGCGACATCGAGCAATGCGTCGGCATCCTCGTCGGCGCCGATCACCGCCTGGAAGGCGCGCATCTCCTTTTTCACCAGCGCCGATTTCTCGCGGTGGGGAAACATCGGATCGAGATACACCACGTCGGGCCGTTCCTCTTCCGCCAGGCCGCGCAGCCACGGGACGGCCTGGGCGTGCACCAGCGTCATGCGCGCCAGGATGGGCGCCGTCTCCGCATCCAGGGCGCCGCGACGCATGCCGTCCGCCAACAGTGCCGCGGCCACCGCCGAGCGCTCCACCAGCGTGACCTCGCAACCCAGGCTGGCGAGCACGAAGGCATCGCGGCCAAGCCCGGCAGTGGCATCCACCACGCGGGGTGACATGCCAGCCTTCAGGCCGGCGGCCTTGGCGATGGGCTGGCCGCGACCGCCGCCGAAGCGGCGCCGGTGGCCCACTGCGCCCCCCACGAAATCCACGAAGATCGGCCCGGGCGCATCGGGTCCGCCCTGCCGCAGTTCCAGGCGTTCGCCGGTGAATGCCAGATAGTAGGGATGATCACACCGGTCGCTCAGGGCGAAACCGAAGCGTTCGGCGATGTCGCGCGCGGCCGCGGCGTGTTCCGGCGAAGCATGCAGGGGGATGTCCATGGGGCGCGTATTCTAACCGCGTCCGGGCAGGGATGGCCCCGTTCGTCAGATCAGCGGACACGTACCGTGAAAATAATCAAGAACCATGATGGTATTTCACGGGTTCAGCGTCTACGTGTTGTGCATGAGGGTGTAAAGGAGGCGTGTCTCATGACAGCCGCGCTGAAGGAATCGCCGCAAGGCACCGGCCTGGGTTTCATGAGCATCACCGACACGACGGCCAATCCGGCGCCGCTCGGCTTGCTGGCCTTCGGACTGACTACGGTGCTGCTCAACATGCACAACGCCGGCTTCTTCGGCCTGGACGCCATGATCATGAGCATGGGCATCTTCTACGGCGGCGCTGCCCAGATCATCGCCGGCATCATGGAGTGGCGGAAGAACAACACCTTCGGCACCACGGCCTTCATTTCCTACGGATTCTTCTGGCTGTCGCTGTCGGGCATCCTGATGTTCCCGACCCTCGGTCTCAGCGCGGCGCCGGGCCCTGCGGCCATGGCCGCCTACCTGGGCATGTGGGGACTGTTCACCGGCGTCATGTTTGTGGCGACGCTGCGGCTCAATCGCGCCCTCCAGGCCGTCTTTGCCACGCTCACGATCCTGTTCTTCCTGCTGGCGCTGGGTGATCTGCTGGGGAACGCCGCCCTGCGCACCTTCGCCGGATATGAAGGCATGCTGTGCGGTGCGCTCGCGGTGTACGCGGGACTCGCCCAGATGCTCAACGAGGTGTACGGTCGCACGATCGCGCCGCTCGGGCTCGTGAAGCCGTCGGCACCGAAGTCCTGAACGGCGACGCATGGCCATCGCCTACATCACCCACCCCGCCTGCAAGCTGCACGAAATGGGCGCGGTGCACCCCGAAAGCCCTGCCCGGCTCGACGCCATCAACGATCAACTGGTCGCCGACGGCACCCTGCCGCTGCTGAGACATTACGAGGCGCCCGCCGTCACCGACGAACAGATCCTGCGCGTGCACACGGCGGCCTACCTGGAGGCGCTGCGGGCGGCATCACCGCGTCAGGGCTATCACCGGCTGGATGCGGACACGCTCATGAATCCGTACAGCCTGGAAGCCGCCTACCGCGCCGCGGGCGCCGCCGTGCGCGGCGTGGAACTGGTGATGGCGAACGAGGCGGAACGCGCCTTCTGCGCCGTGCGTCCGCCGGGCCATCATGCCCTCGCCGATCGCGCCATGGGGTTTTGCATCTTCAACAACGTCGCCATCGGCACCGCCCACGCGCTGGCGCGCTTCGGGCTGGAGCGTGTCGCCATCGTGGACTTCGACGTGCACCATGGCAACGGCACCGAAACCAGCTTCCGCGACGATCCGCGCGTCATGTTGTGCTCGGTGTTCCAGCACTCGCTCTATCCGAACATGCCCATCGACGAGAGCCGCCCGAACATCGTGCACGCCCCGCTCGGTCCCGGCGCCTACAGCGAGGATTTCCAGCAGGTGGTGAGCGCGCGCGTGTTACCGGCCCTGGATCGCTTTGCCCCCGAATTGATCCTGATGTCCGCCGGCTTCGACAGCCACTTCGAGGACGACCTCGGGCAGATGAACCTGCTGGAAAGCGATTTTTTCTGGATCACGCGCGAGGTGGTCAGCCTGGCGCGCAAGCATTGCGCGGGCCGCATCGTTTCCGTCCTGGAAGGCGGCTATGCCCTGCATGCCCTGGGCCGCAGCGTGGCCGCGCATATCCGCGGCTTGTTGCGCGTCGGCGGCATGGTGAAATGAGGGACGGCGAAGACATCAACACGGGGACACGGGGAAAGAAAATTGGAAGTCGTAGGTCACGTTGGCGCGCAGCGCCTACGTGACATCACGCGGCGCACAAACATGTCACGTAGCTTCGCAACGTGACCTACGGCACTGTGGTTCCGCCGTGCATCGCGAAAGACATAAACCACGGGACACGGGGAACACGGGGAACACGGGGAAACAGGATTAGATGCGTGAATCGCGGAGGCCAACGGAGGACTTCATCTCTCCGTGGCCTCCGTGGTTCCTCTTCACCATCACTTGGTCGCGCGGTTGCGCACCAGCTCTTCCACCACGCTGGGATCGGCCAGGGTGCTGATGTCGCCCAGGGCTTCCACCTCGTTCGCGGCGATCTTGCGCAGGATGCGGCGCATGATCTTGCCGGAGCGGGTCTTGGGCAGGCCGGGCGCCCACTGGATCACATCAGGCGTGGCGATGGGCCCGATCTCCCCGCGCACCAGCGTGATCAGCTCCTTTTTCAAGGCCTCCGAGGGCTCCACGCCCGCCACCAGGGTGACATAGCAATAGATGCCCTGCCCCTTGATGTCGTGCGGGAAACCCACCACCGCGGCTTCGGCCACGCTCTCGTGCATCACCAGCGCGCTCTCGATTTCCGCCGTGCCCATGCGGTGGCCCGAGACGTTGAGCACGTCGTCGATGCGGCCGGTAATCCAGAAATAACCGTCGCCGTCGCGGCGCGCGCCGTCGCCGGTGAAATAGAAACCGCGGAAGGTGTTGAAGTAGGTGTCGATGAATCGCTTGTGATCGCCGTACACGGTGCGCGCCTGGCCCGGCCATGGCCGCGTGATCACCAGCGCGCCCTCGCCCTCGCCTTCGATCACCGTGCCGTCGGACGGGTTCACGATGGCCGGCACCACCCCGAAGAACGGCAGCGTCGCCGAACCCGGCTTGAGCGGCGTCGCGCCGGGCAGGGGCGTGATCATGTGTCCGCCCGTCTCCGTCTGCCACCAGGTGTCGATGACCGGGCAATGCTCCTCGCCCACCACGCGGTAGTACCACTCCCAGGCCTCGGGGTTGATGGGCTCGCCCACGGTGCCGAGCAGGCGCAGGGACTTGCGCCCCGTGCGCTTGACCGGCTCGTCGCCCTCGCGCATGAGCGCGCGAATGGCGGTGGGCGCGGTATAGAAGATGTTCACCTGGTGCTTGTCGCACACCTGCCAGAAGCGCGAGCTGTCGGGATAGCTCGGCACGCCTTCGAACATCAGGCTCCTGGCGCCGTTGGCCAGCGGGCCGTAGACGATGTAGGTGTGCCCGGTGACCCAGCCCACGTCGGCCGTGCACCAGTACACCTCGCCGTCGTGATAGTCGAACACGTATTTGTGGGTCATAGCGGCGAACAGCAGGTAGCCGCCCGTGGTGTGCAGCACGCCCTTGGGCTTGCCGGTGGAACCGGAGGTGTAGAGGATGAACAGCGGGTCTTCCGCATCCATGGGCTCGGGCGGGCACTCGGGCGAGGCCGCAGCGATGGCCTCGTGGTACCAGACGTCACGCGACGCGAGCCAGGGCACGTCGCCACCCGTGTGCTTCACCACGAACACCGTGCGCACGTTCGGGCATTCGAGCAAGGCCTTGTCGGTGTTGTTCTTCATGCTCACGCGCCGGCCGCCGCGCAGGCCCTCATCCGAGGTGACCACCACCTGGCAGTCGGAATCGAGGATGCGGTCCTTCAATGCCTCCGGGGAGAAGCCGCCGAACACCACGGAATGGATGGCGCCGATGCGCGCGCAGGCCAGCATGGCCACGGCCGCCTGGGGCAGCATGGGCAGGTAGATGCAGACCCGATCTCCCTTCTTCACGCCGTGCGCCTTCATGGCGTTGGCGAAGCGCGATACCTCCTCGTGCAGCTCGCGATAGGTGATGGTCAGGTCCACGCCGGGATCGTCGCCTTCCCAGATGATCGCCGGCTGGTCGCCGCGGGTCGCGAGGTGGCGATCCAGGCAGTTCCAGGACACGTTCAGCTTGCCGCCCTTGAACCACTGGATGTGCAGGTCGGCGGCGTTGTAGCTGTAGTCGAGCACCTTGTCCCAGGGCTTGATCCAGTCGAGAAACGTCCGTGCCTGCTCGGCCCAGAAGCCCTCCGGATCGTCCACGGAGCGCCGGTACATCTCCCGGTACATGGCCCCGTTTATGTGCGCGGCGGCTTCGATATCAGGGCGCACCGGGTACACCTTGTTGTCGGACATGGGTCATCCCTCGCGTGACGGCGGCATCGTGATAAATAAGGTAGCCCGGTTTGGCGCGCGGGCCCCGCCGTGCCGGCACTAGGCGAAGAGATAGGAACAGGCGGCCACGGCGGCGATCACGCCCACCACATCGGCAGTGAGGCCCGCCGCAAGCGCATGACGCACACGCCGCACCTGGATGGCGCCGAAATACACCGCAAGCACGTAGAAAGTGGTCTCGGTGCTGCCCTGCAGGGTGGAGACCAGGTAGCCCGTGTAACTGTCCGGGCCGATGGCCGGGTCGTTGATGATGGAAGCCATCACCCCATAGGCGCCCGAACCGGACAGCGGGCGCAGCAGGGCCATGGGCAGGGCCTCGGCGGGCAACCCCAGCGCGCCCGTGTAACCGCCGACCCAGCGCACGAAGACGTCCAGCGCCCCGCTCGCCCGCAGCATGGCCACGGCCACCAGGATGGCGACCAGATAGGGGATGATGCGCAGCGCTACCTGAAACCCGTCCTTGGCGCCCTCGATGAAGGTCTCGTAGATACGCACGCCCCGCGCCACGCCGAAGGTCAGAAACCCCAGCATGAGCCCGGGGATGATCCATGGCGCGATGGCGCTGCCGTACAGCACCGTGAGGGGAATCAGGGCGATGAGCGCCGCCAGAGCGAACAACGACACCCACAGCGGATATCCCTTCCCCGCCTCGGGCAGCGGCTCAGCGGCAGGCGCCTCGACCGGCGTGTCCGCCACCACCGGCGCGGCCTCGAACGGGAAGAACCGCCGGTAGGCAAAGGCGGCGATGATCGCCACCGCCGTGGAACAGAAGGTGGCGAACAGGGTGGTGGGCAGAATGGCGGCCGGGTCCGCCGAGCCCGCCGAGGCGCGCAGGGCGATTACCCCCGTGGGCAGCAAGGTAAGGCTGGAGGTGTTGATGGCCAGGAACAGCACCATGGGATCGGTCGCGGTACCCGGACGCGGATTGAGCCGGTTGAGCTCCTGCATGGCGCGGATGCCGAAGGGCGTGGCCGCGTTGCCGAGGCCCAGCACGTTGGCGGAGAAGTTGAGGATCATGGCGCCCATGGCGGGGTGATCCGCCGGCACCTGCGGAAACAGCCGCACCATGAGCGGCCGGATCAGGCGCGCGATGATGGTGAGCAGCCCGCCCTCTTCCGCCACCTTCATGAGGCCGAGGAACAGCGCCATCACACCGACCAGACCGATGGCCAGTTCCACCGCGCCGCCCGCCGACTGCACCATGCCCTGCGACAACGCATCCATGGGTGAGACGCCTTCACCCGACCACTGCACCTGTCGCCAGGCGGCGGTAAGGAAGGCGATGAGAACCAACGTGAAGAAGATTACGTTCATGCGGTGGTGGTTCTTTCAAG
>JBFXES010000008.1:0-42334 GCA_050179875.1 Thiohalomonadaceae bacterium
CTCGGGCGTCACCGCTGCGATGCGCTCCACGTATTCGTCGGCGACGCGATGATCGAGGCCCACGGTCTCCAGGGTGCCGATCTGCATGGCCTGGTAGAACACCGAATCCTTTTCATACACCTTGGCGGCGGTCACCTGCGCCTTGATACGCGCCAGTTCGTCGGCGCTCACGCGCTCTTCGCGCAGTTTCGTCACCTGCTCACGCAGGGCCTGTTCCAGCTGCGGCACGGTACGCCCGCGCGCCGGCGTGCCCTGCAAGGACAGCAGGCTGTCGTCGCGCGCATAGAGCTCGTAACTGGCGCCGACGCTGGTGGCCACCTGGCTGCCGCGCACCAGGTCCCGCGACAGGCGCGCGCTGGCGCCGCCGTCGAGCACCCCGGCAAGCACCTCGAGGGCATAGGCCTTCCAGGGCTCGTCGGCGGTCCTGAGCACGGGCACCTTGTAGCCCATCACCAGGAACGGCACCTCGGCCGGGAGCTTCACGGTGAGGCGCCGCTCACCGCGCTGGGGCGGCTCCTCGCGCGGCTTCACCGCCGTCAGATCGCTGGGCCTCAGCTTGCCGAAATGATGCTCGGCCAGCGCGAACACCGCCTTCGCGTCCACGTCGCCCACCACCACCAGCGTGGCGTTGTTGGGCGCGTACCACTTCGCATACCAGGCCTTGAGATCCTCCACGGTGAGATTCTGCAGATCGGTCATCCAGCCGATGACGGGATTGGCGTAGGGGCTCACGTCGAAGGCGGCGGCTTGGAATTGCTCGTAGGTCAGCGCCGGCGGCCGGTCTTCCGTGCGCAGCCGGCGCTCCTCCATCACCACCTGTACTTCCTTCTTGAACTCCTCCGGCAGCAACACCAGGTTGCGCATGCGGTCGGCTTCCAGCTCGAAGCTGATCGGCAGCCGGCTGGCCTCCAGTTGCTGGTAATAGCCGGTGAAGTCGCGCCCGGTGAAGGCGTTCTCCTGGCCGCCGTGCTCGGCGATAATGCGCGAGAACTCGCCGGGCGGATGGGCCTCGGTGCCCTTGAACATCATGTGTTCGAGTACGTGCGAGATGCCGGTGATGCCCACGTGTTCGTAGCTCGCGCCGACCTTGTACCAGATCTGCGAGACCACCACCGGCGCGCGGTGATCCTCCTTCACGATGACCTTGAGGCCGTTGTCGAGGATTCGCTCGTGCACCTCGGCCAGGGCCGCGCCCGGCACGAGCAGTGCAACGAGGAGACAGGTGGTGACTGTCCGCATCAGGAAAAGACCCTTTCTTTCTTGTGGTCCAGGCCCCCGGGGCAGGGACCGAAGTGATAGGATACCGCCCCGCGCCGCCATGCGGTGCGCAACCGGGCACGCCGTTCCGAATCCGGGCCGCAGCCGGCTACGGACGGGGGCAGTACACTAGACCGTATTCCGCTGCAGCGAGTTTCGCCATCCATGTTGTTCGGCTTCGGCAAAGGCAGGAAAGACACCCCCGTCGAGAAGACGGAGCAGAGCGGCTGGCTCGCGCGCCTCAAGCAGGGCCTGGCGCGCACCCGCGAGGTCCTCAACACCGACATCCGGGATCTGGTCGGCACCCGCCAGATCGACGATGACCTGCTGGAGGAGATCGAGACCCAGCTCCTGACCGCCGACCTGGGCGTGGACGCCACCCGCGAGATCATCGCCGACCTCACCCGCCGCGTCTCGCGCAAGCAGCTCTCCGACGGCGATGCCCTGCTCGCCGCCCTGCGCGAGGACATGATCGGCCTGCTGCGCCCTGTGGCGCGCCCGCTGGAGATCCCGGACGAGATCCGCCCGTTCGTGATCCTGGTGGTGGGCGTGAACGGCGCGGGCAAGACCACCACCATCGGCAAGCTCGCCAAGCGCCTGCAGGCGCAGGGCGCCTCGGTGATGCTGGCCGCGGGCGACACCTTCCGCGCCGCCGCCGTGGAACAGTTGCAGGTGTGGGGCGAGCGCAACGACATCCCCGTGATCGCCCAGCACAGCGGTGCCGATTCCGCGTCGGTGATCTTCGACGCGGTGCACGCCGCCAAGGCCCGCGGCATCGACGTGGTGATTGCCGACACCGCCGGCCGCCTGCACACCCAGGGCAACCTCATGGAGGAGCTGAAGAAGGTCCGCCGCGTCATCACCAAGGTGGAGCCGAGTGCGCCGCACGAGGTGCTGCTGGTGCTCGACGCCGGCATCGGCCAGAACGCGCTCAGTCAGGCCGAACAGTTCCACAACGCCGTGGGTGTGACGGGCATCGCCCTCACCAAGCTGGACGGCACCGCCAAGGGCGGTATCATCTTCGCCGTCGCCAGGAAACTCGGTCTCCCCATCCGCTTCGTGGGCGTGGGCGAAGGCATCGACGACCTGCGGGTGTTCGACGCCGACGAATTCGTCGACGCGCTGCTGGGTGGGTGAGAAAGAAGAAGGCCTGAACACGGGGGTGATGAGAGATGAGTGTCGGGCTCATGTGGGAGCGAGCTTCCGCTCGCGACCAGCGCAGGCCGGGAATCGCGAGCGGAAGCTCGTTCCCACATACACCTGAAATCCTTTCCCCCGTGTTTCCCCGTGCCCCCCGTGGTTGATCTTTTGTTGCCATGATCCGACTCACCAACGTCAGCAAGCGGTATCCGGGCGGGTTCGAGGCGCTCAAGGACGTGAGCCTGCATCTGGCGCCGGGCGAGATGGCCTTTCTCACCGGCCACTCGGGCGCGGGCAAGAGCACCCTGCTGAAGCTGGTGGCGCTCATCGAGCGCAGTTCCAACGGCCAGGTGGTGGTGAACGGGCAGAACCTCGGCAAGGTGGGGCGGCGCGCCATCCCGGCGCACCGGCGCCAGATCGGCATCATCTTCCAGGACTACCGCCTGCTGTTCGATCGCACCGTGTTCGACAACGTGGCGCTGCCGCTGGTCATCGCCGGGCTGCCCTCGCAGGACATCGGCAAGCGTGTGCGCGCCGCGCTCGACAAGGTCGGGCTGCTCGGCAAGGAGCGCATGTATCCCATCACCCTCTCCGGCGGCGAGCAGCAGCGGGTCGCCATTGCGCGCGCCGTGGTCACCAAACCCGCACTGATCCTCGCGGACGAGCCCACGGGCAACCTCGATCCGGCCATGGCCCGCGACATCATGGGCATCTTCGAGGAATTCCAGCGCGTGGGCGTCTCGGTACTGGTAGCCACCCACGACATCCCGCTCATCGAGACCCTGCCCCATCGCATCCTGCAATTGCACCAGGGCGGGCTGGTGGCAGACACGGGGGCACGGGCATGAGCGCGCCGGAACGCACCAGCGGGGCGCGGCCCGTGCGCACGGGCCTCGGCACGGCGATGCGCGTCTATCTGCTGCGGCACGCACAGACCCTGTTGTATGCCCTGGGCCAGCTTTCCTCGCGCCCCTTGTCCACGCTGATGACCGCCGCCGTCATCGGTATTGCGCTCGCACTGCCCGCGGGACTGCACGTGCTGCTCGGCAATGCCCGCGCGGTCACCGCCGGCTGGGACGGCGCCACCCAGATCTCCGTCTTTCTCAGGACGGAGGTGTCCGAGGCGCGCGGCCGCGCCCTGACCGACGAATTCCGCGCCCGCGGCGACCTGGCGGACGCCCACTATGTCTCGCGCGAGGCCGCGCTGGACGAGTTCCGCCGCCTGTCCGGTTTCGGCGAGGCGCTGGACGCCCTCGAGGAGAACCCGCTGCCCGCCGTCATCGTGCTGCGCCCGGCGCTGGCGCAGAACGACGCCGCCGCCATCGGCCGGCTGCTCGCGCAATTGCGGGCGCGGCCGGAAGTGGAACGGGCGCAGCTGGACATGGAGTGGGTAAAGCGCCTCTACGCCATCATGGACATGGTGCGCCGCGGCGTGTGGGTGCTCGGCGGCCTGCTGTCGCTGGCGGTGCTGCTGGTGGTGGGCAACACCATCCGGCTCGCCATCCAGAACCGGCGCGACGAGATCGTGCTCACCAAGCTCATCGGCGGCACCGACGCCTTCATCCGCCGCCCCTTCCTGTATGCCGGACTGTGGTACGGCCTCGCGGGCGGCGCGCTCGCCATCCTGCTGGTCAGCGCGTCGCTCTGGTTGCTGTCAGGCCCAGCGCAGGAACTGGCCGCGCTCTACCAGAGCACGTTCCGCCTGCGCGGACTGGCGCCGGCAGACGCGGGCGCGGTGCTGCTCGCGGGTGCGGTGCTCGGGCTCGCCGGGTCCTGGCTGGCGGTCGGTCGTCACCTGCGCGACATCGAGCCGACCTGACACGGCTGCCTGCGCCCCGCAAAAAAGCACGCGCATGCACTTGCCGATGCTTGCGGGCGTGATATAAATCCTTACGACTCTTCCACATGAAGGCCTCCCAAGGTGCGCAACGTACTCGTGGTTGACGGCTCCGCCGTTTCCCGCGAACTCCTCACCCGCGTCATCAGCGAAGAACTCAAGGGCGCCCGCGTCACGGCCTGCGGCAGCGGGCATGACGCGCTTGAGCGGCTCGCCAGCGAGCATTTCGATCTCATCACCACCGCGCTGGTGCTGCCGGACATGGACGGGCTTTACCTGTGCCGTCACATCCGTTCCAGCCAGGAGCACTACCTCACACCCATCATCGTGACCTCGGGCGACGCCGACGGGCGGCTGCTGCGCGAGGGCTTCGCGGCGGGCGTCACCGACTACTTCGAGAAATCCCACGGCTATCAGGCCTTCGGCCCGTTCCTGCGCCGCTTCATCGAGCGTCACGCCAGTCTGAGCGGCCGCGTGCTGTACGTGGAAGACAGCCACACGGTGGCGGCGCACACGCGCAAGATCCTGGAGCGGCACGGCCTGCACGTGGAGCACGTGCTGAGCGCCGAAGAGGCCCTGCAGTTGGTGCGCACGGAATTCCGCGGCACCTTCGACCTCGTGATCACCGACATGGCCCTGAAGGGGGAACTCAGCGGCGGCGATCTGCTGCACGTGCTGCGCACCCAGCTGCGCTATTCGCAGGAAGAGCTCCCGGTGCTGGTGCTCACGGGCGACGAAGGCGTGCAGACCCAGCTGGAGGTGTTCCGCGCCGGCGCCAACGACTTCGTGAGCAAGCCGCTGGTGGAAGAAGTGCTCATGGCGCGCGTGCGGCTGCTGCTCACGGTCAAGCACCAGTTCGACACCCTCCGGCAGCAGGCCCAGGCCATGCAGCGCATGGCCGTCACCGACAGCCTCACGGGTGTGTACAACCGCCATTATCTGGTGAATGAAGGCACGCGCTTCGCCGCGGACAAGCGGCACCAGCCGCTGTGGGTGATGATCATCGATCTCGACCACTTCAAGCGCATCAACGACAACCACGGCCACCTCACCGGCGATATCGTGCTGACCGCCGTGGGCCAGTTGCTCTCGGAGCGCTTCCAGGACGGTCTGCCCGTGCGTTTCGGCGGCGAGGAGTTCGCCGTGCTGGTGCCCCATTGCACGCGGCAGCAGGCGGGCGCCCGCGCCGAGGAGCTGCGCGCCGCGGTGGCCGCGCTCAAGCCCGGCGGCGTGTCCATCTCGGTGAGCATCGGCGTCGCCTGTTCCGAGCAGCACCCCGAGGGCGATCTGAACGCCCTCATCGCCTTGGCCGACAAGGCCCTGTACGCGGCCAAGGCCGCCGGCCGCAACTGCATCTATTTCGCCGACGCGCGCAGCGGCGTATTGCCCCTCGCCGCCGCAGACTGAGCCCTGGCGAACCGGCCCCCAATCCCGTTTTTTCTGCACACCCGCGGAACTTCCCACTGTCTTGGCACTCTCATGGGCCGAGTGCTAGTATCGGTCATAAGAAAGCGCTAATCCTTTTCTTCAGGGGAGGAATGATGTCCAAGGCACTTGAGCTGCAACTGGTTCCGACGGGCAGCATCGAGGCGTACCTGCAAGCCGTAAACCGCATCCCCATGCTCTCCGCCGAGGAAGAGCGGGACCTGGCCGAGCGCCTGCAGAAGTACAACGACCTGGAGGCTGCCCGCCGCCTGGTGCTTTCGCACCTGCGCTTCGTGGCACACATCGCGCGCGGCTATGCCGGCTACGGTCTGCCCCAGTCCGACCTCATCCAGGAAGGCAACATCGGCCTCATGAAGGCCGTGAAGCGCTTCGACCCGGGCATGAACGTGCGCCTGGTGTCCTTCGCCGTCCACTGGATCCGCGCCGAGATCCACGAGTTCATCCTGCGCAACTGGCGCATCGTCAAGGTCGCCACCACCAAGGCGCAGCGCAAGCTGTTCTTCAACCTGCGCAGTTCCAAGAAGCGCCTGGGCTGGTTCTCCAGGGAAGAGGTGGATGAGGTGGCCCAGAACCTGGGCGTGACCTCGGCCCAGGTGCTGGAGATGGAGCAGCGCCTGTCGGGCCACGACGTGGCCTTCGATCCCCAGTCGGACGAAGACGACGAGACGCCCGCCCCGGCCGCCTACCTGGCCGACATGCGCCACGACCCGGCCACGGTGGTCGAAAGCGCCCAGTGGGAATCCGCCAGCGTGGACCAGCTGCAGACCGCCCTCGCCACCCTGGACGAGCGCAGCCGCGACATCCTCCAGCGCCGCTGGCTGGACGAGGACAACAAGGCCACCCTGCAAGAACTGGCCGACAAATACGGCGTCTCCGCCGAGCGCATCCGCCAGCTGGAGAAGAACGCCATGACCCGCCTCAAGAACGTGCTGGCGGCGTAGGAAGAAGGCAGAAACCACGGAGGCCACGGAGGGCCACGGAGAAGACGAAAGATCGCGACTGGAACCGCTGTTGTAGGAGCGGGCTCAGCCCGCGAATTGCCGGAATCACCGCAGGGTGAACGAGAATTGACGCACGAAGGCCACCTTCCGGGTGGCTTTTTTGTTGGGGCAACGGCCGCAGGCTGGCCGCTCGACCCATCGCCCCATTTCCTTCTCCGTGGCCTCCGTGGTTAAATCTCTTCAGGCTCGGCCGACGTTGGCGTCGTTTGGGGAGTGGTAGTAGTCGCTGTCCTCCGCCAGTTCACGGGTGAGCTGGAGGAGTTCGGCGAGGCGCTGCTCGGCGGTGCTGATGGGGGCGCAGTCCTCGCAGCGGGGGTCGCCGCAGGGCTGGCGGGCGTAGAGCCAGAAGTGGATGGCGCCGGCGAGCAGGCCGTCGGCCACGTCCCACAGTGCGTCCTTGTCACGCTCCAAGAGCTGGTTTCCCAGCTCCACCGCTTCGCGGGCGGCCTCGTCGTAGGCGTCGTTTTCCTGGAACATGGCTTTGGGATCGTCAGTGAACAGGCGGGGATCTTAACAACAAAGGGCGCCGGGTATCCGGTTCAGTGCACGGAATCCCGGGCATCGGCTTCCTGCACCAGCACCCAAGGCGCGGCCACCACGGCCCAGAAGGTGGGCGTGCGCACCACCCAGTCGCGGGCGTGGTCTTCGCCGGCGCGGGCCATGCGCCCGGCGGTGAGCCAATCCTGCACCGCCTTGGTGTCGTCGGCCACCACCCGCGCCGCCACCTCCACCAGGTCCAGCTCGGGCGCCACCACGATCACCACGCCGCGGGCGTAGAAACGCTCCAGTTCCTTCCAGACCAGCTTGCCGGTCTCGGCATTCAGGCGCGTGCGCAGTTCGTCGAGGGTTTCGGACATGGCGTACTCCGTTGGGGGCACGCATGGTATCCCAAAGCCGTCTCCGGTTTAAGGCGTCCTCAGCCTTTGATGCAAACCAGCGGTTCCAGCCGTACCACCCGCCGCGACAGCCCCGCCAGCTCCGCCGCACGCACCACCTCGGCCACGTCCTTGTATGCCCCCGGCGCCTCCTCGGCCACACCGCGCATGGACGGACTGCGGATCAGGATGCCGCGCGCGGCCAGCTCGTCGATGAGCTCACGCCCGCGCCAGCGCCGGGTGGCCTGGGTGCGGCTCATGGCGCGCCCGGCGCCGTGGCAGGAGGAGCTGAGAGCGCGGGATTCCCCTTCCGGCGTACCGGCGAGCACATAGCTGGCCGTGCCCATGGAACCGCCGATGATCACCGGCTGGCCCACCGCCCGGTAGGCCGCAGGGATATCCGGATGGCCCGGACCGAAGGCCCGGGTCGCGCCCTTGCGGTGGACGAACAGGCGGCGCTGGCGGCCGTCGATGACGTGGTCCTCCACCTTGCAGGTGTTGTGGGAGACGTCGTAGAGCACGCGCAGGTCCGCCTGGGGCAGGACCTGGGCAACGGCCTCGCGGGTGAGATGGGTGATGATCTGCCGGTTGGCCAGGGCACAGTTGATGCCCGCACGCATGGCCCCGAGGTAACGCTGGCCCACGGCCGACTTGATGGGCGCACAGGCCAGTTCGCGGTCGGGCAGGTGGATGCCATGGGCTGCGGCGGCGACCGCCATCTCGCGCAGGAACTCGGTGCCGATCTGATGGCCGAGGCCGCGCGAGCCGCAGTGAATGCTTACCACCACATCCCCTTCGCGCAGCCCGTAGACGGCGGCGATCTCGGGCGCGTACACCGCGGTCACATGCTGGACCTCGAGGTAGTGGTTGCCCGAGCCCAGCGTGCCCATTTCGTCGCGTTGGCGCTTTTTCGCCTGGGCGGACACCACGTCGGGTTGTGCGCCCTCCATGCGCCCGTGTTCCTCTACATACTCCAGGTCCTCCGGCCGGCCGTAACCCTGGGCCACCGCCCACTCCGCACCTCCGGCCAGCATGGCGTCCATGGCCTCGTCGCTCAGGCGCAGCCGGCCGGTGGAGCCCATGCCCGCGGGGACGGCGGCGAACAGGGCGTCGGCCAGGGCGGCCTTCGCCGGTTCCACCTGCTCGCGCGTGAGCCCGGTGAGCAGGGTGCGGACCCCGCAGGAGATGTCGAATCCCACCCCCCCGGCGGAGATCACCCCGTCCTCCGCCGGATCGAAGGCGGCCACGCCGCCGATGGGAAAGCCGTAGCCCCAGTGGGCATCCGGCATGGCATAGCAGGCCTGCACGATGCCGGGCAGGGTCGCCACGTTGGCGGCCTGCTCGAACACCTTGTGGTCCATGGCCTGGATGAGTGCCTCCGTGGCGTAGAGGATGGCCGGTACGCGCATGGCGCCGCGGGGCGGGATTTCCCACTGGAACTCGGAACGGCGCACCGGTTTCAGCGTCGTCGGATCGATTCGCAGGTCGTTCATGTCAGACGTCCACCACGCATTGGGCGAGCCATTCGCCGTCGCTTTGTTGCGCCACCTTCAGTTCGGTGAAGGTGGCCCCCTTCACTTCCACGGCCGGATCGTGCCGGGCCGCCACGGGCTCCCCGAAGGCGCTGGCGAAGAGGCGTCCGTCCTCGATGCGCACAACACACTGACCGAATACCAGCTTGCGCGTGGCCATCTCGAAGATCAGCGCATTGATGAAGTCCAGGAACAGGATCTCCAGGTCGGGCGCCTCCCGCTCGATGTCCACCCGTTCCGTGCAGGCGACGCCGGCCGGATCGGTGATCACCGACGTGAGGGCGAGGCCCGCGGCGGCGAAGGCCTCGGCCGGGCTGGCACCCCGGCCGCGCACGCCGATGTCGGCCTCGTGCGAGAAGGTTTCCCATTGGCTCATGGCACTTGGGAGAAGCATAGAGCCATCGGGTGCCGGGTCAGAAGGTGCCGCTGGTGGCCAGGTAGGCCACGGCTTCACCCGGTCCGAGGCCATAGCCCACATCGGCGCTCACGGTCACGTCCACCAGGAACTGCACCCGCCAGCGCACGCCGAAGCCGACGCCCGCCTCCAGGTCGCCTGGCTCCATGTCGATGACCTCGTCGTAGGCGTTGCCGAGGTCCAGGAAGGCGATGCCGCGCAGCGAAGGCCAGCCGTCGAGTTGCTTGTGATACTCCAGGTTGGACAAGGCCATGGCGTTGCCGCGCATGGAGCGTTCATAGCCGCGCAGGGTGGTGAAACCGCCGATGCTGAAGGCCTTGTCACCGAAGGCCTCGCCGTTGGCGAAGCCGACTCGCAGCTGCCAGTTCAGATTGGCGTTCTGTTCGGGGATGTGGTGATAGAGGCGCAGGTGAAACAGGTGCTCGGTGAATGAGAAATCCGAGCCGAGTTCGGGCATGCCCAGGTTGCCGTTCCAGCCGTAGGCGGTGCCGCTCAGGTAGTAACCGTGGTCGTGCACTTCGCTGAATCCCATGCTGGCGGACAGGCTGACGGCCTTGCCGTCGCGGAAAAAGTCCGGCTCACCGGAGATGTAGTCGTACGCACGCGACGTGTAGTTGATGCCCACGCCGCCGCGCCAGCCGGCGCTGGGCCCTTCGGGCTTGAGCCAGCGCGATGTGTGGATGCTCACGCCCACCACGTCGCGGTCGTAGCGACCCACGATGTCGCCGTCCTCGTCCTCCGCGTTGTGGTTCTCCCGCACCAGGCGCGTGTCGATGTCGAACGTATACGGCGTGCCCAGCAGGCGCGGATAGTGGTAGGCGACACGGTAGGCATCGCGCTTGGGGGTGACCGCGCTGGTGGAATCCTCGTGCTCGGCGATGAGTCTCAGGCGCTGGTTCAATCCCAGCAGGTTGTCGGCGCGCAGCTCGAGTCCGTAGTTCACGTCCTGGGTCTGGGGATCACCGTCCAGGATGGGCATGGGCAGGAGATAGAACTTCTCCTTCACCGTGATCACCAGGATCTGGCCTTCCTCACCCTCCTCCAGCCGGGCCGTCACGCGCTGGAACAGGCCCAGGTCCATGACCGCCTGGCGCGCGGCCTCGATGTCGGCGTGGGTCACCCAGCGCCCCGGGCGTATGCGCATCTCCTGCAGCAGGATCTGCTCCTGAGTGCGATCGTTGCCCTCAAAGCGGATCGCCCCCAGGTAGACCTCGCCGTCGGCCGCCTGCACCGCGGCGGTGAACAGCAGGAGCACGGCCGCGAGGGTGCGCATTACCGACATCATCCCACCAGCATGCGCAGGCCGAGCACGGCCAGGAACACGGCAAAGAAACGCTTGAGCGATGCCGCAGGGACGGCATGGGCAAGACGCGCCCCCAGCGGCGCGAACAGCACGCTCGCCAGGCTGATACCCAGCAGGGCCGGCAGGTGCACGTAACCCACGGCGGCGGACGGCAGATCGGGGTGGGAAAGGCCCATGAACACATAGCCCGCGGCCCCCGCCACGGCGATGGGCAGGCCCACCGCCGCCGAGGTGGCCACCGCCGCGCGCATGGGGGTGTTGCACCACACCAGGAACGGCACGGTCAGGCTGCCGCCGCCGATGCCGACGATGGCCGAGACGAAGCCGATGACCCCGCCCGCTGCGCCCAATCCGGCGCTCCCCGGCAGTACCCGCTGCGGCGGCGGCTTGGCGCCGAAGCCCATTTGCAGCGCCACCAGCAGGGCGAAGATGCCGAACACCAGGCGCAGCGTCCCGGCGGGCAGGGCATGGGCGACGGTGGCGCCCAGCCAGGCGCCGGCCAGGATGCCCGGCGTCAACCGGGCAAACACCGGCCACAGCACCGCGCCCCGGCGGTGATGCGCCGTCACCGAGGAAACGGACGTCAGCACGATGGTGGCGAGGGAGGTCCCGAGGGCGAGGTGCATGACCACGTCGGGCGCCACACCCCGCGCCGGCAGCAGCAGCGCCAGGGCAGGCACGATGAGCAGGCCGCCGCCGACCCCGAGCAGGCCGGCGATGGTGCCCGCGAAGGCGCCGATGAACAGATAGGGAAGAAATTCCGCCAGCACGAAAACTACCTCGATCCGGAAGTCCGCCGCCGGAGGCGATGTCGGGTGCTGCGGTGTGGCATGGAATCGCGGGTTCCTGCGCCCGTCTCACGCGGGCTCCATGGTAGTCGGCGGTACGCCGGGCCGGGCGTCAACGTATCCAGAGGGTCTTGGCGTTGAGGAATTCGCGCAGTCCGTGCTGCGCCAGCTCGCGGCCGTAGCCCGAGGCCTTGATGCCGCCGAAAGGCAGGCGCGGATCGCTCTTGACGATGCCGTTCACGAAGGCGCAGCCGCACGCCAGGCGCCGCGCCACGCGCTCGCCGCGCGCGACATCCCGCGTCCAGACGCTGCCGCCCAGACCGAAGCGGCTGTCGTTGGCCACGGCCACGGCGTGCTCCTCGTCGCGCACGCGGATCACTGCGGCCACCGGGCCAAACAGCTCTTCCTCGTAGGCGGGCATGCCGGGGCCCACCCGATCCAGCAGGGTGGCGGCATAGAAAAAGCCGGGACCCTCGATGGGATGGCCGCCGATCACCCGCTCGGCGCCGCGGGCAATGCTCTCCGTGACCTGGGCATGGAGGGAGCGGCGTTGCTCGTCGCGCACCAGGGGCGCCAGGGTGGTGGCATCGTCCATCGGGTCCCCCGGCCGCAGCCCCGCGATGGCGGCGCGAAAGCGCGCCACGAAGTCATCGGCCACCGCATCCACCACCACGAAGCGCTTGGCGGCGATGCAGCTCTGGCCCGCGTTCTGGAAGCGGCCGAGCATGGCCTGGGCCACGGTGAAGTCCAGGTCCGCATCCTCGAGCACCACGAAGGCGTCGGAGCCGCCCAGTTCCAGGACGGTCTTCTTCAGGGCCGCGCCCGCGGCCGCGGCCACCTGGCGACCGGCGCCTTCCGAGCCGGTGAGGGTCACCGCCTGCACGCGCTGGTCGGCGATCACCCGGGCCACCTGGGCGGACCCGATCATCAGGTTCTGGAACACGCCCTCGGGCAGGCCGGCGTCGCGGAACACGTCCTCGATGGCCAGGGCGCACAAATGGGTGTTGGAGGCGTGCTTGAGCAGGCCGGTGTTGCCGGCCGCCAGGGCCGGCGCCGCGAAGCGGAAGACCTGCCACAGGGGGAAGTTCCATGGCATCACTGCGAGTACGGTGCCGAGGGGCTGGTAGGCCACCAGGCTGCGCCCCGCATCGGAGGGGATGACTTCATCACGCAGGAAGTCCGGCACGTGGTCGGCGTAGTAATCGCACACCAACGCGCACTTCTCCACCTCGGCGCGGGCCTCGCGCCGCAGCTTGCCCATCTCGCGGGTGACCAGCTGGGCCAGCTTGTCCACGCGCCCGCGCAGGATCGCGGCGCACTCGCGCAGATACTCGCAGCGGCGTTCCACCGGCAAGGCGGCCCACGCGGGCGCGGCACGGGCGGCGCGCTCCAGGGCCTGCGCGATCTGGTGCTCGCCCCAGGCGGGGTGTTCGGCGAAGCTCTCGCCGGTGGCGGGATTGACGGATACGAAACGCATGCGGGCTCCGACCGGATACGAGTCCGTAGTATACACTTCACGCGGGGACCGCCCCCCGCCCGCCCAAGCGCCCATGACCACGCATAACATCTGCATCCTCGGCGGCACAGGCTTCGTCGGCCGTCATCTGGCCGCGCGGCTGGCCAACGACGGCCACCGTCTCAAGGTACTGACCCGCCACCGCGAGCGCCACCGCGACCTGCTGGTGTTGCCGCGCCTCATCCTGGTGGAAGCCGACGTCCACGATCCGCGGGTGCTGGCGGCGGAACTGCAAGGTTGCGAGGTGGCGATAAACCTGGTGGGCATCCTGAACGAGCGCGGCCGCGACGGGCGCGGTTTCTATCACGTCCATGCCGAGCTTCCGCGCAAGCTGGTGCAGGCCTGCCGCGAGAGCGGCGTGAAGCGCCTGCTGCACATGAGCGCCCTCGGCACCGACGCCGCGTACGGACGCAGCCACTATCAGCGCACCAAAGGCGAGGGCGAGAACATCGTCCACGCCGCCCACGATCTGCAGGTCACCAGTTTCCGGCCGTCCATCATCTTCGGCCCGGAGGACGCCTTCTTCAACCGCTTCGCCAGGTTGCTGAAACTGTCGCCCTACTGGTTTCCCCTCGCATGCCCGCGCGCGCGCATGCAGCCGGTCTATGTGGGAGACGTGGCGGAGGCCTTCGCGCGCAGCATCGATCGCCAAAGCACCGTGGGCAAGCGCCTCGAACTCTGCGGGCCCAAGGTGTATTCGCTGGAGGAACTGGTGGAATTCATCGCCGGCACGCTGCGCCTGCGCCGGCGCATCGTCGCCCTGGGCGAGGGCCTCTCACGCCTGCACGCGAAGCTGCTCGATTATGCGCCGGGCAAGCCGTTCTCGTGGGACAATTACCTCACCTTGCAGACCGACAACATCTGTCACAACGGCTTCCCGGAAGAACTCGGCATCACGCCCGCCGCCGTGGAAGACATCGTTCCCCGTTACCTCACGCGCTGACAGGCAGGCATGAAGATTTATCTCGTCGGCGGCGCCGTCCGCGATCAGTTGCTGGGCATCGCACCGCAGGACCGTGACTGGGTGGTGGTGGGCGCCACGCCCGAGGAAATGATCGCGCGCGGCTTCCGTCCCGTGGGCAAGGACTTTCCCGTTTTTCTGCACCCCGAGACTAACGAGGAGTATGCCCTGGCGCGCACCGAACGCAAGACGGCGCCGGGTTACCACGGCTTTCAGTTCCATGCCTCGCCGGACGTGACTCTGGAGGACGATCTGCGCCGGCGCGATCTGACCATCAATGCCATGGCCATGGATGAAGAGGGACGGCTCATCGATCCCTACGGCGGCCAGGAAGACCTGCGGCTCGGTCGCCTGCGTCACGTATCGGAGGCCTTCGCCGAGGACCCGGTGCGCATCCTGCGCGTGGCGCGCTATGCGGCACGCTACGGCCGGTGGGGTTTTCACGTCGCGCACGACACTCACCGCCTCATGCGGCAGATGGTGGAGAACGGCGAGGTAGACGCCCTGGTGCCCGAGCGCGTGTGGCAGGAAATGGAGCGCGCCCTGGGCGAGCCCACGCCGTCGCGTTTCATCGAGGTGTTGCGCGCCTGCGGCGCCCTGGCCCGGGTGCTCCCGGAAGTGGACCGGCTGTTCGGCGTGCCCCAGCCCAAGCAGTGGCATCCTGAAGAGGACACCGGCGTGCACGTGCTGCTGGTGCTGGACCAGGCCGCGCGCCTCACGCCGGACACCCGCGTGCGTTTCGCCGCGCTGGTGCACGATCTCGGCAAGGGGACCACACCCGCGGCGGAATGGCCGCGCCACGTCGCCCACGAGGACCGCGGTGTCGAACTGGTGGAACGGCTCTGCGCACGCTTGCGCGTGCCCAACGAGCACCGCGATCTCGCCCTGCTGGTGACGCGCTGGCACGGCCATTATCACCGCGCCGAAGAGATGCGCGCCGCCACGCTGCTCAAGACCCTGGAGGCGCTGGACGTGTTTCGCCGCCCCGAGCGCCTCGATCAGTATCTGCTCGCCTGCGAGGCCGACGCCCGCGGCCGGCCCGGATTCGAGGATGCGGAGCGCCCGGAGACAGCGCTGCTTCGCCGCGCCCATGCCGCGGCCTGCAGCGTCGGCGCGCAGGAGGTGATCGCCGCCGGTTTCACCGGCGCCGCCATCAAGGACGAACTGCACCGGCGCCGGGTGCGCGCCATCCAGACGGCGCTCGGCCGCACGGACGAAGAACGCGAACCGTGAGCTTCAAGGATCACTTCTCCGCGCTGGCGGCGGGCTACGCCAGTTTCCGCCCGCGCTACCCGGATACCCTCTATGCCTGGCTCGCGCAGCAGGCGCCGGGCCGTGCTCTCGCCTGGGATTGCGCCACCGGATCGGGTCAGGCTGCAGTAGGGCTGGCGGCGCACTTCGCCCGTGTCGTCGCCACCGATGCCAGCGCCGGGCAGATCGCCAATGCCCACCGGCACGCGCGCGTGGATTATGCGGTGGCGCCGGCGGAGGACAGCGGGCTCGCCGCGCACTCGGTGGATCTCGTCACCGTGGCGCAGGCGTTGCACTGGTTCGATCTGGAGCGCTTTTATGCGGAAGCGCGGCGTGTGCTGTGCCCCGACGGCTTGCTGGCGGTGTGGACCTACAACCTGTTCCGCACCGACATCGATGCTGCGGATGCACTGGTGGACCATCTGTACGGCGAGGTGCTCGGCCCCTGGTGGCCGTGCGAGCGGCGCCTGGTGGAAAACGGCTACCGCGATCTCCCGTTCCCCTTCGTGGAGATCACTGCACCGGCTTTCGAGATGCGTACGGAATGGGACCTCGCCCACCTGCTCGGCTATCTGCGCACCTGGTCGGCGGTAAAACGCTATCGCGAGGCCTGCGGCGTCGACCCCGTGGCAGCCATCGCCGACGCGCTTGCAGCGGCCCTGGGCGCGCGCGAACGCCTGTCCGTGCGTTGGCCCCTGGCGGTACGCGTCGGGCACAGTACGCCGTAGCTCAGGACTCAGGCAAAGCGCTGCTCCAACTGCCAAAGCACCCGCGACAAGGGCGGCCGCACCAACCACCAGGCCAGCAGCACACCCAATGTGTTGGCGAGCGCATCCACGTAATCGAAATGGCGCAGGGCGCTGAACCCCTGCAGCACCTCGATCACGAAACCCAGCGCCACCAATGCGCCCGCGACCCGGGCGCGCGTCGCACGCTGCTGGTAGATCTGCATGAACCAGCTCATGAGCAGGGCATAACCCGCGAGATGTTCCAACTTGTCCGCCCCCTCGAAATCCAGGGGCGCGGGCGGCGCCGGAACGAGCGAGAGCACCACCAGCGCGCCCACCAGCGCAAAACCAATGGCTACCCAGGTGCGGTGATACTTCAGCCGTCGCTCAGTCACGGCATGCCCCCGCGCGGTAAATGAGGCGCACGTCAGGACCCGCGTCGCTCCGCCACGATGCGTGCATAGCGACCTTCCTTGCTGAGGTGAGTGTCGATGACCGCGAAGCCCGTGCGATTCAGAAGATAGACAAGATCATCCCGCGAGAAGCGGTTGTGCTCGATGAAATGGGTGAACAGGTCCTCAAGTTCAGCCACGGACACGTCGGGGCCGAACACGCGCGCCTCGTCGGTCTGGTTGCGCACGTAGACATCGAGCGGCGCCCGCACCCAGTCGAGGATCAACAGACGCCCGCCCGGGCGCATGCAGCGCCGTAGTTCCTGCAACAGGCGCACGGGCTGGTTCATTTCATGCAGCACCACCGAGGCCAGGGCCGCACTCACGCTGCCGTCTTCCAGCGGCAGGTGCGGGTCGTGCAAGTCCTGGCACAGCATGGAGGCATTCCCGGGTAGCGCCTCCACCGCCTCCAGCATGTAGGGCGCACATTCCACCCCCACGGCCCGCAGGTGGGGAAAGCGCTCGGCCAGGGCGCGGACGAACAGGCCGGGGCCTGCGCCCAGGTCGAGCACCACGCCGCCGTCGGCGCACGCAGGCGCGATCCACGCGTTCCAGAAATCCCAGAACTCCTCGTTGAAGCGCCGTTCGAAGCCTTCCTTGATGCTGCGCGCGAAGCGTTCCCCGTCGCGATGGTGTTTCGCGAGCAACGCCTGCGTCTGTTCCAGCTGATTACCCATGCCTCACCCGCATGTTGAAAGCCCGGTCGGTTGGGCTACCTTTCGTGAGTCGGAATGATAACCGACGCATGTGCCGCCCACGGAAGGGCGGCAACAAGAATCCCGCAGGCATCGGCAGGACGCCTTTTCCAGACACCACACGGGGACACCCAATGACGGAGATCATCGACTTTTACACCGCGGCCTTGCCGCGCGGTCCACACAGCGAAGCACGCCTCATGGAGGAAATCGCCTTTCTTGAGGCGCGCGCACGCGAAGCCGCGCGCCAGGCCGATTGCGCCTATGAACGTTCGCTCGCGCGCACCTATTCCGCACTCCTGAACGCCCGTCGCGCCGAACTGGCGCGGCTCAAGACCTGCTAGAGACGCGCCCTGTCGTCGCGCAGGCGGAAACCCGCCAGCGGCCCGTCCACACCGCGCCCGACGGCCAGCACCTTGAACAACTCACCCATCTCGGACGGCAGGGTGAGTTTTTTCGCTGCTGCGCTGCGTGCCATCTGTTCGCGAGCCGATGCGGGCTGCTGGAGATAATCCAGCAGCCCGCAGGCCACGAGGAAATTGGCCTGGCTGGTGAAGCCGAGCACGTCCATGCCGGCCTCGAAGGCCGCGTCGGCCATGGCGGTGAAATCCACGTGCGCGGTGATGTCCTGGAGGCCGACGGCGAAAAACGGATCGGAATGAGCGCGGTGCCTGTAATGACACATGAGCGTGCCGGTGTTGCGCTGGGGGTGGTAGAACTCCCGTGCGGGAAAGCCGTAGTCGATGAGCAGGGCGACGCCGCATTCGAGCACGTCGGCGAGCGTTCGCACCCAGTCTTCCGCCGCGACCCCCACCTCGCTCTCATAGGGCGCGGACAGATCGAAGGCCTGGGCGAGCGCGCGCGCACGTTCCGCAAGACGCCCTTCGGCAGGCCGCGCGGCCCACATGAAGCCCGCTTCCCCACAGGCCACGCACATCTCCTCCATCAGCCCATCGCGCAGCCGAAAGCGCTGCACCGGCATGGCATCGAGCACCTCGTTGGCGATGATCACGCCTTGGAAGGCCACGGGCAGCGCGGAAAGCCAGGACACGCGCCCCAGCAGATGGGGCAGCTCCGCAGCCAGCCGTGCCCGCTGGCGCTCTGCCAGCTCGGGACTCACTTCCAGCACCAGGTAATGCTGCGGCAAGGAACCCAGGCGTTCGAGCTCGCGCAGGAGTTCGATCATCAGCGCACCGGTACCCGCCCCGAATTCCAGCACGTCACCGCCGCCGATGGCGTCGAGCACCTCGGCGCTCTGGCGGGCCAGGGTCCAGGAAAAGAGCGGAGAGATCTCAGGGGCCGTGATGAAATCGCCGGCCTCGCCGAACTTGCGGCTGCCGCCTGCGTAGTAGCCCAGGCCGCTGGCGTAAAGCGCCAAATCCATGAAACGGGCGAAGGAAAGAGGCCCGGTTTCGGCCGCCTCGGCGCAGATCAGCGCGCGCAAGCGCGCGCTCGCAGCAAGGGCATCGGGTGAAGGCGCAGGCAGGCCGGGTGACTGGCCTTCGCGGAGGCGTGGCATGGAAGAACACTCTTTCGAGAAACGGATATAGTTTACGTTTTCCCGGTACGTGACGGAGAGCGACGTGGAGAATGGCGAAACCCTGGAAGGGCGCGTGGTGCTCATCACCGGCGCCGCGCAGCGCATCGGCGCCGAGACGGCGCGCCTGCTGCACGCAAGCGGCGCCAACATCGTGCTGCACTACCGCAGCTCCCGCAAACCGGCGCTCCGGGTGCAGGAAGAACTCCAGCGGCGCCGCCCCAATTCGGTGGTGCTGATCCAGGCCGACCTGCTCGATACGGGCAAGCTGCCGGCGCTGGTGCGCGAGGCTCACGGCGTGTGGGGCCGGCTGGACGTGCTGGTGAACAACGCCTCCACGTTCTATCCCACGCCCATGGGCACGGTGGATGACCAGCAGTGGAACGACCTCATGGGCACCAATCTCAAGGCGCCCTTCTTCCTCGCCCAGGCCGCTGCGCCGCACCTGGCGTGGCAGCGCGGCTGTATCGTCAACATCGTGGACATTCACGCCGACCGCCCGCTCAAGGGCCATCCGGTCTACAGCATCGCCAAGGCCGGGCTCGCCATGATGACCAAGGCCCTGGCCGGTGAGCTGGGCCCCGAAGTGCGGGTGAACGGCGTGGCGCCCGGCGCCATCCTGTGGCCGGATCGGGACATGGACGACATCACCAAGCAGCGCATCATCTCCCGCACCTTCCTCAAGCGCCAGGGCTCTCCCATGGATATCGCCAAGGCCGTGCTGTTCCTGGTGCGCGACGCCAACTACATGAGCGGGCAGATCCTGACCGTGGACGGCGGGCGTTCGCTCAATTCCTGAAGCCCACGGGCCCTTCCTCACCAGGCGAAGGCCACCGGCCATAGCGGCTGCGCGGCCTGATCGAATTCCTGCCACATACGGGCGTAGGTCTTGCCCGTCTGCGGATGCACCCTGTCGGGCGCCAATTCCGCCAGCGGCCGCAGCACGAAGGCGTTGCGCGTGATCTCCTGGCGGGGAATCACCACCGGCTGCTCGAACACGGCATCGCCATAAAGCAGCAGGTCGATGTCCAGCGTGCGCGAGGAAAAGCGCGGACCGGTGCGCACGCGGCCGAAGCGATCCTCGATGGCGCGCAGTGCGGCGACCACCTCGTCCGGCGAGGCGTCGGTCTCGAAACTGGCCACCAGGTTGTAGAACGGGTCGCCCGCGAAGCCCACGGCCTCGCTCTCGTACACGGTGGAGAGCCGCAGTTCGCCGAAGCGCTCGCGCAACGCCGCCACGCCGCCGCGGATGTTGCTTTCCCGGTCGATGTTGCTGCCGATGCTGACGTAGACCGTGGTCACGGGCGTGTCCCGCGTTCGATGATCACGCCCACGTCCTGGGCAAACCGCACGGCGCCGCGCTTGTTGAGGCGCACGCGCACCCAGGGCACGTTGAATTCTTCCAGCACGATCTGCGCGATGCGCTCCGCCAGGGTTTCCACCAGCTGGAATTCGCTGGCCTCCACGAAGGCGATGATGCGTTTGGCGACGGCCTTGTAGTTGAGGGTGTCGTCGATGCTGTCGGTGGCGGCGGCGCGGCGGATGTCGGCGGCCATTTCCAGATCGATGCTGACGGTCTGGCGGATGCGTCGCTCCCAGTCGTAGATGCCGATGACCGTTTCGACCTGAAGGTCCGTGAGATAGATGATGTCGTGGCTTGGCGCGTTCATGGGCGGGAACTATAACCAGCCGCCCGCGGACGGGCCAGTGCAGAGCCCGGGGCGAATCCTTATAATCCCGCCACCTTTCCGTGCCACATGCCCATGAACACCCTTCACATCGTCCTCGTGCTCGCAGGCTATCTGTTCGGCTCCATCTCCACCGCGATCCTGGTGGCGCGCGCCATGGGCCTGCCGGATCCGCGCACCCAGGGCTCGGGCAATCCGGGCGCCACCAACGTGCTGCGTATCGGCGGCAAGAAGGCCGCGGCCCTGACGTTGCTGGGCGACAGCCTGAAAGGCCTGCTACCGGTGCTGGCCGCGCGCGCGTTGACGGACGATCCGGCGGTGCTGGCGTCGGTCGCCTTCGCCGCCTTCATCGGCCACCTCTATCCGGTGTTCTTCGGCTTCAAGGGCGGCAAGGGCGTCGCCACCTCCCTGGGCGTGCTGCTCGGCCTGTCCTGGCCCGTGGCCTTGGCGGCACTCGCCACCTGGGTGTTCATGGCCAAGGTGGTGCGCATCTCCTCGCTTTCGGCGCTTACCGCCGCCGTGCTCGCCCCGCTGTACACCTGGGCCCTCGATCCGCAGCCCGCCTACCTGATCATGATCGGCGCCATGAGCGCCCTGCTGCTCCTGCGCCACCGAAGCAACATCCAGAAACTCCTGCGCGGCGAGGAAGGCCGCATCGGGGAAAAGAGCTAGGAAAGCCTGAACCTGGGGATTTCCGGATCGCGCCCTTTCGTAGATACTGTTACGCCGCGCAAGCCCCATGTAGCGTCGGGTCGAAGGGTTTGCCCGACTTGAGCACGCCGAATGCAACATGAACCAGCTTGCGCATCATGGCTCCGATGATGAACTTGGGCGGTTTGCCGGCGGCGGCGAGTCGCTCGCGGAAGCGGGTTCCCCATTCGGTTTTATAGAGCGTCACCATGGCCGGCATGTAGAGGGCGCGCCGCAGAAAGGCGTGGCCAATCTTCGACAGGCGCGGCTTGCCGCGGACGCTTGTCCCCGACTCGTGGAGCTGGGGGTTAAGGCCGGCGAAAGCGGTAAGCTGGCGTGCGTTGTTGAAACGTCCCGGATCAGCACAGAAGGCCAGCCAGGTGGAGATGCTGCGCTCCCCGAACCCGGGGATGGAGTCGAGCAGCTCACGCTTGCCTCGCAGGTCGGGGTCATCATCGATGGTTTTGTTGATGGCCTTTTCCACCCGCCCCAACTCTTCGGCGAGCCACGTAAGGTGGGTCTGGATGCTCGCGCGGACGTCCTCACGGGCACTCTCGAGGCGGTTCTTCTCCTGGGTCTGCATGGCGACAAGGGCCTGATGGCGCTGCACCAGCGCGCGCAGGGCACGGATATTCGCCGGGGGCGGTTGCCAGGCCGGGGGCTGCTTGTCATGGCAGAAACTCGCCAGTACGCGGGCATCGACCGCATCGGTCTTGGTGCGTATGCCGCAGGATTGGGCATGGGCCTTGGCGAGGGCCGGGTTGATGACCGATACGAGATGGCCGGCATCGGCCAAATCCTGGGCGACCTCTTCCCAGTAGACCCCGGTGGCTTCCATGCAGACATGGGCACGCTCAACCCCCTGCTTTTCAAGCCACTGGCGCAGGACCTTGAAGCCTGCCGGTGTGTTTTCCACCGACTTGGTCAGGTACTTGGTTTCACGCCGCAAGGCGCAATCGAGTTTCTTCTTGGAGACGTCGATACCGAGGAAAGCCACTTCTTTTGTCATGGTCTTTGCGCAATCTACCTTGTGAATGCAGGCTTCCGGCAGGGCCGGGCCGAAGATACTGTCCGATTTCTCGCAACAAAGAAGAGTCCCCGGCGCAGTAATCTACGCTGCGGCTTGCGAAAGCCTAGGTCACGTTCGGCGTCCGGGGACTCGGCACACGAGAGCGACTCGTGTAGGCGGGATAATACAAGGTCACGTTGGCGCGAAGCGGCTACGTGACGGTCGGCGGTTGGGAAGCTGTCACGTAGCTTCGCAACGTGACCTACAGCCACGTCCGATTGACGTGGGTTATTCAAAACCAATCGCGGCCTGAGGCCGCTCCTACGCAGGGGAAGAACAACAATGATCTTTACCCCCGTGTTCCCCGTGTCCCCCGTGTTCAAGCTGTTTCTTCTTCCTCAAGTGCAGCCAGTTCCGCCAAAGGCCAGCGGGGTCGGGCGGTGAAGCCGGGGCCGGCGTCGTGCTGGCCGGCGGCGAGGCGTTGGGCGCCGGCGAAGGCGATCATGGCGCCGTTGTCGGTGCAGAAGGCCGGACGGGGGTAGTAGGCGCGGGCGCCCTGTGCTTCCGCCATGGCGCTCAGCTGCGCACGCAGGCGCCGGTTGGCGCTCACGCCCCCCGCCACCACCAGCCGCTTGAGGCCGGTCTGCTGCAAGGCCCGGCGGCATTTGATCACCAGCGTATCCACCACCGCATCCTCGAAGGCGCGGGCGATGTCGGCGCGAGCCGCGACGCCCTCGTCCTGCAGGGTCGTGAGCGCGAAGGTCTTGAGCCCCGAGAAACTGAAGTCGAGCCCGGGGCGGTCGGTCATGGGCCGGGGGAAGCGGAAGCGCTCCGGGTCGCCCTGCTCCGCCAGCCGCGCCAGTTCGGGCCCGCCGGGATAGCCAAGGCCGAGCAGCTTGGCGGTCTTGTCGAAGGCCTCGCCCGCCGCGTCATCCAGGGACTCGCCCAGGAGTTCGTAGCGGCCCACGCCGTCCACGCGCACCAGCTGGGTGTGGCCGCCCGAGACCAGCAGGGCCACGAAGGGAAAGGCCGGCGGATCGGGTTCGAGCAGGGGCGCCAGCAAGTGGCCCTCCATGTGATGGACGCCAAGCGCAGGCACCCCCAGGGCCCAGGCCAGTCCGCGGCCGATGGCCGCACCCACCAGCAGCGCCCCCACCAAGCCGGGACCGGCGGTGTAGGCCACCGCATCGATATCGCCGCGCTCCAGCTTTGCCTCGCCAAGTACTTGATCAAGCAAGGGAAGCACCTTGCGGACGTGATCGCGGGAGGCCAGCTCGGGCACCACGCCGCCGTAGCTGGCGTGGAGTTCGATCTGGCTGTGCAGGGCATGGGCGAGCAGGCCGCGCTCGGTGTCGTACAGCGCCAGGCCGGTCTCGTCGCAGGAGGTTTCGATGCCAAGGATACGCATCGGGCTATTGTCCGGGGCCGCTAAACTGGTAACAAGAGTTTTTGCATTCTGCGGGTCCGGCCCTTAGAATGCGCGGTTCTCGGCCCTAGGTCCCCGATCAACCAGAGGTAGAAAGGTACATGCCTTCCGTTCGCGTAAGAGAAAACGAGCCCTTCGACGTTGCCCTGCGTCGCTTCAAGCGCAGCTGTGAAAAGGCCGGCATCCTCTCCGAGGTGCGTGCGCGCCAGTTCTACGAAAAGCCGACCACCGAGCGCAAGCGCAAGAAGGCGGCCGCAGTGAAGCGCCAGCAGAAGAAGGTGTCGCGCGAGGTTGCACGTCGTCGTCGCCTGTATTGATTTTCTCTTGGGCGGAACGTTCCCGAACTCCTGAGGCGAACCCATGAGCCAGTCCCTGAAGCAGCGCATCGACGAGGAAATCAAGGCGGCGATGCGCGCCAAGGACAAGGACCGGCTCGGGACCCTGCGCCTCGTCTCCGCTGCCATCAAGCAGCGCGAGGTGGACGAGCGCATCACCCTGGACGACACCCAGGTGCTGGCCGTGCTCGACAAGATGATCAAGCAGCGCCGTGACTCGGTGGAGCAGTACCGCAAGGGCGGCCGCGAGGAGCTGGCGCAGCGCGAGGAGTTCGAGATCAAGATCATCCAGGAATTCATGCCCGCGGCGCTCAGCGACGCGGAGCTGGATGCCCTGGTGGCGGAGGCGGTGGCCGCAAGCGGTGCCGCCTCGATCAAGGACATGGGCAAGGTCATGGCCCTGCTCAGGCCCAAGGTTCAGGGCCGCGCCGACATGGGTGCGGTCAGCGCCAGAATCAAAGCCCGGCTGCCGGCCTGACGGCCGCACGCCCCGGCCCGCAGCGCATAATCGGGGCCATGGGCAGAATCCCCCAGGATTTCATTGACGATCTGCTGTCCCGCGTCGACATCGTCGAGGTGGTGGACACGCGCGTGCCCCTGAAAAAGGCCGGGCGCGAATTCGTCGCCTGCTGTCCCTTCCACAACGAGAAGACGCCCTCGTTCACCGTCAGCCCGACCAAGCAGTTCTATCACTGCTTCGGCTGTGGCGCCCACGGCAATGCCATCGGCTTCCTCATGGCCTACGAGCACCTGGAGTTCGTGGACGCCATCGAGACCCTGGCGGCCGGACTGGGCCTCACCGTACCGCGCGAGGGACCGGAGCCGCGGGCGGGCAGTGAGCGGCGCAAGGACAACCAGGCCCTGTACGACCTGCTCGAGGACGCGGGCGCCTGGTTCCGGCAACAGCTGCGCCAGCACCCCGAACGCGCGCGCGCGGTCGACTACCTCAAACGCCGCGGCCTCTCCGGGGAGATCGCACGCGACTTCGGCATCGGCTATGCGCCGCCCGGCTGGCAACACCTCATCGAGGCCTTCAGGGCCCATCCTGCGAAGGGGCGGCTGGCCGAGGCGGGTCTCATCATCGAGTCGGAAGGCAAGCGCTATGACCGCTTCCGCGACCGCATCATGTTTCCCATCCGCGACAGCCGCGGGCGCTACATCGGCTTCGGCGGCCGGGTGCTGGGAGACGAGACGCCGAAATACCTGAACTCACCGGAGACCCCGGTGTTTCACAAGGGCCGCGAGCTCTACGGCTTCTTCGAGGCCCGCCAGGCCCTCCGGGACCTCAGCCGGATCCTGGTGGTCGAAGGCTACATGGACGTAGTGGCGCTGGCCCAGTACGGCATCCGCTATGCGGTCGCCACCCTGGGCACGGCGGTCACCCGCGAGCATCTGGAACGGCTGTTCCGCACCACCCAGGAAGTGGTGTTCTGCTTCGACGGCGACCGCGCGGGGCGCGACGCCGCGTGGCGCGGGCTGGAAAACGCCCTGCCCCTCATGCGCGAGGGTTATCAGGTGCGCTTCATGTTCCTGCCCGAGGGTGAGGACCCGGATTCCCTGGTACGCAAGATCGGCAGGGAGGCCTTCGAAGCGGGTTTGGGCAAGGCCATCCCCCTGTCCCAGTTTTTCATCGATCAGCTGCGGCAGGAGGTGGACCTGGGCAGCCTGGACGGTCGCGCACAGCTGGTGGAAAAGGTCCGCCCGCTGCTGGCTGCCGTGCCGGAAGGCATTTACCGGCATCTGCTGCTGGAACGCCTGGCGGAATTCGCCCGCGTCGCCCCCGATCAGCTCGGCGCGCTGCTGGAAGGCCGCGAGCCCGTGCGCCCGCAACGGGCAGCCGCGCCGCAACGCCCGGGCCGGTTCCAGGACCGGCCGGGCAGGGCACAAGGCCAGCCCCAGCCGGCCATGCGCCAGGGACGCAGCGCGCCTTCGGCGGTGCGCCACGCCCTGTCCCGGCTCGTGCAGGAACCGGGGCTGGCCGCCAAGGCCGGCGATCCGGCGCGCTTCAGCGGCCTGCGTCTGCCCGGCGTGCGCCTGCTCGCCGAGCTCATCACGCTGCTGCAACGCAAGCCCGGCCTGAGCTGGGGCGCGGTCCTCGAGCACTGGCGCGGCACCGACGAGGGCCGGCACCTGGCCCGGCTTGCCGCCGAGGAACCGCTCATCGAGGAACCCGAACTGCTGGAACACGAGTTCGTGGGCGCACTGCACATCCTGGAACGGGAATTCCTGCGCCAGCGCCGGGAGGAACTGGAGGAGCGCTTCAAGTATCTCAGTGAGGCGGAAAAGCTCGAACTGAATCAGATCCTGATTCGCGAGCGCTCGCTGCGGAACGCCTGAATGCGGTCGGCCCGAAGTGCGTCGGCCTGCACGTTTTCCGGCGCAGCGGCTAAACCGAGACGCGGTTCGTGCCGACGAAATATTGGCCGGTTTTTCATTGAACTGACCCGAAAGCGCCCGCATCTAACTACCGGCACGCTTGCGGTGTTCGCCGCGATGCCGGGCAGGAGCCCCTCATGAAAACCCTGTCGGACAGGCGTTTAGTCGCCTTCCGGGAAACGACCATAGCGAATTCCATGGCCTTTGCCTCGCAAACTGGCAGGGGTCGTCTATACTATTGCGATCTTTTTGGCCGCCGGGCCGTACCACCGCGAGTAACGCCGAGATGATGGACCAAGACCAGCAATCCCAGCTCAAGATGTTGATCGCCAAGGGCAAGGAGCAGGGCTACCTCACCTATGCCGAGGTCAACGACCACCTGCCCAACGACCTCATCGACCCTGAGCAGATCGAAGACGTCATCGCGATGATCAACGACATGGGCATCACGGTGCACGAAGTGGCGCCCGATGCCGACACCCTGCTCATGGCCGAGGTCAGCGTCGGCCCGGACGATGACGCCGCCGAAGAGGCCGCCGCCGCGCTGGCCTCCGTCGACGCCGAGTTCGGCCGCACCACCGACCCGGTGCGCATGTACATGCGCGAGATGGGCCAGGTGGAACTGCTCACCCGCGAGGGTGAAATCAAGATAGCAAAGCGCATCGAGGATGGCATGACCCAGATGCTGGAGGCCCTCGCCTCCCATCCGGAAACCATCGCCGTGCTGCTGCGCGAGTTCGAGAAGGTCGAGGCGGGCGAAGGCCGGCTGGCCGACATCGTTTCGGGCTTCATGGAGCCGGACGCCCTCAACGACAAGAACATCGACGAAGAGGAAGGCGGCAGCCTGTCCGCCGCCGCGGCCGACGATGAGGATGACGAGTCGGACGAGAACGCCGGCGAAGGTGGTGATGACGACGAGGGCACCTCCGGACCCGACCTGGAGGAAACCCGCCAGCGCATGGCCGCCCTGCGCGAGATTCACGAGAAGTGCATGGCCGCCATGGCCAAGCACGGCAAGAGCCACGCCAAGACCAAGAAGCTGCGCGGTGAACTGACCCAGTGCTTCATGGAGTTCAAGCTCGCCTCCAAGATGGTGGACTCCCTGGTCAACAACCTGCGCCAGCTGGTGGAGCGCATCCGCGAGCAGGAGCGGGTGATCATGGACCTGTGCTGTGGCCACGGCATGCCGCGCAAGGAATTCATCGCCTCCTTCCCGGACAACGAGACCAACCTCAAGTGGATTGACAGCCACCTGAAGGCCAAGGGCTACGGTGAGACCCTCAAAAAGGCGTCCGAGGAGATCGTGCGCGCCCAGTCCAAGCTCGCCCAGCTCGAGCAGGAATGCGGCATGACCATCGCCGAGATCAAGGACATCAACCGCAAGATGTCCATCGGCGAGGCCAAGGCCCGCCGCGCCAAGAAGGAGATGGTGGAGGCCAACCTGCGCCTGGTCATTTCCATCGCCAAGAAGTACACCAACCGCGGCCTGCAGTTCCTGGACCTCATCCAGGAAGGCAACATCGGCCTCATGAAGGCCGTGGACAAATTCGAATACCGCCGCGGTTACAAGTTCTCGACCTACGCCACCTGGTGGATCCGTCAGGCCATCACCCGCTCCATCGCGGACCAGGCCCGCACCATCCGCATCCCGGTGCACATGATCGAGACCATCAACAAGCTGAACCGCATCTCGCGCCAGATGCTGCAGGAGATGGGCCGTGAGCCCACGCCCGAAGAACTGGCCAAGCGCATGGAGATGCCCGAGGACAAGATCCGCAAGGTGCTCAAGATCGCCAAGGAGCCCATCTCCATGGAGACGCCCATCGGCGACGACGAGGATTCCCATCTCGGCGATTTCATCGAGGACACGAGCGTCATGTCCCCCGTGGACTACGCCACCCAGTCGGGCCTGCGCGAGGCTACGGCGGCGGTCCTCGAAGGCCTCACTGCACGGGAGTCCAAGGTGCTGCGCATGCGCTTCGGCATCGATATGAACACCGACCACACCCTCGAGGAGGTCGGCAAGCAGTTCGACGTCACCCGCGAGCGCATCCGCCAGATCGAGGCCAAGGCCCTGCGCAAGCTGCGTCACCCCAGCCGCAGCGAGATCCTGCGCAGCTTCCTCGACGCCGAGTGATCCTCCCGCCCGCGCCAGCGGGTATACTCAAGCGCCCGGGCAAACCCCGGGCGCTTTCGTTTCGGGCCTATAGCTCAATGGTCAGAGCAGGGGACTCATAATCCCTTGGTTCCAGGTTCGAGTCCTGGTGGGCCCACCACCTGCCCCCTCGCGATAATCCACACCGCCGCCATGCGGCTCATTACGCCTCGGCGCCCTGTTCCTCTTCCGTCGCTTCCAGGCTCAGGGTCAGACCGGAAGTGACCGGACCGTCGGCGGCCTTTTCCGAGAGGTTGATGCGCAACCTGAGATTGTTGGGCGAATCGGCATTCTTGAGGGCTTCATCGAGGCTGATGCGGCCTTCCTTGTAGAGATGGAACAGTGCGCCGTCGAAGGTGCGCATGCCCAGGTTCTCCGACTTCTCCATCACTTCCTTGATGGCGTGCAGATCGCCGCGGCGGATGAGTTCCTTCACCGTGGAGGAACCCAGCAGTACTTCCACGGCGGCGCAACGCTTGCCGTCCACGGTGGGCACGAGGCGCTGCGAAACGAAGGCGCGCAGGTTGTTGGACAGGTCGTTGAGCAGTTGCGGGCGGCGCTCTTCGGGGAAGAAGTTGATGATGCGATCGAGCGCCTGGTTTGCGTTGTTGGCGTGCAGGGTGGAAATGGCGAGATGGCCGGTCTCGGCGAAGGCGAGGGCATGTTCCATGGTCTCGCGGTCGCGGATCTCGCCGATGAGGATCACGTCGGGGGCCTGGCGCAGGGTGTTCTTGAGGGCGTCGGCGAAACTGAGCGTGTCCACGCCGACTTCACGCTGGTTGACGATGCTCTTCTTGTGCGGATGCACGTACTCGATGGGGTCTTCGATGGTGATGATGTGGCCGCCGGCGTTGCTGTTGCGGTAGTCGATGAGGGCCGCCAGGGAGGTGGACTTGCCGGAACCGGTCCCGCCCACGAACAGGATCAGGCCGCGCTTCTCCATGATGACCTTGGGCAGCACCTCGGGCAGGTTCAGGTCCTGGAGTCTGGGGATGTCCGTCTTGATGTTGCGCACCACCATGGACACTTCGTTGCGCTGGCGGAACATGTTCACGCGGAAGCGGCCCACGCCCGATTCTGAGATGGCGAGGTTCATTTCCAGCTTCTGCTCGAATTCCTTCACCTGTTCGGGTGAAAGGATGGAATAGGCTATTTCCCTCACCTTGCCCGGCGGGAGCGATATCTTCTCCAGGGGCTTCAGCACGCCATGGAACTTGGCGCAAGGTGGCGCGCCGGTGCTGAGGTAAAGGTCGGAACCATCCTTCAGGGCGAGGATCTTCAGGTAGTCTTTGAAATCCATGATCAGGCGTGTTGTTGTTGTCGTTCTTCGGCGTGGGCCTTGAGGGCCGCGTTGGTCATCATCAGGCCGCGGCGCATGCGCGTGCGAATCGAAGGCCAGGCGAATGCGCACAGCAGACCCGAATAGCGCTTGCGCTGCACGACCTGGGTGCGGCGGTCGTCCAGGGGAATGAGCAAGAAGGCGTGTTCGCCGTCAAGGATGCCGGGGAAGATCCGGTGCCCGAACCAGGCGATCTCGCGTTCCTCATGGATGCGCGTGATGCGCGTGCGCTCCCGCCACGGGCGGCTGCCCGGCAGGTGGTGGGTGATGATCAGGTGTTCGCCCTGGCCGGGCGTTCCGCTCACTTCGCGCAGGAAAGGATTCCATGCGGGATAGGAAGGGAAATCGCAAAGCGTGCGCCACAGGCGTTCCGCGGGCGCGTTGATCACGATCTGGGTGACGATGTCGTGCCCCATCAGTCGAATCCCCAGAGCGGTGCCAGCAGCCTGGTCATGCCCGCATATTCCGCCGGGTCTGCGGGTACGAAGCGTTCGTGCTTGAACGCCTTGAGCAGGCGGGCGGCGGCCTTGGTGCCTTCGTCGCTGAGCAGGGCTTCGGCGATCCTGGCGCGAATCTCCGGCTCCACCTCCGACGAGATGCTGAGCGTGCGCTCCGGGTAGCCGTGCTCCGGCACGGGCAAGGTCCTGAGCCCGGACTTGTCGAGCTTGTCCCAGGGTTCCTGACGCAGCACGGCGGCCTCGCCCCGCCCTTCGCGCAGGCAGCCCACCAGTGCGGGCAGACCCTTTACCGGCACGAGTTCGGGCTGCCGCGCGGGATTGGGAAAGTGGCTCAGAAAAATCATCGCCAGCATGTTGGGCGACGGAAAGGCGCAGACGCGGCGTCCAGACGCGAGGGCGTCGAGCGAGCGGGGCTGCCGTCCTCGTCGCGCACCGCGACCACGATTTGAATATTCCCCGGCAGCCGCACCAGCGGCACGTGCCCCAGCCGTTCCATGCGCCAGCTCACCAGATGCGGTCCATCGAATGCCAGGTCGTACGCGCCCTGGCGCATGCGATTGGTGTAATCCACGTAATTCACGGCGGATTCCATCACCACTTTCTTGCCGCTCGCCCTGGCGATGAGTTCGAGGATGGGTTGGTAGAAGCTGTTCACCTCGCCGGACTGTTCCGTAGGCGCGGAGGCGAACACCAAGGTATCCTTGGCCAGCGCATGCGCACTCATCGTCATGAGCAGCACGAACGGGAGAAACGAGAAGGCTTTCATGGTGGATTCGGCTCATCCTTATAGACTTGTGGCTCGCTTCCGGTTTGCAGCTCAGATGGTGCCGTCTGTAATCTCCCGTTGCAACTCCAAGGCACGTCAGCACCCGACATCCATGCGCGCGTTCTTCCATTCCTGTCTGGCCCTGGTCCTGCTGGCGCTGGCCGCCTGCGGCCAGCAGCCGCCTGCCGCACAGGATCTTCCCCAACGCCTGCATCTGGTGGAAACCGCCGCGGCCGTCCAGGGCAGCCACGGCGCTGCGCTGGAGCGCATTGGCACCTTGCGCGCGCTGCGCGAGATCCGCGTGCTGATGCGCGAGGAAGGGCGTCTCCTGGAGCTGCCCTACCACGAAGGCGACCGTGTGGCCAAAGGGGCCCTGCTCGCGCGTCTCGACGACGCCCTGCTCGCCGCCGAACTGCGCAAGGCCGAGGCACAGCTGCGCCAGGACGAGGACAACCTGAAGCGCATCGAGCGCCTGCAGGCCAAGGGCCTGGTCTCGGAGGACGAACTCAGCCGCGCCCGCGCTGGCGCGGAGATCGCCAAGGCCGAAGCGGAGCTGTTGCGCGTTCGTCTCGGCTTCACACGCGTCACGGCGCCGTTCGCGGGTGTGATCAGCGCGCGCCTGGCGGAACCGGGCGATGTGGTGCAGCGCTTCGGCCATGTGCTGACCCTGACCGACCCGGATTCGCTGGTGACGGAGGTCCCGGTTTCCGAACTGCTGCTGCCGGACCTGAAAGTAGGCGATCCCGTGGAGATGCGCATCGACGCCCTGGGTCCGCGCCCCCTGGAAGGAAAGGTCCTGCGCATCCATCCCAACGTGGATCCCGCGACGCGCCAAGGCACGGTGGAGGTGGCCCTCGACCCGGCACCGCCGGGTGCAGGCCCCGGACAACTGGCGCGCCTGCGCATCCATGCCCGCCGCGCCGAGCGCCTTACGGTGCCGTTCGCGGCGCTGCAGCGTGATGGCCAGGGCGAATTCGTGTTCCGGGTGGAGGATCACGTGGCGCGCCGCACACCGGTGGTGAGCGGCCTGCAACTGGGCGATGCCGTGGAGATTGTCTCCGGCCTCAGCCAGGGCGACCGCGTGGTGGTACGCGGCTTTCTCAACCTCACGGACGGCAAGGGCGTGAAAGTGGTGGACACGCCATGAAGGGCTACGGTCACGGGGGCGGGCCCGCGGCCTGGTCCATCCGCCATCCGATCGGCGTGAGCATGATCGCCCTGGCGGTGGTCGTCCTTGGCCTGTTCGCCTTCGTACGCCTGTCGGTCGATCTCCTGCCCAACATCATCTATCCCGAGATTCGTGTGAGCGTCACGAATCCCGGCGTACCCGCGCGCATCATGGAAGACCAGGTGACGCGTCACCTCGAGGAGCAGCTGGCGGTCACCGAAAACAGCATCGCCATCCAGTCGCGCAGCAGCGAAGGACGGTCCAGCATCGATCTGTCCTTTGCCTACGGCACCGATATCGACGTGGCCCTGCGCGATGCCAGCACCCGTCTTGACCGTGCGCGGCGCCTGCTGCCCGAGGACATCGATCCCCCCACCATTTTCAAGCGCGACCCCTCCCAGATCGCCGTCATCGAGTTCGTGGTGAGTTCACCGCTGCGCGATCCCGCGGCGCTGCGCACCTGGGTGGATTACGACTTTTCCAAGCAGTTCCTGAACCTCCCGGGCGTGGCGGCCGTGGAAGTGGGCGGCGGCGTGGAGCGGGAGATCCAGGTGTTGCCGGATCAGCAGCGCCTGGCCGCCATGCGCCTCACCCTCGAGGACGTGGTGCGCGCCCTCGAAGAAAGCAACAGCGAGACCGCCGTGGGACGCCTGACGCTCCCGGGCCGCGAGCTGAGCGGGCGCACCACAGGACGTTTCACCTCGGTGGACGACATCCGTTTCCTGCCGCTGCGCCTCGCTGACGGCACCACCGTGGCCCTGGGCGAACTGTGCGAGGTGCGTGACACCCACGCGGACCAGCGTGTGCTGGTGCGCCTCGACCGTATCCCCGGCGTAAAGATCTCGGTGCAGAAGCAACCCAGCGCCAACACCGTGGACGTGGTGGATGCGGTCAACGCGCGGCTGGAATGGCTGCGCGAGCAGAAGCTCATCCCGGACGACGTGGAGGTCATGCCCGTGGCCGATCAGTCGGTGTACGTGCGCAGCGCCCTAGACAACGCCACGGGCGCGGCGCTGAGCGGCATGATCCTGGCCATGCTGGTGGTGTACGTATTCCTCGGCGACCTGCGCCGCACCCTCATCATCGGCTCGGCCATTCCCATTGCGGTCATGGTCACCTTCACGCTCATGAGCCTGGGCGGGCTCACCTTCAACATCATGACCCTGGGCGGGCTGGCGCTGGGCATCGGCATGCTGGTAGACAACACCATCGTCATGCTGGAGAACGTGTACCGCCATCAGCGCAAGGGCGAGGAACCGGTGACCGCCGGCACCACCGCCGCCGCAGAAATCACCAGCGCCCTCGTCGCCTCCACCACCACCAATCTGGCCGCGGTCCTGCCCTTCCTGTTCATCGGCGGTCTGGTGGGGCTGTTGTTCCGCGAACTCATTTTCACCATCTCCGCCGCCATCGTGGCATCCCTGGCCGTGGCCATCACCCTGGTGCCGGCCTGGGGCGTGCATGTGCGCGTGCAGGGCAGGCAGCGGGCGCCCGCAGACCGCCTGGTGCACTGGCTCCAGGACCGCTACGGCGCGCTGGTGAATACCTTGCTCACGCGCAGGCCCCTGCGTGTCGGCACGGTCGTGGCGCTGGTCGGTGCGCTCGGCGCCAGCGTGCCCGTGTTCCTGTACGGCAAGCAGGATTTCCTACCGCAAATGGACACGGGCGAGATCTCCGTGAGCATCAATGCGGATCCGGGCATCGACCTTCCCGACATGGACCGGCGCGTCGCCATGCTGGAAGAGCTGTTCCGCACCCAGCCCGAGGTGCGCACCGTATTCGCCACCGTGGGCGGTTCCGTGTACGGCCGCAACCAGGTGGAAAGCAGCAACCGCAGCTCGCTGACCGTGCAACTGGTCCCGCGCGAGCAGCGTGAGGTTAGCGCCGAGCAGTGGATCCGTCGCATGCAGGCGCAGATCGCCGAACGCGAATTTGCCGGCATGGAGGTGCGCATGCGCCAGCGTGGCGTCCGCGGCATCCGCGTCGGGCGTGGCGACGACGACATCAGCGTGCGCGTGCAGGGCCCGGATCTCGACTCGCTCAGCGAGATCGCCGACCGAGCGGTGGCGCGGCTGCGCGACATCCCCGGACTCAGCAACCTCACCCATTCCGCCGAGGAGCGGCGCCAGGAACTGAACGTGGTGGTGGATCGCGCGCGCGCGGCGGCGCTGGGCCTGGATCCGCAGTCGGTGGGACTTGCCGTTCGCCGCGCCCTGGATGGCGAGGAAGTGACCGAACTGTTCGAGGGGGATCGCAGCTTCACCGTACGGCTGCGCCTGCCCCGGGGCGAGGTGACCTCGCCCCTGGCCATCGAACAGGTGATCATCGCCAGCCATGCGAACGGCCGCGCCATACGCCTGGGCGAGGTCGCCAACATCGTGCTCGGGGCATCGCCTGCTGAGATCATGCGCGACGGCCAGCGGCGCATCGTGGAGATCACGGCCACCCTCGGCGACGATCTGGACCTGGCCAGCGCCAACAAGGTGATCAAGGCGCGGCTCGCCGGGCTGGAACTGCCGCCGGGCTATGCCATCTACGACGGCGGCGGCGTGGAGGCGCTGCAGAAGGGCACGGAACTCGGGCGCATTCTGCTCGGCTTGGCGGTTTTCCTGGTGTTCGTGGTGCTGGCGGTGCAGTACGAATCGGTGCGCAACCCGGTGGTGATCCTGCTGTCCGTGCCCTTCGCGGCATCGGGCGTGGCGCTCAGCCTGGTGCTCACCGGACTGCCGCTGTCCATGCCTGTGTGGCTCGGCCTCATCATGCTCACGGGCATCGTGGTGAACAACGCCATCCTGCTGGTGGAGTACGTGGAGCTTGCGCGGGGACGGGGCCTCGCCCGCGACGCGGCCATCGTCGATGCGGCACGGCTGCGCCTGCGTCCCATCCTGATGACCACCCTCACCACGGTCATGGGCATGCTGCCCCTGGCGCTGGGGTGGGGTGAAGGCGCGGAGATGCTCCAGCCCCTCGCAGTGGCCATGGTGGGCGGCCTGAGCCTCTCCCTGTTGGTCACCCTGGTGCTGGTGCCCATCGTCTACCGCTGGTTCCACCCGGAGCGCGGCGCGGAAACCGCGGTGGCTCTGGCGAAAGTAGCTGAAGACTAACCACGGGGGACACGGGGAACACGGGGTTGCAAGAAGGGCTGGTTATCCGTTCCCGGTTCCCCATCGCCTGCTGCTACCTATCGGACCGGTAGGGCCATGAAATCCGTTCTCCCCCGTGTTCCCCGTCTCCCCCGTGGTTACTGCTTTTTCTCTCCTTCTCCTGTCCCGCCTTCGATGGCCGCCTGTTCCGCTTCGTAGCGTGCCAGGGTGGCGTCCATGTCCAGTTCCGCGGCCTCTTCCCGCTCGTGCTCTTCCTTCAGCCTGAGGAAATAACGGGAGAAGAACAAACCGGCCTCGAACAGCATCCACATGGGGATGGCGAGCAGGGTCTGGGAAAACACGTCGGGCGGAGTCAGCAGCATGCCCACCACGAAGGCGCCCACGATGATGTAGGGGCGTTTCGCGCGCAGGCTCTCGGGCGTGGTCGTGCCGGTCCACACCAGCAGGATGGTGAAGATGGGCACTTCGAAGGCCACGCCGAAGGCGAAAAAGATGGTCAGCACGAAGTCCAGGTACTTGCTGATGTCGGTCATCACGGCGACGCCCGCCGGCGCCGTGGCGGTGAAGAAACCGAACACCAGCGGGAAGACCACGAAGTAGGCGAAGGCCATTCCTGCGTAGAACAGGAAGACGCTCGACACCATGAGCGGGAAGACCAGCTTGCGTTCGTGGGTATACAGCCCGGGTGCCACGAAGGCCCACACCTGGTAAAGGATGAACGGCATGGCGGCGAATACGGAGGCCACCAGGGCAAGCTTGAGCGGGGTGAGGAACGGCGAGGCCACGTCGGTGGCGATCATCGTGCCCTCGGCGGGCAGGTGAGCCAGCAGCGGCCCGGCGAGCAGGGTGTAGAGGTCGTTGGAGAAGTACACCAGGCCCGCGAAGATCACCAGCACCGCGAGCACGGCATGCAGCAGGCGATTGCGCAGCTCGATGAGGTGAGCGACGAGGGGCTGCTCGGTGTCCACCGGGGACTCGCGAGGTGTGTCAGCCATGGGTTTCCTCGGACGGCTTGGCGTCCGGCTGTTTCAATGCCGCAGGTGCGGCGTCGCCCGCCTGCGCGGCAGCGGGTTGCGCTGCTTCAGGCGGCGCGGCTTCGTCGAGGGACACGGTGCGGTTCAGGTCTGCGGTCACCGCGCGGGTTTCCTCGATGATCTCGTGGATGCCCGAGGTCTTGGCCTGCTCCTCCATGATGCGCTTCAGTTCCTCGGCCTTCACTTCGCGCTCGATATCGGCCTTCACGCCGGCAACGAAACGGCGCATGCGTCCAAGCCACAGCCCCGCCGTCCGGGCGACGCCCGGCAGGCGTTCGGGGCCGATGACGATGAGCGCAACCACGCCAATCACCACCAGCTCCCAGAATCCCACGTCGAACATGGCGTAAGCGTCCCGTGTGTCGGATACGCCGGCAAAAACCGGCAGGAGCGGGTCAGGCCTTGTCCTTCTCGCGGGTGGCCTGGCCTTCGATCACGGTGCCCTGGTTCTTGGGCAGGTTGGTCTGGGCCTCGGCGGGCTTCTGCTCCTCGGCCTCGCCCTCGCGCAGGGCGCCGCGGAAGCTCTTGATGGCTCCGCCCAGGTCGGCACCGATGTTGCGCAGCTTCTTGGTACCGAACAGCAGGACGATGATGGCCAGGACGATCAGAAGCTGCCAGATGCTGATACCCATTGCACGACTCTCCGATTAGAACCCCGGCAGCCCTTCGCCGCCGAGCAGGTGGATGTGAAGATGGAAGATTTCCTGGCCGCCGCTACGGCCGGTGTTGATGATGGTGCGGAAGCCGTCCAGCCCCTGGTCACGGGCCAGCCTGGGCAACAGCCGCATCATCTGCCCCATCAGACCCTCGTCGGCCGCTTCCAGTTCGGCCAGGCTGGCGATGTGCTTGCGCGGAATCACCAGCAGGTGCACCGCCGCCTTGGGATGCAGGTCGTGGAAGGCCACGAACTGCTCGTCCTCGAAGACCTTGCGCGCCGGGATCTCACCGGCGGCGATACGACAGAAGATGCAATCGCTCATCACTTGCCTCGGCTGGCCTTTTCTTCGATGCCCGACAGCCCGAAACGGCGCGCCAGTTCGTCCAGCACGTCCTGGGGGCCCAGATCGAGGTGCTTGAGCATCACGAGGGTATGGAACCACAGGTCGGCGGTTTCATAGATCACCTGATCCTTGTCGCCGCCCTTGGCGGCAATCACGGTTTCAGTGGCTTCTTCGCCAACCTTCTTCAGTATGGAATCCAGGCCCTTGGCGTACAACTTGGCCACGTAGGAGGACTCGGGGTCGGCCTGCTTGCGCTCGGCCAGCACGGCGTCGAGGCGGGAGAGGATGTCGTTCATGACTTGCGGTAGATCTCGTCGGGGCTGCGGCGCACCGGATCGGTTTCCGTCCACCGTCCGTCGCGCAGTTCCCGGAAAAAACAGCTGTGCCGGCCCGTGTGGCAGGCGATGCCGCCCACCTGCTCCACTTCCATGAGCAGCACGTCGGCGTCGCAGTCCAGGCGCAGACTGACCACGCGCTGCACGTGCCCCGATTCCTCGCCCTTTGGCCAGAGCTTCTTGCGCGAGCGGGACCAGTACACCGCACGGCCTTCGGCCACGGTACGCTCCAGGGCCTCGCGGTTCATCCAGGCGAACATGAGCACCCTCCCCGAACCGGCCTCCTGGGCAATCACGGGCACCAGCCCGTCCTCGGTCCACTTGATCTCATCAATCCAATTCATTTTCAAAAAACCACCCGTAGGAGCCGACACTGTCGGCGAATTCTGTCCGGTTACCGCCAGGCGGTTGCCTGAGCCGTTCGCCCGCAGTGCGGGCTCCTACAAACGCACTTCGATGCCGGCCTCGGCCATGCGGCGCTTGGCCTGTTCGACGGTGTATTCGCCGAAGTGGAAGATGCTGGCGGCGAGCACGGCTTCGGCGTGCCCTTCCTTGATGCCGGCCACCAGATGATCCAGGTTCCCGACGCCGCCCGAGGCGATCACCGGGACGTGCACGGCATCACTCACGGCGCGGGTGAGTTCCAGGTCGAAACCGGCCTTGGTGCCGTCCCGATCCATGCTGGTGAGCAGGATCTCGCCGGCGCCGTAGTCGACCATCTTGCGGGCCCAGGCCACGGCATCGAGTCCGGTGGGCTTGCGCCCGCCGTGGGTGAAGATCTCCCAACGGGCCGGTTCGCCTTCGGCGCTGACCCGCTTGGCGTCGATGGCCACCACGATGCACTGGGCGCCGAAACGGTCGGACGCCTCTTTGACGAACTCGGGATTGAACACGGCGGCGGTGTTGATGGCCACCTTGTCGGCGCCGGCGTTCAGCATGCGGCGCACGTCGGCGCTGGTGCGGATGCCGCCGCCCACGGTAAGCGGGATGAACACCTGGCCGGCCACCTGCTCCACCACGTGCACCATGGTCTCACGCTCGTGGGCGCTGGCGGTAATGTCCAGGAAGGTGATCTCGTCCGCGCCCTGCTCGTCATAGCGGCGCGCGATCTCCACCGGGTCGCCCGCATCGCGGATATCGACGAAGCGGACGCCTTTGACCACCCGGCCGTTGTCCACGTCCAGACAGGGAATGATGCGCTTTGCAAGGGCCATTAGGATTTAAGTCCGCAAATGAACGCGAATGGACGCAAATTGTTGAACCGTCCGAAAACAATCGCCTGGACGCGATTTGCGTTCATTGGCGTTCATTTGCGGACGTCGTTTCAGCCCCCGCAGAGTTCGTCCGCGAGGCGCTGGCCCTCGGCGAAATCCAGGGTGCCTTCGTAGATGGCACGGCCGGTGATGGCGCCGGTGATGCCCGATTCCGCCACTGCACACAGGGCGCGGATGTCGTCCAGGTTGGTGATGCCGCCCGAGGCGATGATGGGCACCTGCACCGATTCGGCCAGGCGCACGGTGGCTTCCACGTTCACGCCGCTCATCATGCCGTCGCGGCCGATGTCGGTGTAGATGATGGCCGACACGCCATCGTCCTCGAAATGGCGGGCCAGGTCGATGACGTCGTGCTTGGACAGCTTGGACCAGCCGTCCACCGCCACCCTGCCGTCCTTCGCGTCCAGACCCACGATGATATGCCCGGGGAAGTCCAGGCACAGGTCCTGGACGAAGTGGGGTGCGCTGACCGCCTTGGTGCCGATGATCACGTACTGGGCGCCCACCTCCAGATAGGCCTCCACGGTCGCCTCGTCGCGAATGCCGCCGCCTATCTGGATGGGCAGGTCGGGAAACGCCCGGCAGATGGCGTCGATGACCGGACGGTTCACCGGCTTGCCCTCGAAGGCGCCGTTCAGGTCCACCAGATGCAGGCGACGGGCGCCGGCGTCCACCCAGCGCTTCGCCACCGCCACGGGATCGTCCGAGAACACCGTGGCATCCTCCATGCGGCCCTGGCGCAGACGCACGCACTTGCCGTCCTTCAGGTCGATGGCGGGAATCAACAGCATGAAAGTGCTTCCTCTCAGTGGTTCGATGCGCGCCTCAGGACTGGCCGTCCCAGCGCAGGAAGTTGGCGTAGAGGGTCAGACCCGCGGTGTGGCTTTTCTCGGGGTGGAACTGGGTGGCAAAGATATTGCCACGGGCCACGGCGGCGGCGAAAGTCACGCCGTGGGTGGTGCTGGCCGCCACGAACGGCGCATCCGCCGGCTGCACGCAGTAGCTGTGCACGAAATAGAAGCGCGTGTCCTGGGCGATGCCCTTCCACAGGGGGTGATCGCCGTGCTGGCGGACCTGATTCCAGCCCATGTGCGGGACCTTCAGGCTGGCGCCGGTATTCGGGTCGCGCAGATCGGCGCCGAAATACTCCACCCGGCCGGGGAACAGGCCCAGGCAGGGCGTGCCGTCGTTTTCCGCGCTCCACTCCATGAGCGCCTGCATGCCCACGCACACGCCCAGGAAGGGCTTGGTCTTGACCACTTCGCGCACCAGCTCGTCCAGCTGCAGGCGGCGCAGCTCGGCCATGCAGTCGCGGATGGCGCCCACGCCGGGCAGGACCACGCGGTCGGCGCGGCGTATGGCGTCGGGGTCGTGGGTGACCAGCACCTGATCGACACAACCGGTGTGTTCCAGGGCCTTGGCCACCGAATGCAGGTTGCCCATGCCATAGTCGATGACGGCGACGGAGCTCATGGAGAAGGACCGCAGAGGTTGGATGTCAGAGACTGCCCTTGGTGGAAGGCATCACGCCCGCCATGCGCGCGTCCGGCTCCACGGCCATGCGCAGAGCGCGGCCGAAGGCCTTGAAGATGGTTTCCGCCACGTGGTGGGCGTTGCGTCCACGCAGGCAGTCCACGTGCAGGGTCACCTGGGCGTGATTCACGAAGCCCTGGAAGAATTCCTGCAACAGGTCCGTCTCGAAATTTCCGATACGCGCGCGCGGAAATTCGGCCTGGTATTCCAGGCCCGGGCGGCCCGAGAGGTCGATGACCACGCGGGACAGGGCCTCGTCCAGGGGTACGTAGGCATGGCCGTAGCGGCGAATGCCCTTCTTGTCACCCAGGGCCTGGGCCAGGGCCTGCCCCAGGGTGATGCCGATGTCCTCTACCGTGTGATGGGCGTCGATATGCAGGTCGCCCGTGGCGGTGACGCGCAAGTCGATGAGGCCGTGGCGCGCCACCTGGTCCAGCATGTGCTCCAGGAAGGGTACCCCGGTGGTCAATTCCGAGCGGCCGCTGCCGTCCAGGTCGAGGCTGACCTCGATCTGCGTCTCCAGGGTGTTACGGGCTACGGTGGCCCTGCGTGCTGCCATGACGGTTCCTCGCGCCCCACGGGCGGGATAGTGCGGGGGCTAGGATACCCGATCCTGCGGGTTCTGTTGAACATAGCCTTGCAAGTGCCCGTCACATATAAGAGGATTGGGAGTTCCAAACAGGCGGACGGGCTCCCTATGGGAGGCGAGGACATCAGCAAAGTCATTTCGCTGACGCAGATCAAGGTTGCGTGCAAGGACTGCAACCTTTTTCAGCTCTGTCTTCCCGTGGGGATAGGCGAAGCGGACCTCGAGGCGCTCGATCGCATCATCCGCCGCAAACGCCCGGTCCGCCGCGGCGAACACCTGTTCCAGGTGGGCGACCGCTTCCAGGCCATCTATGCGGTCCGCTCCGGCTCCATCAAGACCTACTCCCCGACGGAAGACGGCCACGAGCAGGTCATAGGCTTCCATCTCCCGGGCGAACTGCTCGGCCTCGCCGCCATCACCGCGGAATCCCATCCCTGCGCGGCCAAGGCCCTCGAAACCTCCAGCGTCTGCGAAATCCCCTTCGACGAGCTCGAAACCTTGAGCGAGCGCATCCCCAGTCTTCAGCACCAACTACTCAAAGTCATGAGCAAGGAGATCCTCCATGATCAATCTTTGCTCATGCTGCTCGGCAAAAAGAGCGCAGAGGAACGCCTCGCCGCCTTGCTCATCAGCCTTTCCGATCGATACCGCCAACGCGGATTTTCCGTATCCGAGTTTCACCTGAGCATGTCACGCAATGACATCGGCAACTATCTCGGGCTTGCCGTGGAAACCGTGAGCCGGTTGTTCACGCGCTTCCAGGAGGAAGGACTCCTCACTGTGCGGCGCAAGTACATTCGGATACTCGATCTGCCCCGGCTGCGTGCGCTGGCATTGAACACGTGTCAGAACAATCCGCGCGTCAGTTCACAGGCCTGAAAACTAAGGCAAATGCTTATTTTCCGGGCTGCGGGAAATGGCATATTGGTTGACGAGAATCAATGTTTCCTGAAGTAGCGGCTGGCTAGTATGCCTGCCATGCGTCGGGAACCGGTCACGACGCAATCAAGGTGCTGCTGCATGCTGATATCCCATCGCGTTGTCCACCTCCCCGCGTCAGGCACCGTGCCTTTTCCGGCATTCCTTTCCTTTTCCGTTCAGCCGCCGTGTTTTTCTTGCACACAAGAATGTGCTAGGCATTGTTGAGCGGAAAAAGCGGGGAGGCCGACCGTCCTTTCCGAATGGAAACGTATAAAAAAAAATAAAGGGGTATGGCGCTACCTAAACGGTGGCGTCAGGAGGTAGGATCCGGGCACTGCTCGGAATGGGGTTTGCCGCCGAGATCTTCAACCCCGATCGAGGCGGGAGCAGCTGGCAAGT
>JBFXES010000009.1:0-24715 GCA_050179875.1 Thiohalomonadaceae bacterium
CCTTTCCGAAGCTCACTCGCTCGCGCTCGACGTGTATCTCGGAATAGGAGGGGAAGGCATCGCTGGGTTCGGGCTCGGGGCCGGCGGTAACGACGCCGGGCAAGCAGGACAGCAGAAGCAGGCAGCAGAGATGGCGCATACGAAATCCTTTCGCGACAAGGCTGGGGCAAGCCGGACCCATTATGCGCGAAAGAAATCGGCGGCGGTCAATGCCGCCGTCAGGTCGGAGGCCGTGGACCTTCCTGAGCGCGATCGCAACGCATGCCTGCTAACCACCTGCAGGAGCCCACATCGTGGGCGAATGCCTTTTCAAACCGCAGGCGGTAATCGAAACCGCGTTCGCCGACAATGTCGGCTCCTACAACACAAGGCGACCAAGCCACCGTAGGAGCCCACATCGTGGGCGAATGCCTTTCAAACCGCAGGCGGTGATCGGAACCGCATTCGCCGACGATGTCGGCTCCTTCAGGAAACCGCGCCGTAGGTCACGTTGCGAAGCTACGTGACATCTTTCCCGCACACGTCACGTAGCCGCTGCGCGGCAACGTGACCTACGTCGACTTCTCTACCGGTGTCCCCCGTGGTTCGCGCTTTTTTCTTACTTGCGCACCCCTTCCACCGACAGTTCCATGACCACCGAGCGCGAGGCGGGGCCGAGGTCGTAGTCGATGCCGAAGTCGGAGAGCTTGAACTCGGTGGTGCCGTGGAAGCCGCGGCGATAGCCGCCCCAGGGATCGGGGCCGTGGCCGATCTGTTCCACATCGATGGTGATGGGCCGGGTGACGCCGCGCAGAGTGAGTTCGCCGGAGAGGCGCCCCTTGCCGTTGCCCAGGTCCTCGTAGCCGGTGCTCACGAAACTGGCCTTGGGAAACTTGCTCACGTTGAGGAAGTCCTTGCCGCGCAGATGCTTGTCACGCTCGGCGTGGTTGGAGTCGATGCTCGCGGGGTTGATGGACACCTTTACCCGCGAGGCGGCGGGATTCTTGTCGTCATAGCTGAAATCACCGCTGAACTCGTTGAAGCGTCCGGACAGCCAGCTGTAGCCCAGATGCTTGATCTTGAACTGGATGTAGGCGTGGGCGCCGTCGGTGTCGATGACGTAGTCCTCGGCATGGGCCGGGACGGCGGCGGCGAGACCGAACAGCAGGGGCAACAGAATGCGTTTCTTCATGGTCCTCTTCTCCTCTGGTGTGTTTACCGGCCCAGCATGCGTGCCAGGGTGCGGTCCTTGTCGACGAAAGCGTGTTTGAGGGCGGCCAGGGCGTGCAGGGCGGCCAGGGCAACCAGGACGGAGGCCAGCACCAGGTGTACCTCACCGGCCAGGTCTTCCTGGTTTTCCCGGCCCGACACCACAGCCGGGATGGTGAACAGATCGAACACCCCGAGCGGGCGGCCGTCGGCGGTGGAGATGAGGTAGCCGCTCACCATCACCGAAAGCAGCAGCAGGTACAGCAGTCCGTGCACCAGCCGTGCGGCGACCCGTTCCCACGGCCGATGGTGGGGCAAGGGGTGCGGGCGTACCGACCCCAGACGCCAGCCCAGCCGTAGCAGCACGGCGGCGCACAGCACCACGCCGATGCCCTTGTGCCACCACGGCCCGAGGCGGTACCAGGGGTCGTAGTAGGTGAGGCCCGTCATCCACAGGCCGAGTCCGAACAGGCCGAATACCGTCAGCGCCACTGCCCAGTGCAGCGCCACGCTCACGGCGCCGTAGCGGTGAGCGTCATCCCGCAGTTGCATGACCCGCCTCCGTGCCGGCATGGAAACGCCCGGCCTGGTAGTCGCGGAAGGCCTGGCGCAGCTCCTCTTCGGTGTTCATGACGAAGGGTCCGTGGCGCGCCACGGGTTCGCAAAGCGGTCGGCCGGCCAGCACCAGCATTCGGCTCGGCGCGCGGGCGGTGACCGTCACCCGCTCGCCCTCGCCCAGGCGCGCCAGCTGGCGGGCGCTCAGGGCTTGTTCCGCGACCTCCAGTTGGCCGTCCACAAGATAGACGAAGGCATTCCATTCCGGCGGCAGGGGCTCCCCGAAGCGGGCGCCCGCGGGAAGGCTTACGTCCAGGTAGATCACCGGGGTGATCAGCTCGCGCACCGGACCGGTGGTGCCAACGCTTGTGGTGCCGGCGATGATGCGCAGCTCCACGCCGCCGTCGCGCCGCTCCAGCGGGATCGCCTCCGGTCCCAGCTCCTGGTAGCGCGGCGCGCGCATCTTCTCGGCGGCGGGCAGGTTCACCCAGAGCTGGAACCCGGCGAGCAGGCCTTGTTCCTGTTCGGGCATCTCGGAGTGGACGATGCCCCGTCCCGCGGTCATCCACTGCACGCCCCCGGCCTGGATCACCCCGGCGTGGCCGGCGCTGTCCCGATGGCGCATGCGTCCGGCGAGCAGGTAGGTGACGGTCTCGAAGCCACGGTGGGGGTGGGGCGGAAAACCGGCGATGTAGTCCTCCGGGTCGTCGGAGCGGAAGTCGTCCAGCAGCAGGAAGGGGTCGAGCAGGGGCAACTGGGGGCCGCCGATGACCCGGGTCAGGCGCACGCCGGCGCCGTCCGAGGTCTCGAGGCCGCGCACCACCTGGGCCACGGGGCGGTCGGTCGGGATAGGGGACACGGCATTCCTCCTGGGTTGGCACGGTATGGTCGTAGTGTATCGTTCCGTTTCCTGTTAAAAAGCACCGTAACGACAATTCACTGTTGCTTAATCGAGAACAATGGACCGGTTTCAATGCCTGGACGCCTTGGTCGCCGTGGTGGAGGCGGGCTCGCTGAGCGCCGCTGCGGCGCGGCTGAACGTGGCGAAGTCGGTGGTGAGCCGGCGCATCACGGAGCTGGAGGCGCACCTGGGCGTCCGATTGCTGCATCGCACCACGCGCCGCCTGGTACTCACGGATGCGGGCCAGGCCTTTTCCCGTCGCGCCGCGGAGATCCTGGCCGAGCTGGCGGAGGCCGAGCACGCGGCCGCCGAGGGCCGGCAGGCGCTCACCGGACGGGTGCGCCTGGCGGCGCCGCTGTCCTTCGGTCTGCTTCACCTCAATCCGGCGCTCACCGCCTTCGCGGAACAGCATCCCGGCGTGCAGCTGGACGTGGACCTGAACGACCGCGCGGTGAACCTGGTGGAGGAGGGGTTCGACCTGGCGGTGCGCATCGGCCACCTGGAGGATTCCAGCCTGGTGGCCAGGGCGCTGGCCCCCATCCGGACCCTGCTCTGCGCCAGCCCCGGCTACCTGGCCCGCCGCGGCACGCCGCGCCACCCGCGGGACCTGGCCGGGCACGACGGCCTGGTGTACACGAACGTGCCCGAGGCGCAGCAATGGCGCTTCACGGACGCCAAGGGCAACACGGAGTCGGTGCGCGTGCCGGCGCGCCTGCGCGCCAACAACGGCGACCTGCTGCTGGAGGCGGCGGCGGCGGGGCTGGGCATCGTGGCCACGCCCACCTTCATCGCCTATCGCGCCGTGCTGGAAGGCCGGCTGGTGCCGCTGCTGACCGATTACCGCCTGCCCGCGGCGAATGCCTATGCGGTGTATCCCACCCGCCGTTTCCTGCCGCGGCGCGTGCGCGCCCTGGTGGAATTTCTGGGTGAGCGTTTCGGCGCCGAGCCGTACTGGGACGAGGGCCTGTCGTGAGCGGCAGCCGGGTGGGGCATAATACGCGCCCCCAACCGGAGACCATGATGAGCATCGAACAAGCATTGCAGGCGCGCAGCGGTTCCAAGTGCGAACTCTGCGGGGCCGAGCACGAACTCGTCGTGTACGAAGTGCCGCCCGAGACCGACGGCAGCGCCGAGCGCTGCGCGCTCCTGTGCGCCACCTGCCGCGCGCAGATCGAAGACGCGGACAAGACCGACCCCAATCACTGGCGCTGCCTCAACGACAGCATGTGGAGCCAGGTGCCCGCCGTGCAGGTGCTGGCCTGGCGCATGCTGAACCGCCTGAGCGGCGAGGGTTGGCCGCAGGCCCTGCTGGATATGATGTACCTGGACGACGACACCCGCGCCTGGGCCGAGGCGGGCCTGGACGCGCAGGAAGGCGAGGAAGCGACGCAGCACCGCGACTGCTACGGCGCCGTGCTGGAGGCAGGCGACACCGTCACCCTGGTGAAGGACCTCACCGTCAAGGGCGCCAACTTCACCGCCAAGCGCGGCACCGCGGTGCGCGGCATCTCCCTGGTGCCGGACAATCCGGGGCAGATCGAAGGCCGCGTCAACGGCCAGCAGATCGTGATCCTCACCAAGTTCGTGAAAAAGGCGTAAAGCCGCGGACGCAAGCGTTCCCGCAGGGGGCGCTTACGTCACCTGCGCGAGCCACTCCGCCACCCCGCGCCAGCGCCGCGCCGCGTCGGCGGGATCACGGGGCTGCACCAGCACGTGCAGCAGCCAGGCGTCGCGGGGCCCGGTGGCATCCGGCTCGAACGCGCATTGCGCGTCGTCCATTTCACGCAGCGCAGCACGCAGGCGCGCATGCCGCGCGCCCTGTTGCCGCGGGATGATGATCCCGAGATAGCCCCACGCCTGGTGCACGATGGATTCGCCGAAGAACTGCTCGAAGCGCTGCCAGGGGAGGCGATAGCGCGGGTCGCGGAACAGGTGGCTGCGACCGTTTTCCGCATCCCGCACGATCAGTCCGGCGCCGGTGATGGCGCGTGCCTCCCGCTGCAACTCGTCCCAGAGCCGCTCGAAATGCGCCCTGCCGTGGAAATGGCCCTCGCAGGAGGGCGCCGTGCGCAGCCCGCGCCCGTGCAGGTGCCGGCAGATGTCGCGCAGCAAGGGATCCACCCGCTCGTAGAAATCGGCGTCCGGCGCGAAGCTCGCCGCGAGCGGGCGCGGGCGGTGGTAATACCGTGTGCCTTCGCCCTGGAACCATTGCCGCCGGAACCAGGTGCGATGGGGCACGATGCCCGCTTCCAGTCCCGTGAGCGGGGATGCGCTATCGACCACGTGCGCGCGACGCGCGCCTCAGTGCGCGGGCAGCGGCGCCGGCTCCTTCAGATGGATGAGCTGGCGGTTGCCTTCGGCATCGATGACCGAGACGTTGTGCAGTCCCTCGGCGTCGTAGTCGATGCTGATCGCGCTGGGATGACTGATGAGGTGATCGAGCTTGTCCGTGACCACCTCGAGCACGTCGCTCTTCGGGTCGTAGGTGATGCCGTTCAGCGACAGCCAGTCCGTCTCGCGTTGACTGCCCACGCGCATGCCCGTGGTTTCCAGGTACACCTGGTTGCCGCGGGTCTTGCGGGCCATGTCGTCGAAATAGGCGTGCCAACTGCTGCGATCGAGATCCATTGTTGCCATGTGCGTGTCTCCAGGCCTCTTATAGAAGTCTCGGTCTGTGGGGCTGGGCGTCAAGCGCGGATGCGCCGTGGGGTGTATTCCGATGATGGGCTTGGGCGGCTCAGGTTGGTGCGCAGCTATTCGAAGGAGGCGCTTCGCGCCAAGTGGGGGTATGGTGTGGCGGCGCGTCAGTGGATGAGTGTGATGCCGATATTCGTGCCCATGCCCAGGGTGTAGCCGAGCTGGATCTGGAAATAGCCAAGCGTCTCCAGCCAGCGGGCGTTCTGCAGCGGGCCCGCGTCCACGGCATCGAAGCCGATGTGCCGGCCCATCGCCAGTACCTGCTCCTTCGCGGCCGCGTCGTCGCCGGCCACGAACAGGGTGAGCATCTGGTCCTTGACCCGGCCGGTGGACTGGTTTTGCGCGAACACGGTATTGAAGGCCTTCACCACCCGTGCCGAGGGGAGCTTGCGCTGCAGTTCTTCGGCCCCGCTGTTGGTGCAACCCAGCGCCAGTCCGTAATCCGCCGTGAGCGCGTTGGTGACGTCGAGCACCACCTTGCCCGCCACCATGTCGCCCACCTTGGCGACCACGTCGTTGATGGCGGCGAACGGCACGGCGAACACGATGACGTCGCCCCAGGCGGTGAGCTGGCGGATCTCGTCCGGGTCCCTTCCGGCGGTTTTCACGCTATAGCCGACGCGGCTCAATCCCTGCTCCAGGGCGGAACCCACGTTGCCACGACCGATGATGGCGATGTTCATGGCAAGCCCCTTTTCGCTGGACCGCTGAATTGACCATAGCCGCAGGTGCGGTGGGTGGAAACAGATGCGGCGGCTGCCTGACGCCGTGCAGGCCGGCTCGCGCAGCCCGCACCAGCCCTGGACCATACTGAAAACACGAAGGCGGCGACGGCGGCAGGAGCGCCGCCGGGATTTGCACTCGACGTCGCGAACCCTCGGAGGGGACGAACCATGCCAATCCTGCTGGTGCGCGTCGACGGGGTGGCGCACCGGCTGCCGTTCGCGCCCGGCCAGCCCGTGCGCAGCGTGCTCGATGCCACCGACTTTCGCGTGCGCTCCGCCTGCCACGGCATCGGGGCCTGCGGCCTGTGCCGCGTGCGCGTCATCGAAGGCGACGCGGGGCCACCCACGCCCAACGAACGCTTCCATCTCGCGGGCGAGCAACTGGCGCAGGGCGTGCGCCTGGCCTGCCAGGTGAGGCCGCTCGCCGACCTCGCCGTCGAGATCCTCAACCGGGCGCCGCCCTCGCCCTGGAAGAACCCGCCCTTTCCCCTGGTGCGTGCGCGCGGACCGGAAAACGGCGGCGCACTCCGGCCCACGCCTGCCGCCGTCACGCACCCGCTGGGCCTCGCGGTGGACCTCGGCACCACGCACATCAGCCTCGCCCTGTGGAACCTGCGCGACGGCGCCCTGCTGGCCGAGCGCTGGGGCCGCAATCCGCAGGTGGAGCACGGCGCCGACGTGATCTCGCGCCTGATGGCGGCGAGCGCATCGCCCGCCACCGCCGCCGCGCTGGCGCGCGCCGTGCTCGAGGCCATGGGCAAGGGGTTGTGGGACATCAGTGCCCGCGAAGGTTTCGAACCGCGGCAGGTGGTGCGCGTCACCGTGGTGGGGAACACGGCCATGCTGGCGCTGCTCACGGGCTGCGGCTACGAACGTCTGCTGCAACCGGCCCACTGGAACGAACGCATCGCCTGCGCAGCGGCCGATGTGGCGCCACGGGTCGTCCAGTGGGGTGTGCACGATCAGGCGGAGGTGGAAGTGATGCCGCCGCTCGCGGGCTTCGTCGGCTCCGATCTGCTCGCCGGGCTCGTTGCCACGCGCTTGGTCGAAGGGGAGGCCCCGGCCCTGTTCATCGACGTGGGCACCAATTCGGAAATGGCGCTGTGGAACGGCCAGGAGCTCTGGGTCACTGCGGCCGCGGGCGGGCCGGCCTTCGAGAGTTGCGGCACCCGCCACGGCATGCCTGCGGAAACCGGTGCGATTTATCGCGTCGACTACGACGCGGCGCGCGACGTCCTCGATTACCAGGTGCTCGGCGAGGTGGAAGGGGTAGGGATCTGCGGCTCGGGGCTGGTGGACCTGCTGGCGGCGCTCCGCCGCTCGGGCCGCCTCGACGCGCGGGGACACTTGCACGCACCGGGCCAGCCCGCCGGTCGTTTCGCCTTCCGTGCAGGCGGGCCCGAAATGGCCATCACCGATCATGACGTGGACGCCCTGCAACGGGCCAAGGCGGCACTCAGCACGGGTATCCGGGTGCTGTGCGCACGCGCCGGCGTTTCCCCGTCGGCGCTTGCGCGCGTGTACGTGGCGGGCGCCTTCGGCCATCACCTGGGCATCGCCAACGCCCAGGCCATCGGCCTGCTGCCCGCCATCGACCCGGCGCGTGTGGTGCTCGTCGGCAATACCGCCTTGGCCGGCTGCAGCGATCTGCTGCTTCGCGCGCACGCCCGCGACCGCTTCTTCCGGCTGCAGGCCACGGCCGAGGTGGTCAACCTGGCGCAGAGTCCCGAGTTCGACGAACTGTTCCTTGCGGGCCTGTACCTGGATCCCATCGCTGCGCCTGCATGAACGACGTCCACCCGCAAGCCATCGACTACCTGGACGCAGTCACGCGCGCCGCTCAGTATCTCGCCAGCATGGAGCCGGGCGCCGAGTGCTGGAAGGAGCTGGGGCTGCTCCTGCAAAGGTTCTTCCAGGCCGACCTGGTAGGTATCGCAGGTCGCGACGCCAACGACCGTTGGTTCCTGCGTTACGCTAGCGTGGACACCGCGGCCGCCCGCGACCGACTCCTGGCGGCGCTGGTCGGGCCGGGGTTGCCGGTGCTGGAATCGGGCTTTTTGTCCACGGAGCTGCTGGCCATCCCCGAGCCCTATAGCTGCGCCCTGCTGTCGCTGGCGCGCAACCGGCGCAACGACACCCTGCTGGTGGTCGGGCATGCCGGCGTGGTGGAACTGCCCCGGCAACTGCTGGACGTCTACCTGGCGGTGGCGCGCCTGATGGAATCGACGCTCACGCGCCTGCGTTACGAGGCCCAACTGCGGCTGCGCGCCCGCGAGCAGGCCTGCATCGCGGCGCTCGGACACAAGGCCCTGGTGGGCGATCGCATCTCCGTACTTCTGAACGACGCCGTGCACCGCGTGGCAACCACCATGAAGGTGGATTATTGCGGCGTATTCGAACTCGCGCCCGACGGCGAGGTGTTTCGCCTGCGCGCCGGTTTCGGCTGGAACCGCGGCAGCGTGGGCCACGCCACCGTGGACGCCCACAGCGCCACCCTGCCGGGCCAGGTGTTGCGCTCGGCGCTGGGCGCCACCGAAGAGAACGCCCTCACGGAGCGGCGCTACGCGGAAGTGAAGCTGCTGACGGACCATCACGTGATCAGCAGCGCGGCCGTGGCGCTCAGCGGCCGCGAGGGCGCGCACGGCGTGCTCACCGTGCACACGCGCGCCCCGCGCGAATTCACCGAAGAGGAGATCAATTTCATGCAGTCGGCCGCCAACGTGCTGGCCGCCGCCTGGGAGCGCCACCGCACCGACCGCGCCATCCGCAAGCTGAACCAGGAACTGGAGGCGCGCGTTGCCCAACGCACCCGAGCCCTCGAAGAGGCCCTGCAGGAACTGCAGGACCTCAACTACTCCGTCTCACACGACCTGCGCACCCCGCTGCGCGCCATCGACGGTTTCGCGGGCCTGCTGCTGAAGGAGCACGGCGCGCAGCTCGACGACGAGGCGCGGCGCCTGCTGAACGTGGTGCGCGACAACGCCCAGAATATGGGACGTCTCATCGACGACATCCTGGCATTCTCCCAGGTCGGTCGCGTGGACCTGCGCCTGGCGGACGTGGACATGACCGCACTGGCACAGCGTGCCTGGCAGGCGCGCCATGCCGAGGCGGCGCAGCGGCAGGTCGAGTTCCACCTGGAGCCGCTGCCGCCCGCGACGGGCGATCGCAACCTGTTGCGCGAGGTGTTCGCCCGGCTGCTGGACAATGCCCTGAAGTTCACGCGCAACGTGCACCCCGCGGTGATCGAGGTGCGGGGGCGCAAGGAGGGTGGCGAGAACATCTACCTGGTGCACGACAACGGCATCGGCTTCGACATGCGGTTTGCGGCCAAGCTGTTCGGCGTGTTCCAGCGCCTGCATCCGGAACACGGCTTCGAAGGGACGGGCATCGGCCTGGCGGTGGTGAAGCGCATCGTCAAGCGACACGGCGGTCGGGTCTGGGCGGAGGGCCGGCCCGGTGGCGGGGCTACCTTCTATTTCGCACTGCCGGCAAAGGAGGCGCGACATGGGTGACGCCGAAAACGACGTGGACGTGCTGCTCGTGGAAGACAGCCCCACCGACGCGGAACTGGCCATACGCACGCTGCAGGCCCATAACCTGGCCAACCGGCTGGTGTGGGTGAAGGACGGCGCCGAGGCGCTGGACTTCATTTTCTCCGAGGGCGCCTATTCCGAGCGAAGCTCCGACTTGCCCAAGGTGATCCTGCTGGACCTGCGCCTGCCCAAGGTGGACGGTCTGGAGGTACTGAAGCGCATCAAGTCGGACGAGCGCACCCAGTCGGTGCCGGTGGTGGTGCTCACTTCGTCCAAGGAAGAACGGGACGTGGCCGAGAGTTATCGCCTCGGCGTGAACAGTTACATCTCCAAGCCCGTGGAGTTCGACGCCTTTGCGAAGGTCGTGGCGGACCTGGGTTTTTACTGGCTGTTCACCAACAAGCCGCCTGATTGAACGGAGCGTGTACCGCAACGGGATGAGGCGAAGAAGCCCTTGGGGATGATTCGCGCGTCCAGGTGCGCGGCGGGCCGGCCGTCAAGGCGCTGGCGAAGCCGTAAGCATTTCACCCTTGTCATGACGACCGGAACTCACGCGCGATCCGCAGGCGCGTACGCGGCCGAAGCATGGTTGCGGCCGGACGTGGGTTCCTGTATAGGAAGCCATCGGCGTTGAGCGAAACGGTATGGCGAATGCCGGCACTGACCACGGCCACCCGAAGCACGGATTACCTGCATGCCCTGCGCGCACCCATCCGGCGGCGCGTGCAGCGCCGTTCCTTCGTCACGGGGCGGGAATACGAGCCTCGCCCGTTGACTGCGTATTTCCCCCCAATTTCCCGTCGTGCGCGCATGGCGCGCCATCCTCCCGTCACTGAGAAAGCAAAGGAGACCGACTGCCATGGAACGCTGGTGGCTCGTACCGATACTTGTGATGTGGGCGCTGCCCGTCCACGCGGCGCCCTCGCGCGCCGAGATGCTCGTGGCGCCGTGCTTCGCCTGTCACAGCAACGATGACGCCATCCGCGGCGACATTCCGCGCCTGGACATCGAGGCCGAGAGGATCCGCGTGAAGTTGGAGGACTTCCGCGAAGATGACGCGCGCACCACCATCATGGGCCGCATCGCGCGCGGCTATTCCGACGAGGAGATCGCGTTGATCGCCGATTACCTGGGCAGCCTGCGGGAGCAAGGGCGATGAGCACGATGATCTCGCGCCGTACCTTCGTGCAATGGATGGGCGCTGCAGGCGCACTGGGCCTGGCGGGTTGCGCCATGGGCGGACGCTCGCAATCCCCGGGCCGCGTGGTGGTGATCGGCGGTGGCTTCGGCGGCGCCACCTGTGCGCGCTACCTGAAGCGTTTCTCGCCGAAGCTTGCCGTGACGCTGGTGGAGCCCGCCCGTCAATACGTCACCTGCCCCTTCAGCAATGCGGTGATCGCCGGACTGCGCGACATGGACAGCATCACCGTGGGCTACGAAGGCCTGCAACGCCTGGGCATCGAGATCGTGCACGATCACGCGCAGGTCATCGATGCACACCGGCGCGAGGTGCGCCTTGCAGGCGGCGCGCGGCTCGCCTACGACCGGCTGGTGGTCGCCCCCGGCATCGATTTCCGCGTGGACGCCATCGAGGGCTACGGGCTCGACGTGGCCCAGACCATGCCGCACGCCTGGAAGGCCGGCGAGCAGACCATGCTGCTGCGCCGCCAGTTGCAGGCCATGCGCAACGGCGGCGTGGTGGTGATCAGCGTGCCGGGCAATCCCTACCGTTGCCCGCCCGGCCCCTACGAACGGGCCAGCCTCATCGCGGACTACCTCAGTCGCGAGAAGCCGCGCTCCAAGGTCGTCATCCTCGACGCCAAGGACAGCTTCCCCAAGCAGGCGTTGTTCGAGGAAGGCTGGCAGGAACTCTATCCCGGCAAGGTGGAATGGCTGGGCGGCGAGGGCGGCCGGGTGACGGCCCTGGACCGCAAGGCAGGCGTGCTGCACAACGTGTTCGGGGCGGTGTCGCGCAAGGGCGACGTGGTGAACCTCATCCCGCCCCAGCAGGCCGGCGCGCTGGCGGCCGCGGCGGACCTGACCGACGCCAGCGGCTGGTGTCCGGTGGATCCGTCCACTTTCGAGTCCACGCGTCATGCGGGCATCCACGTGATCGGCGATGCGGCCATTGCCGCGCCGCTGCCCAAGTCCGGCTATGCGGCCAACAGCGAGGCCAAGGTCTGCGCCGCGGCCATCGTCACGGCCCTGGAAGGGGGGCGGATGCCCGCGCCCACCTTCATCAACACCTGCTACAGCCTGCTGGCCGAGGACTATGCCGTTTCTGTGGCCGGCGTCTACCGCGTCGCCGAAGGCAAACTGGTTTCCGTGCCCGGGGCGGGCGGGGTCAGCCCCCTGGGACGCCCGCGGCAGTTCCGCGCCGACGAAGCCGGCTTTGCCCGGGCCTGGTACCGCAGCATCATCAACGATTCCTTCGCCTTCCGTGCCTGAATCGTGATGTCATGCTGCGTGCGCGATCTTTGCCGTAAACGTTGATAGAACTGCAGGAGGTAATTCATGTGGCGCAAGGCCATGATCATCGCCGCGACGGTGTCGCTGACGGCGTGCACCTGGGTGAAACTCACGCCCGAGGGTGAAAAGGTGCGGGTGCTGAGCGCGGCCGAGGTATCCAAGTGTCGCGTGGTCGGCAAGACCACGGTGTCGCTGGCGGCGAAGGTGCTGGGGATCGAGCGCCATCCCGAGGACGTACAGAACGAGCTGAACATGCTGGCGCGCAACAGCGCCGTGGACCTGCGCGGCGACACCGTGGTCCCCATCGCCCCGCCCGTGGACGGCAAGCAGGTCTTTACCGTCTATCGCTGCATGCCCGAATGATTGACAGGATCGGGCGGCGGCACGAAACAACATCCAGCGCAAAGACGCGAAGGACGCAGAGGGCGCAAACCGCGTGAAGGTTTCACGCGGCGCCAGGGCGGCGCAAGCGGCCCCAATCCGTCGTTATTCTCTGCGTCCTTCGCGCGCTCTTTGCACCTTCGTAGTGCTTTTCCCGGCCGTCACGCGCCGAAGTTTTCCGCCAGGAACGTCGTGTAGTTTTCCGCCCGCACCAGTTGCGTGCCGTCGCAATTGAACTGCATGCGTATCAGGTCCTGCACGATGCACAAGGTGGCGCTGCGCAGGTAATAGTCCGGCATGTCGCGCAGCACCTTGAGGGTGGCGAGGATGGTCGGGATCTGCTCCGGCTCCATGGGTTTCCAAGATGCGTGGCGCTTCTCGAAGATGTTGCGCCAGTAGCCGGGCAGGCGGGCGTACATGCGGCTCCCCATCAGCCCTTCGTAGATGTCGCGCATGGCCTGCACCTTCTCGTCGAAGGGCAGCGCAGGAAAGTGGCGTTCCACGTAGGCCGGATCCACGAACATCTCAGCCGCATGGGTTTCCTCGCGCAGGGGATCGAAAATGGACGTGGTGCGGATCTCGGCGCTGTTGAAGCCGATGTAGATGCGATACGTGCCGCGGTTCACCAGCAGGTCGGCAAGACGCGGCACGATCTTCTCGAATACGTCGTCCATGACGTTCGGATATTTCTTGCGCAGGTAGGCGGTTTCACGCAGTGACGGGTCGCCCTTGATGCCCACCTGCAACGAGTCCGGGCGCAGACCGGTGGCGCTGACGATGCTTTCCTTCAGTACCAGTTCCTCGATTTCGCGTTCGGAGCCGTTCATGTCGTTCTCGCTCTCCTGATGGGACGCCGTGCATCCATGTCTCCATGCCGGGATGGCCGGGCGGTAACAAGGTAGCCGCTGCGCGGCGTATCTGTCACGGTGGTGCGAAAGCGGGCGTGTGATGCGGCGTTAGGAAACGGGTTCCGATGGCGGCGGCGCAGCTCTTACGCGTCGGGTCCGAGCAACTGGAAGCGGGGCAGGGCGAGGTGCCAACGGATGGCGGCGAGCCGGATGCCGAGCACGGTGAGCATGGCGAGGGCGGTGTCCACGCCCGCCGGCAAGGCCAGCGTCTTGAGCGCCACCAGCGCCAGCGCGCCGGACAGACAGGCGGTGGCGTAGATCTCCTTATGGAAGATCAGCGGGATCTCGTTGCAGATGATGTCGCGGATGACGCCGCCGGCCACGCCGGTCATGGCGCCCATGATGATGGCGGTGGACACGGGCGTCTGGTGGGCCAGCGCCACCTCGGCGCCGATGACCGTGAACACCGCCAGGCCGAAGGCGTCGGCCACCAGCAACCATTTTTCGGGCAGGGGACCCGTGAAGCGCACCCACAACACCGTGCCCAGCGCCGCCAGGCAGGACACGAGGATGTAGGTGTCGTCCCGGATCCAGGCCACCGGGTGGTTGTCCAGGATGATGTCGCGCAGGGTGCCGCCGCCCAGGGCCGTGACCAGGGCCACCACCAGCACGCCGAACAGGTCCATGCCCTTGCGGCCGGCGGTCAGCGCGCCGGCGATGGCGAATACGGCGGTGCCAAAGAGATCGAAGCTGTAGAACCAGGCGGAAGAAATCATGCGCGACCCCATGCCCGCAGGGGCGGGCCCAGAAGGGCGCGCATGTTAGCAAAACTTCCGGCGGGAAGCGCGGAAAAGTCCGCAAATGAACGCGAATGGACGCGAATGCCGGGCGTGCCGGATCAGCCGGGAAGCGCCGTAGGTCACGTTGGCGCGCAGCGCCTACGTGACAATGCGCGGTTCGAAACATGTCACGTAGCTTCGCAACGTGACCTACGAGAAAAAGCACTTACTGCGGCCGCAAGAAGACTCGTCCCTTCTCCCTCCGGGAGAAGGACAGGATGAGGGGATCAATAGACAACAGCCGCATCTGAATTGATCCCCTCTCCCCCGTGGCCTCCGTGGTTGATCTCTCTTTTCACCCCGTGCTCCACGCCCGCGGCCGTTTCATGCCGGCAACCTTGCAGGCCTGTTGCACGTAGCCGTACGGGAACAGCTCGAACAGGTGCTGCCGCGCCTTGCCGCCGTAGCCCATGGCCTCTGCCAGGTACTTGACGACGAAGCGTGCGTCGGCGGCGACCTGGTGTTCGTCGTAGTAGTCGCGCATGAACGCGAGCACCTGCCAGTGCTCATCCGTAAGCACCAGCTTTTCGGTTGCGGCGAGCTGTACGGCGATCTCCCGGTTCCAGTCCTCGGGGCGGATCAGATAGCCCTCGCTGTCCAGTTCCACCTCGGCCCCATTCACCTGCATCAGCATATCGACCTCCTGAAGCGCTCAGTCGCCCGCGGGTTCCGCCACGGGTGATCTCCCCGGAAAGCTTCCTGCGCGTGCGTACTGCAATGCCTCGGATTCCATGATCACCAACGCCAGCATGAGCAGCATGGTGGGAATGAACACCAGGCTGCCCACCGCGTAATGCCAGGGCTCGAGCGTACCGCCCGAGGTCGCCAGCACCAGTCCCATGAAACACGCCGCCAGCACCCAGACCGCGATGAACATGCGGGTCCTGCGCGCGGCCAGTTGCCAATGGGCACTGACGAAGGGCGAGGCGGTACGGGCGGCGCGCCGGCTTGCCACCAGGGTGTAGATCACGATGGCTACGGACAGCGACGGGATGACGGCCACCAGGAATTGCAGGGATGGCGCGCTGATGGTGGCGATGAACAGGAACACGTGATTGAAGATCAAGTTGAACAGGAACAGCTCATGGGGCGCCTGCGCCCTGCGCAACTCATCGGCGTCGTCGATGCGTGACATGTGATTTCCCCCTGATTCCCTGGTGTTTCTTTAAACATGCATATAGAATGCATCTTAGAAATCATCACGGGCTTGTCAAGCAGCGACACGCTTTGCAGGATCGCAGGCGGTAATCCCATGCGGACACCGGGGATAACATGCACATCACGCAACACACCGATTACGCCTTGCGCGTGCTGATCCTGCTCGCGTTGCGCAAGGAGAAGGTGACCATCGCGCAAATCGCCGAGCACTTCGCCATCTCCCAGGACCATCTGCGCAAGGTGGTGCACCGCCTGGGCATGCTCGGCTATGTGAAGACCGCGCGCGGCAAGCAGGGCGGCCTCACCCTGGCCATGGCCCCGGCGCAGGTCAACGTGGGGCAGGTGCTGCGCGATTTCGAACCACACTTCGACATGGTGGAGTGCTTCAACGCCCGCACCAACCACTGCGCGCTCTTCCCCGAGTGCGGACTGCAGGGCGCGCTGCGCGAGGCCACTGCCCGTTTTCTCGCCACACTGGATGGCTACACCCTCGCCGATCTCTTGCACGCACGGTGATGCGCCCCGTCGATGCATGCGCCCGCATGCATCGACCTGATGACTCCCGCTTTTTCCATCAGCGAAAACCCTGGTTGCCCATTTGCCGTTCATTTAGACGCGGTCTATGGTTCTCACACGTACCGAATGGATACTGGTGTGTGTTTACGCAAAAAGGAGAGCCCGCGATGCAATTGAAAGGCAGCCAGACCGAGGCAAATCTCAAGCAGGCCTTTGCCGGGGAGTCCCAGGCGAACCGCCGTTACCTGTATTTCGCCGCCAAGGCTGACGTGGAGGGTTACAACGACGTGGCCACCGTGTTCCGCTCCACCGCAGAGGGCGAGACCGGCCATGCCCACGGCCATCTCGAATACCTGGAGCAGTGCGGCGATCCGGCCACGGGCCTGATGTTCGGCGCCACCGCCGCCAACCTGCAATGCGCCATTGCCGGCGAGACCCACGAGTACACCGACATGTACCCGGGCATGGCCAAGGTGGCCCGCGAAGAAGGCTTCGACGAAATCGCCGACTGGTTCGAGACCCTGGCCAAGGCGGAGCGCTCCCACGCGAACCGCTTCCAGAAGGCGCTCGATTCGCTCGGCTGAGCACGACCGGCCGCCGGGACTATTCCCGGCGGCCCCATTACGCGAGACATTCCATGGCAGTCACTGAACCGAGGCGCGAGGGCAGCCTGGAAGCGCCCACGCGCCATGCGCTCGATTGGAAAAACCCGGCATTCCACGACGAGGCCGCGCTGTTCGCCGAACTGGAACGCGTGTTCGACGTCTGTCACGGCTGCCGCCGCTGCGTGAGTCTGTGCCAGAGCTTTCCCACCCTGTTCGACCTGGTGGACGCCTCCGACACCATGGAAGTGAACGGCGTGGCCAAGGCGGATTACTGGAAGGTGGTCGACCAGTGCTACCTGTGCGACCTCTGCTACCTGACCAAGTGCCCCTACGTGCCGCCGCACGAATGGACCGTGGATTTTCCTCACCTCATGTTGCGCGCCAAGGCCGTGAAGTTCCGCAAAGGCGAAGTGAAGCTGCGCGATCGGCTGCTCACGTCCACCGATGCGCTGGGCACCCTCGCGGGCATTCCGGTGGTGGCGCAGACCGTGAACGCCCTCAACCGCAGCGCGCCCGTGCGCAAGGTGATGGGCAAGGTGCTGGACGTGCATCCCAGGGCGGCGCTGCCGCGCTATCACGCCAGGCCCTTGCGCCGGCGGCTTAGGCAACACACGCCGCTGCCGGAACCCCAGCCCACGGCGGCAACCACCGGCAAGGTGGCCTTGTTCGCCACCTGTTACGGCAACTACAACGAACCGCGCATCGGCGAAGACCTGGTGGCGGTGTTCGAGCACAACGGCATTCCCGTCACCCTGGTGCCGAAAGAACAATGCTGCGGCATGCCGCGCCTGGAACTGGGCGATCTGGAGGCGGTGGAACGCGCCAAGGACGCCAACATCGAGGTGCTTGCCGCGCAGGTGGATGCGGGCTTCGACATCGTCGTCCCGGTGCCTTCCTGTGCCCTTATGTTCAAGCAGGAACTGCCGCTGCTCTTTCCCGATGACGCGCGCGTGCAGAAGGTGCGCTCACGGGTGTTCGACCCCTTCGAATACCTGGCGCTGCGCCACAAGGACGGCAAGCTGCGCACCGATTTTGCCAGGCCCTTGGGCAAGGTGGCCTACCACGTCGCCTGTCACTTGCGCGTGCAGAACATGGGCATGAAGACGCGCGACGTGCTCGCACTGGTGCCGGGCACCATCGTCGAGGCCATCGAGCGCTGTTCGGGTCATGACGGCACATATGCGGTAAAGAACGAATTCCATGAGAACGCCATGAAAATCGCCCGCCCTGTGGTACGGCGCGTGAGCGAGAGCGCGCCCGACCATTACGGTAGCGACTGCCCCATGGCAGGCAGCCACATCGGTAACGGCCTGGGTCCGGATGCGCCCGCGCCGGTGCATCCCATGACCCTGCTGCGCATGGCCTACGGCATTTGAAAGGAAGCCTGCATGGAAAAGCTCACACCCGCAGACCTGCTCACCCTCGAGGCCTATGCCAGGGAACGCCACGCGTTCCGCCGCCGCGTGATTGCGCACAAGCGCCTGCGCCAGGTGAATCTCGGACCGCACGCCCTGCTGCATTTCGAGGACCGCCTCACCATGCAATACCAGATTCAGGAAATGCTGCGGGTGGAGCGCATTTTCGAACCGCAGGCCGTGCAGGACGAGCTGGATGCCTACAACCCGCTCATCCCGGACGGGCGCAACTGGAAGGCGACCCTGATGCTCGAATTCCCCGACCCGGAGGAGCGGAGTGCACGCCTGGCGGCCCTGCGCGGCATCGAGCGGGCCACGTACGTGCAGATAAAAGGCCACGACAAGGTATTTCCCGTCGCCAACGAGGACCTGGAACGCGACAACGGCGAGAAGACCTCATCGGTGCATTTCATGCGTTTCGAGCTGACGCCGGAGATGATCGCGGCGGTGAAGGACGGCGCGCGGCTGGCCGTCGGCACCGACCATCCGCACTACACCCACCGCGCCGACGTGCCGGATGCCGTGCGCCAGGCGTTGATCATCGATCTCGATTGAGCGCGTGCTTACGACGGCGCCGACGTCTCGTCGGGCCAGGCGTCGCGTATGGCCATGAAGGCCTCGACGTTTTCCAGCAGCAGGTCGACCAGTTCCGGATCGAACTGCCGGCCGCGCTGCTCCCTGACGTAGTCGAGGATCTGCCCCAGCGTCCACGGTGCCTTGTAGGCGCGCCGGCAGCCGAGGGCGTCGAATACGTCCGCCAGGGCGACGATGCGGCCGTAGATGTGGATCCGCTCGCCCTTGAGGCCTTGCGGATAGCCTTTGCCGTCCCAGTGCTCGTGGTGCTGCAAGGCTACCACGGCGGCATTGTTGAGCACCCGGCTGTTGGGCGCCTTGAGGATGCTGCTGCCGATGGTGGTATGGGTCTTCACCACTTCCCATTCCTCCGCGGTGAGCGGGCCCGGCTTGGCGAGAATGGCGTCCGGGATGCCGATCTTGCCGAGGTCGTGCATGGGGGCGATCATCCACAGCATCTGCACCTCTTCTTCCGAGAGTCCGAGCAGGCTGCCCAGCAGCCGGCAGTACTCCGCCACGCGCCGCACGTGATTGCCCGTCTCCTTCGAGCGCGTCTCGATGGTCTCGCCCAGGGCGAACACCAGTTCCTTCTGCGTGTTCAGGTTATCCTCGTGCAGGTAGATGTTGTCGAAGGCGATGGCCACGTTGGTGGAGAAGATGCGCAGCAGGTCCTTGTCGATGGGCGTGAGTTCGGGCACGCCGTCCACGTACAGGATGTTCCGTGAGCCGTTGCTGGTGCGGAAATAGCCCACGTAGGTGCCGTCGAGGAACAGGCTGGTGCCCTCGTCCATCGCCTTCTGCACCTGCGCGAGCACGGCGGCGGGCAGCGCCTGGCGCAAGGTCTTGCCGACCGCGTGTTCGAACTGGCCGGTGGCGGCGAGAATCTGGTAATCCGAGTCGGAGTGGGGCGCTGCGGCGAAGCCGGAAACCTGCAGATAAACGGAATCCTCGCGCATGTTCAGCAGGGCAGTCAGTTGCCGCAGCACGCCCGACACGAACTGGCGCAGGGACTGCAGTTCGAACAATGTGGCCGAGGCCGACACGATCTGCTCCAGGCCGCGCCGGCTCTGTTCGATGGTGCGCAGGTCGCGATAGGAACGCAGCGCGCCCGTGACGGTGGTGATGAGCTTCTGCGCCGTGAGCTCGGTCTTTTCCTTGTAGTCGTTGATGTCGTATTCGATGATGACGCTCCGCTCCGGGGCCTGTCCCGGCTGGCCGGTGCGCAGGATGATACGGATCAGGTGGTTCTTGAGCTCGCTGCGGATGTGGCGCACGAGGTCGAGCCCGGAACGTTCCGTTTCCATGACCACGTCGAGCAGTATGAGCGCCATGTCCGGGTGCTCGCGCAGCATGCTGCGGGCCTCTGCGCCCGAATAGGCGCTGTAGAGTTCGAGTCCCCGGTTTTCCAGCTCGTAGTCCGAGAGCACGAGACGGGTGATGCGGTGCACGTCCTCTTCGTCATCCACGATGAGGACTTTCCACGCATCCTGGCGGGCCGGCCGCGACGTTACCGGCTCCTCGTCGGCAAAGACGAGCTGATCGGCGGATGCCGCGTCGGAACGGCTAGCTTCCATTGGGGTCCTCCGGAGACTTGGGTATCCACAGGGTGAAGATCGTGCCCCGGCCGGGGGCGCTCTCGCACTGGATGCTCCCGCGCATGCGCTGGGTCACCAGATTGAACACGATGTGCATGCCAAGACCGCTGGAGCCTTCATTGCGGCGGGTGGTGAAGAAGGGCTCGTAGAGGCGGCGCAGCTGGTGTTCATCCATGCCGCAGCCGTCGTCCGCGTAGCGCAGCAGGATGTGATCGCCTTCATCCGTCACGGTGATGTCGATGTGGCCTTCCTCCTTGGCGGCAAATCCGTGCACGAGGGAGTTGATCACCAGGTTGGTGATGATCTGCGAGAGGGCGCCCGGGTAATTGTCGATGGCGAGTTGCTCTGGGCATTCGAGGGTCAGCTTGTGCCGGGTCTTTTTCAGTTTCGGCCGCAGGCTCAGCAGCACGCCTTCCAGGTATTCCTTCACCCGGAATTCCCGGCGCTCCTGCGCCGACTGGTCCACTGCCACCTGCTTGAAGCTGCGGATGAGATCGGCGGCGCGGTTGAGATTGGACAGCAGTGCGTTACAGGAGTCCGTGGCAGTGAGCAGATAGTTCTCCAGGTCGGAGCGCTTCAGTTTTCCGCTGCGATGCAACGCGTCCAGTTCGCGGGTCTTGAGTTCCAGGTGCGAGGCGGCGGTCACGCCGATGCCCACCGGCGTGTTGATTTCGTGCGCCACGCCGGCCACCAGTTCACCCAGCGCCGCCATCTTCTCGGTCTGCACCAACTGGTCCTGGGCGCGGTGCAGGTGATCGAGCGAAGTGCGCAAGGCCTCGTTGGCGGTGCGGAGTTCTTCCGTGCGCCGCTCCACGCGCGTCTCCAACTCCGCGTTCAGCGTGCGTACCGCCTCTTCCGCATGGAGCCGTTCCAGTGCGTCGCGGTAAAGCCGGCGATGACTGACCACCAGGCCGGCGAGGCCCAGGAGCCAGATGCCGCCGATGGAACCACTGGCCAGCCAGGCGCCGGCGCGCATGTTGTCGAGGTAGAGCGTCAGAGGGACGGCGGCGCTGACGCCGCCGCGCACGTCGCCCACGGAATAGCCCTGGTGTTCATGGCACTTGAGGCAGCTTTCCTGGATGAACATGGGTTGCATGAGGCGCAGGTAGGGCTGGCCGTCGATCTCGGCGACGCTGATCACCTCGGTGACGCCTTTCTCGAACTGGGCGAGGGCGTCGCGTTCCCAGGCGTCCGGCGCGTTCTCCTCGCGCATCAGCCGCGTGCTGGTGATGTGGCCGACCACGCCGTAGAGTTCGCGGAACTGTTCGTTCAGCTGGCGCACCATGTACGCCGGATTCATGAGGGTGAGCTTGCGGCCGGAGGGTGTCTCGATGTCGCGTTCCTTGACGTGGGCCAGTTTCGGATTTGGCGGCGTACGCTCGGTGATCGGGACATACACGCCGCCGTGGCCGGCGGCCCAGAAGCGGAAGGCCTGATCCTTGTTGAAGTTGGCGCGTGCCTCGCGCTGGGCCATCTCCCAGTTCATGCTGCGGACGGAGTGGACCTGCCAGACGAAGGCGCCGGCGAGGACCACGGTCCACGCGATTCCGGTGACCCAGAAGATCCTCGTCAAGGTCTGCAGTTGGTGGTGTACGAGAGCAGGCACGACGGACACCTTATCTGCAAGAGGGAGTGAACGGCTCCGCTTTGGCGGGCGCCCGAGGGCGTCCACGAGTGGGACCAATCGAAATTACTGCGTTCGGCCAGCCAGGGTCAATGCGCCGTGGCGGCCTATCGCATCGCAGCGGGGCAGTCCATCACGGGCCGGTCGAAATTTGCATGCCGGGAATGTGCCTCCGGGGGCGAGATAGTACACTGGCGCCCCTGTCCGGAGGCCGCAATGCTCGAATCACTCCACGCCCATCATCTCCTCTACGCCGCCGCGGTGGTCGGTTCCGCCTATTTCGTGCGCGGCATCGCCGGTTTCGGCTCCGGGCTCATCGCCATTCCGCTGCTTGCGCAGGTGCTGCCGCTCGCCGTGGTAGTGCCCGCGGTGGGCCTGCTGGATTATCTCGGCTCGCTGACCCACGGCACCCGCCATCGCACCGCCATCCGCTGGCGCGAGCTGTTGCCCTTGCTGCCGTTCACGCTGCTGGGCGTGCTGGCCGCGCTGTACCTTTTCCATACAGTCGATGGGGATAATCTGCGCCGCGCCCTCGGCGTGTTCGTGCTGATGTACGCGATCTACACCCTCACGGTGCGCAGCATGCCTGCGCGCGGCTCGCGGCTGTGGGCCCTGCCGGGCGGCGGACTGGGCGGGCTGGTAGGCACGCTGTTCGGCACGGGCGGCCCGTTCTACGTCATCTACCTGGGCTTGCGCGGCCTCGGCAAGACGGAGTTTCGCGCCACCATCGCAACCATCTTTCTCATCGACGGCGCGGCACGCATCGTGGGTTATCTCGGGGCCGGCTTTTACGGCAGCGAGGTGTTGTGGCTGGCGGGTCTGGCGCTGCCGCTCATGGCCGTGGGCATGTTTCTTGGCGGGCGCGTGCACACCGGCATCACCCAGGCGCAGTTTCAGAAGGCCATAGGCGTGCTGCTGCTCCTCAGCGGCACGGCGCTGGTGTTGCGGTAACGAATGGCCCACACAAACCCAACGACTAACGCGAGGAGAAGCGGCTCGCCCGCGATTACCTGCCGCGGCCGGCGCGTAACCGGCGGGTCCCTTACTGCGCGAGCGGCTGTCGCTGTATCGGCATAGCCCGTTGCGAATCGGTCCAGTCAGCGTGGTTGCCCACCTGGCCCTGAGCACGCACGCGTTCTACCTGTCTGAGGTCTACGTCGGCAAGGACCCAGCACGGCTCGTTCAGATTGCCGCAGGCGAGAATGCCGTCGTCGGGGAAATACCTGTCTGGCGGCGCATACACGCCGGCCGCGCCCACGTTTTCATCCACCACCGGCATCCAGTCGACCGCGCCGACCGTCGGCGACTGCACGACGATGCACTGGTTCTCGAGCGCACGGGCGCGGCAGGCGATGTGCACGCGCTGGTAGCCGGCCATGCCATCGGTGCAACTCGGCACCAGCAGCAGGCGTGCGCCGGCCTCTACCTGGGCGCGGGCGATGAGCGGGAATTCGCTGTCGTAGCAGATGCACACACCGACCGCACCGAAAGCGGTGTCGAATACTGTGCCGTGCTCACCGGGTTGCATGATGCCCTGTGCGAGTTCGAAGCGGGTGAGCAGGAGCTTGTCCTGATGGCCGTGGGCGCCGCTGGGCGCAAAGAAGTGCGCGCGGTTGCGGTAGCGCCCGTCCGGCTGCCGGACCGGGAGGCTGCCGGCGAGGATGTACACGCCATGTCGCACGGCCAGCTCGCGATGCAGGTCGAGGAAATGGGGCACCCGCTCCTGCAAGGCGGCATAGACGGCCGCGACGTCGGCGTGGTTCTCCACCGCGGTGAGTGCGGCCAGTTCGAGCGCGCCGTATTCGGGGAACACCAGGAGCCGTGCGCCACGTCCGGCGGCATCATTCACCCACGCGGCCAGTTTACGGGCGTACGCGTCCCAGTCGGCGACGCGGTCGAGGGGATACTGGGCCGCTGCGATGCGCAGGGGCATGTTCACAGCCGCCGGGTCCAGAACTGCATGGGCTTGGGAGTCTCGACCGGCTCGTCCAGGTCTTTCCAGGAGAGGGTGGTGACCAGGTCCGGCCGGGGCTCATAGCCACGCTTGCGCCAGAAGGCATCGAGCGGCACGTAATCCGCGGGCCGGCGTGGATGCTCCACCGGACGTTGCACGCCGCAGAACGCCGCATACTCGAAACCGCCGAGCCTGTACGCATGCGCCTCGCGCTCCTCGAAGAAGCGCACGCCGATGCCGCGCCCGCGATAGGCGCGCCGCAATACCGATTCGCCCAGGTAGAACACGCGCCTCACGTCCTGGCCCTGTTGCTCGAACGGGCGGCGGATCTCTTCCGTCTCATGCTGCAGTGGGATGCAGGTGGACGCGCCGACCACGGCGTCGCCGTCGAACACCAGCACCATCATGCTGCCGGGTGATTCGGCATAGGTGCGCAGATAACGGGCCTCGTATTCGAAGTCGCCGTCGTAGAGATAGGGGAAGTCACGGAACACCTCGATGCGCAGGCGCGCGAGCGCGTCGAGATGCGCCGCGAGCGCCGGGCCGGAGAGGGTTTCGATACGGAGGGCCTGGTTGTTCATCGTTTGGATTGCATATCGGCCATGAGGGCCGGGCTCGGTGGACAGACTGGCGGAATTACACAACAAAGCGGAGGGACCGAAAAGCCCGGTCTCGTGCTGGGCCGCCGGCGGAACCGCTCGCGCACTCCAACCGAGACCCGAGGCGGGCCGGCGTGCGTCAATGAAAAATACCTGGAACGGGCACCAGATACCCGTATGGGTACGCAGGAATGCCGGGTACGAATGCCCCACGTCGTGGCGGCCGCGCTGTTCTCGTCCACTCAGCCGAGGTGCCGGGCTGCTGCTCTGCCGCGGGCGCAGCCTTATTGAGTTCTTCAGGCATTGCCCGCTGACATTGAATGGAGGGTGAGGTCATTCGGTGGGCACGGCACGCTCCGTGCACATTTGTGTCATTTGCGTTCATTCGCGGACTTCCCGCAATCACCTTTCCTTCAGCCCTGCGGCGGCCGGCTTGCGGCACAACGCGGCGTGGGCCATAGCGGTGGAGCGGTGAGAGAGGTGGGCGTCCGGCCTGTCACCAGCACAGGACCTCCGCATTCTGCAGGCGCGCTTCGG
>JBFXES010000009.1:24815-40946 GCA_050179875.1 Thiohalomonadaceae bacterium
ACGAAACGATCAAGGAGTCCTCCGCGTCATGTCACGTTTCCTTGAACCGGCAGATGGGCAACCGCTCCCGCGGTGGAGGTCGCGGCGGCGTCCATCATCGAGGGTTGACGTTGAGGGAAGAGGCCGGTCTTACTGATCGGGCGGCACGTCTTCTTGCGCCAGTTCGGTGCAGGCGGCATCGCTCTCTATCAGCCAGTGCTGCCACACCGCCCACGACACCGCCAGCACGACCGGGCCCACGAACAACCCCACCAATCCGAAGGCGTTCAATCCGCCGAGCACGCCGAAAAGCACCAGCAGGAAAGACACCTTCGCCGACGCGCTGATCACCAGCGGACGCACCAGGTTGTCCACCGAACTGACCGCCAGCGCACCCCATAGCAACAGCCCGATACCTGCCCACAAGGCGCCCTGCCACAGCAGCCAGAGCGCCACCGTCACCCACACCACCGGCGCGCCGAAGGGCACCAGCGCAAGCAACGCGGTGAGCGCGCCCAGCAGCACCGGCGCATCCAGTCCGGCTACCCAATAACCCAACCCAGCAATGGCGCCCTGCGCCAGGGCGGTGAGCACCAGGCCGTACACCACCGCCTGGGTCATGCCCGCGGCGGCGGTCCAGTAGGCGCGCGAGGCCGGTCCCAGCAGGCAGTGCAGGGCGCGGCGCATCTGACTCACCAGGCGTTCGCCGTCGCGAAAGAAGAAGAACACCGCCACCAGCGCCAAGGCGAACTTGAGCGCGTTGCGGCCCACGGATCCCACCAGTCCCGCCGCTTCGCCGATCCACGCCGAGGCGCTTTCGGTCAGCCATTCGCCCACCGCCTGCGGATCCTCGGCGAGGCGATCCACCAGCGCCATCAGCCGCGGCCCGACCACGGGCAGATTGCGCAGGAAGGGCGGAATGGCGGCGGAGCCTGCCTCCAGATCGGTGCGCACCGTATCGAACGCCTCCACCAATTCCACGCGCAGGGCGGCCGCCACGCCTAGCAGCGGCAGGATGATGGCGAAGGTGAGGATGGCGGTCATGGCCAGCGCCGCGAAGCCTGGGCGATGTCCGAAGGCGCGGCGCAGCGTGCGGTTGAGCGGCCAGGTGACGTAGGCGAGGATGGCGGCCCACAACAGCGGCACCAGGAACCCGCTCAACACCAGGTAGCTGAGGAACAGCAGGCCGCCGAGCAGCAGGGCGATGACCATGCGCCCGCCCCAGCGTGCGGGCGACGCGGCGGGAATGCGGGTCTGCGACGGCAGTTGCTCGGGCATGGCCTCATCAACATAGCCGAATCCGTGAGCACCCAGGCCCGCGGCCGCGGACGACCTATGCTCACCCAAGCGACAGGGAGGGTGGCCATGCGCACGAACCATGGCGCCATGATGTTCGTCGCGCTTGCCATAACGACGGGTGCGTGGAGCGCGACGGCACAGACCGAATCCCTGGCGGGGAGGAAACGAACCATGCGCGCCGTTCTCGCGACTCTGCTGTGCATGGCCTTCACGTGCAGCCCCGACGTCTGGGCGGCAATGGCCTCGGGCGAATGGGTGAACATCGAGCGGCCGCTGCAGGAGGACCTCTATGCGGCGGGGCGCGACGTGCGCATCGGTGCGCGCGTGGACGGCGACGTGACCGTCGCGGGCATGAACGTGCGTGTCGAGGCCATCGTCCAGGACGACGTGAATGCCGCCGGCGAGCACGTGAGCGTGCGCGCGCCGGTGATGGACGATCTGCGCGCCGCGGGACGGCGCGTGGACATTGCCGCCGACGTCGGCGATCACGTGGTCGCCGCCGGCGAGACCGTGGTGGTGGCGGACGGCGTGAGCATCGGCGGGTTTGCGTGGTTCGCGGGACGCGAAGTGCGCATCCACGGCCGCATCGGCAAGGAACTGCGGGTGATGGCCGAGAGCGTCGTCCTCGGTGGCGAAGTCGCCGGCAACGTGGACGTCACGGCCGAACACATTGAACTGCTGCCAGGCGCGCGCATCGAGGGCGACTTCCGCTGGCACAGCCGCCGACGGCCCTCTGTCGCCGAAGATGCCACCGTGGGCGGTCGTGTCATCGAGCGGCCGATACAGGAGCGGCCGCACAAGCGCGGTGCTCGGGTGTTCGGCGCGATCTTCATGACGCTCACCCTGCTCCTGACCGGCGCCGTGCTGCTGTGGGTGTTTCCCGTTTGTTTCGCCTCCGCCGCCGGCATCGCCCGTGGGCGTCCGGGCAGGACGCTCGCCATCGGTCTTGCCGTATTCGCCGCCGCCCCGGTGGCGACGGTGTTACTGCTGGTCACGGGCGTCGGCTGGCTGCTCGCGTTGCTGGTGCTGTTCGCATGGCTGCTGAGCCTGCCCGTTGCCTGGTTCGTGGCAGCCTTCATCCTCGGCACCGTCGCCTTGCCGGGTGCGCGCGATTTTTCCGGCCTGCGCCGCTGGGCGCCGTGGCTGGCGCTGCTCATCGGGATCGTGGCGCTCGGCCTGCTTCAGCTCATTCCCTGGATCGGCGGCTTCATCGCCCTGGTTGCGCTGTGGGCGGGCCTGGGCGCGCTGGCCACGGCGTGCTACGCGAGGGCGTGCGCCCCTGCGACTGCGTGAACGCGCCGGCTCGTGTAACATCGGGCCCATGAAATGGCACGTCTACGTGATCCGCTGTGCGGACGGCACGCTCTACACCGGCATCGCCGTGGACGTGCAGCGTCGTCTCGACGAGCACAACGGCCTCGCCCCGCGCGGTGCGCGCTACACGCGAGGCCGCCGGCCGGTGCGGCTGTGTCATGTGGAAGCCTTCCCTTCGCGCACCGAGGCCGCGCGGCGTGAGGCGGCCATCAAGAGACTCACGCGTGCACGGAAAGAGGCGCTCATTGCCGGAGCGCCGATGCCATCGCCTGAGTAGCGCTGCCGAAGAACAGCCTTCCTTGCGTTCGTCGTGCCCGCTTTTCGTCGATACATCGCCGGAATAAGCCGTCGGGCAGTAACATCTCATTACGTGAGCATGCCACCACCGGAGGAACCCATGCGCACCCTGTTCGCCTCGCTGGTCCTGAGCACGTGTCTCGCTTCGGGCGCCGTTGCCGCCGAGCTGGCTCCGGCCGCGAACGGCTATCACAAGCAGAAAGTCGTTTACCACATCAACGACGCGCAGGTCGCATCCATGGCGCTGCGTTACGTCCAGAATCACATCAAGGCCCTGGGCGCCGGCAATGCGGACATCGTGGTGGTCACCCACGGCAGGGGCATCGACTTCCTGCTGGACGGCTGGAAAGGCGCGGACGGGAAGTCGCTGGACACCGTAATCCACGACCTCGCTACCCAGGGGGTGCGATTCAACGTGTGCAACAACACCCTGACCGGCCGCAACATCGACCCGGACCAGGTGAACATGAATGCCGAGGTGGTGCCCTCGGGCGTGGCGACGCTGGGGGAACTGCAGTTGCAGGGCTACGTGTACATCAAGCCCTGACAGCGCTAACCGGATGCGCGGGCGTGCTCGCGCAATACGTCGAGCAAGGCCTTGCCGTAGGCCGCCAGCTTGCGCTCGCCGAAGCCGTGGATGTCGGCCAGCTCGCCCAGGGTCTGCGGTCGGTGTTCCACCAGTTCCGCGAGCGTGGCGTCGTTGAAGATGATGTAAGGAGGCACGTCGTGCTCGTCGGCGAGGCGACGGCGCAGCGCGCGCAGTTCCTCCCACAATTCGCCCCCGGCGCCGAGCGGTGGTGCTGTGGTGCGGCCCTTCTTGTGCGAAGCGCGCACAGGGGCGGCCTCCTTGCGCAGGAAAAGACGCTCCTCGCCGCGCAGCACCGGCCGGCAGCGCTCGGCGAGGCGCAGGCTGCCGTGGCCTTCCACGTCCACCTCGATGAGCCCGTGTGCGATGAGCTGACGGAACAGGCCGCGCCAGTCGGCGGCCGACAGCTCCTTGCCGAGACCGAACACGCCGAGCCTGTCGTGTCCGAAGCGGCGAATGCGCTCGTCGTCCTTGCCGAGCAACACGTCCACCAGGTAGGTCACGCCGAAGCGCTGGCCCGTGCGGTGCACCGCCGAGAGCGCCTTCCGCGCGGCCTCGGTGGCATCCCAGGTGGCCGGCGGTGACAAACAGGTGTCGCAGTTGCCGCAGGGCTCGGCGCGCTCTTCACCGAAATAGCGCAACAGCACCTGGCGGCGGCAGGTGGTCACTTCGCACAGGGCGAGCATGGCGTCGAGCTTGTGGCGCTCGATGCGCTTGCGGGCTTCGTCCATTTCGCTCGCCTCCAGCATCTGACGCAGCGTGATCACGTCTTCCAGGCCATAGGCCATCCAGGCGTCCGCGGGCAGGCCGTCGCGCCCGGCGCGGCCGGTCTCCTGGTAATAGGCCTCCACACTTCGGGGCAGGTTCAGATGCGCCACGAAGCGCACGTCGGGCTTGTCGATGCCCATGCCGAAGGCGATGGTGGCCACCACGATGATGCCTTCCTCGTTGCGGAAACGCTCCTGATTGCGGCGGCGCTCCTCGGCGTTCATGCCGGCGTGATAAGGCAGGGCGGTGAGACCCTGTGCCGCGAGCCATTGCGCCGTCTCGTCCACCTTGCGCCGGCTCAGGCAGTACACGATGCCCGCGTGGTTGGGATGCTCCTCGCGGATGAAGCGCAGCAGTTGCTCGCGCGCATTGCGTCGCGCGGTGATGCGGTAGCGGATGTTGGGCCGATCGAAACTGCTGATGAACACCTGCGCATTTTCGAGCTGCAGGCGCGCGATGATCTCGCGGCGCGTCAGTTCGTCGGCGGTGGCGGTGAGGGCGATGCGCGGCACGCGGGGATAGCGCTCGGCCAGCACCGAAAGCTGGATGTATTCGGGACGGAAGTCATGGCCCCACTGCGATACGCAATGGGCCTCGTCGATGGCGAACAGCGCCAGGGGCGCGCGGTCGAGCAGGGCGAGGAAGCGATCGGTGAGCAGGCGCTCGGGGGCCACGTAGAGGAGGTCCAGTTCACCCTTGACCAGGGCCGTCTCCACCTGGCGGGCTTCCCCCGCACCCAGCGTCGAGTTCAGGCAGGCGGCGCGCACGCCCGCCTCGGTGAGCGCGGCCACCTGGTCCTGCATGAGCGCGATGAGCGGCGAAACCACCACGCCCGTGCCGGGCCGCACCATGGCGGGCACCTGATAACAGAGGGACTTGCCGCCGCCCGTGGGCATGAGCACCAGGGCGTCCTGACCGGCGAGCAGGGCAGCGATGACCGCGTCCTGGGGCGGACGGAAGCGGTCGTAACCGAAGATCTTCCTGAGGATGGCGTGCGCAGCGTCCATGTGCGTCGTCGCGGGCTTGGTGTTCAAGCGCGCATTCTGCCCGCTTGGTCACGCTGGCTCAAGTCACTGAGGTGCGCGTTCGCCGTATGGGCGTGCGGAGCGGAAAAAAGCAAAGGCCGCACGAAGCGGCCTCTGCACGCGCGGCGAATCAGTCGACGACCTTGGTCATGGTATTGGAAAGGGCGCTTTCGAGCCCGTTCGTGTCGATGGCGCTCACTGCGAAGCGGTACGTGCCCGCGTCCAGGTCTTCCAGGGTATAGGACGTTAGCGAAGCATCGTTTACGTCAACCCTGAACGCGGTGGGATTGTTCAGCGGGCCGTAGTAGATGCGGTAACCGTACAGCTGTGCCAGCGGCAGGGCTTCGCCGTTCTCGCGCTCCGTGGGCGCACGCCACGATAGCGAGACGTCGCGGTCGGGAGGCGTGACGACCGGATCGTCGTCACCGGGCGCCGGCTCTTCGGGATCTTCCGGGTCGCTCGGCTGCTCGGGCGGATCGGGGTCTTCCACCGGCGGCACCACCGGATCGTCGTCACCGGGCTGGCCGGGATCGGGAGTCTCGTCTTCGCCACCGGACTGGCCGGGATCGGGAGTCTCGTCTTCGCCACCGGGCTGGCCGGGATCAGGCGTCTCGTCTCCGCCACCGGGTTGGCCGGGATCAGGGATTTCATCTTCGCCGCCCGGTTGGCCGGGATCAGGCTTCTCATCGCCGTCGCCCGGTTCGGGTGCAAGGGGATCGTCGTCACCCGGTGCCGCAGGATCCTGCGGTTGGACCACCGGCGGCGCCTCGTCGGACGGCGACGAGCCCCAGCCGCCGCCGCAACCTGCCAGCGCCAATGCCCCACCCATCAGCGCGACGATCATCAATTTCCTCAGGAAAGAAACCGCAGTCGTCCCTGGCGCGGCCGCGGTCAAGCTGTTCATCATGGCCTCACTTGCTTGAATGACTCGGCAAGCGCTTTTTTACCGGACAGGGTTCATGCCGGTCTTTGTGGCCAGTCACAGCCCCCTTGGGTTTGCTTCACATATCGGCAAGTTGCGCGCGCGTCCATGTTCGGGTGTCCGCTGTGACGGCGCTCACGTTGGTTGGTCAGTGACGCGAAAAATTGCCGTGCGCTCAGTGGGCTGAGGTAAAGGAACACACTTGGTGCGTAAAGCAGGGCGTGAGTGGCCCCGTGCGTCGTCAACGAACCATCGGGCCGCTTACCGTGCCGGCGACCGCCGGAACGCCAATCGAGCGTTCAATGGTGAACCGTACACTAGACTCATCGGGTGCCCGACCATACTTGCAAGTTAATGGAGACAAGGATGTCCTTGCCTGAAGCAACGGCAGTAGCGATTCGACGCGCCTTCCCAACGATCCCGCGCACGCGCCCTGGTCGTCAGTCCTGCCAGTAGTTCCCCGATGGAAAACGAGCGCAGCGGATTCCACCGGCGAGTCGTTGCCGGCTTCGCCTGGCAGGGCGCCACGAAGTTTGCGGTGCAGGCCATCTCCTGGGTCAGCACCATCCTGGTCGCACGCCTGCTTGCCCCGACCGATTACGGACTCATGGCGATTGCGGGCGTGTTCATAAGCCTCATGACGCTGATCATGGACATGGGGCTGGCACAGGGGCTCGTTCAGCGCAGCAAGACCACGCCGGAGCAGGAGGACGCCGTGTTCTGGTTCAGCCTGCTGCTTGGGGGCGGGCTGTTCCTGCTGCTGTTTTTCAGTGCCCCGCTCATTGCGGAGTTCTACGACATGCCGACCCTCACGGCGCTGCTCCAGCTCTGCGCGTGCGGGCTGGTCATCAGCAGCCTGAGGGCCGTTCCCTTCGCCATGCTCATGCGCCGCATGGACTTCCGCTCGCGTGCGCTGGTAGAGATGTCGGCGAGCCTCGGCTCCATGCTCACAGTGGTGACGCTCGCGTTCAACGGCTTCGGCGTATGGAGCCTGGCCTGGGGGACGCTGGTCCAGCAGGCCATCGTCACCCTGGGTTTTCTCAGGACCATGCAGCGCCGGCCCCGCCTGCGATTCCGCTGGTCGCGTATCAAAGGCATCCTGTCCTTCGGCCTGAACGTGACCGGGGCCAACGTCGCGTTCGTGGTGTCATCCCAGGCCGGCGTGTTCATCATCGGCAAGTTTCTGGGCGGGCACCTTACGGGCATCTACTCCCTGGCCCTGCAACTGGCCACCATGCCGCTCGACAAGATCGGCGCGGTATTCAATCAGGTGGGATTTCCTTCGCTGGCGCGCGTGAAGGATGACGACGAGCAGTGTCGCAGCCTGTTCCGCGACCTGCACCGCTACCTGCTGTTCATCGCCTATCCCATCCTGTTCGGCATGGCTGTGGTGGCGAGGGACATGATCGAGGTGCTGCTCGGCGAGAAATGGCTCGCCGCGGCGCCCATCCTGCAGGTCATCTGCGCGGTGAACGTGGTGCGCATCAGCGGCATGCTCATCACGCCCTTGCTCAACAGCCGTGGTCGTGCCCGCGAGGCATTTCATTACAGCCTGACCGGCGCCTTGTTGCTTCCGCCGGCGTTCCTCGTCGGCGTGCAGTTCGGCATCGAGGGCGTGGTCATCGCCTGGCTGCTGGCGTATCCGGTGCTCTACGCCATGCTGCTGCGTTATCTGTACCGCGAAATCGCCGTCGGTCTCGGCGATCTCGTCACGGACTCGAGGCCGACGCTGACCGCCACCGCGCTCATGGCCGGCGCCGTGCTGTTGTTCCAGGAACTGACGGCGGATTTTCGTCCGGTGCTGCGACTGATTGGCAGTATCGGCCTGGGCGCCTCCGTCTACATTGCCGTGTTCGTCGTGCTGTACGGGGAACAGGTCGCCCGCATGCGTGCGGCCTTGCGCGCGCTGCGCAGCGGGAAAATCGCGTGATCGGGAGCGTCAGCCGGTGCGCGTACTGGACCGAGTTTGATGCGACGCGGCGCCCCGGGCCTGGAGCAGCCGATCCCGCAAGGCGGCCACGCTGCGGTCGATGAGGGTGAAGCAGGCCTGAAAACTTGCGTCATCGAGCCCGAACGGGTCGTGGATATAGGGCCGCTCCGGCTGTGACCAGACCCCGGCCAGCGTCAGCTGCGCACCGGTCTGCGAAGCCGTGGGCGCGATCATCCGCGCGTGCAGCGGTTCCATGGCAACGATGAGGTCGCTGGATGAAATGGACAGGTCGCTGGCGCGCGTGGTGCGGTGCAGCCGAAGATCGAGACCGCGCTCCCGCGCGTTTCGCATGGCCTGGTTGTTCGCGAGGTCACCGTTGGGGCATTCCAGCCCACAGGAGACAGCGGGCAATCCGAGTTGACGGGCGCGTGCCTCGGCATAGGGACTGCGACAGATGTTTCCCTTGCATAGGAAAACGAGGCGATCCACGCGGGAAAAATCGATCTGCGAAAACCGTCCCAGGCGACCGAGCAGGCCCTGAAGCTGGAAGAAGTAGGTGCGCGCCCTGGCGCGGCGACCACCATACACGGGAGGGCGGAAACGGCTGATGGGATTCGCCATTCGGCCTCCTCGGTCGTGGTCTTGAGCTCGAATCAAAATAGTCCATACTCCATGCCATTCCAATCAGAGGCGTGGTTCTGCGATGAGCGCGCGGGTGCTGGTGCTCGACGGCAACCAACGCAGCGCCCTTGCGGTCACGCGCTCGCTGGGGGCGCGCGGGATCGAGGTCATCGTTGCGGACGTGACGGCCACGTCGCTGGCCGGGTGTTCGCGCCATGCGCTCGGGTGTGCCACCTATCCCGACCCGGCGACCGCACCATCCAGTTTCGTTCAGGAACTCGCCCGGCTCGTGCGCGCGCACGATATCGGCGTGTTGCTCCCCATGACGGACGTGACCACTGCGCTGGTGCTCCGGCACCGCGACGCCTTTTCCACGGTACACGTGCCGTTCCCCGCTTACGCGACCTATGAAAACCTCGTGAACAAGCAGAAGGTGATGGCGCTTGCCCGCTCCCTGGGGGTGCCGGTGCCCCTCACGCACGTGATCCACGCGGCCGATGATCGTTTCGCCGTCCAAGGTCAGGTGCGCTTCCCGGTGGTGATCAAGCCCGTGTATTCGAAGGTGCAGACGCCTGCCGGATGGATCTCCGCAGGTGTGCAGTACGCGGATTCGGCGGACGAACTGGAAGCGAAGCTCAGCGAACACCCTTGCCTCGGCGTGGTGCCGCTCCTGGTGCAGCAACGCATATCCGGGCACGGGCACGGGATATTCGCCCTTTACGACCATGGCAGACCCATTGCCTATTTCGCGCACCGGCGGCTCAGGGAACGCCCGCCCTCGGGTGGGGTGAGCGTCCTCAGCGAGAGCATCGCACTTCACCCGGCCAGCCTGCATTTTGCCGAGGCCCTGCTGAGCCAGGCGGCCTGGCATGGCGTCGCAATGGTCGAGTTCAAGGTGGACGCCCAGGGCACGCCGTACCTGATGGAGGTCAACGGGCGGTTTTGGGGCTCGCTGCAACTGGCCGTCGATGCAGGCGTGGACTTTCCCCTGCTGCTGTACCGGATCGCGACCGGTGAGTCGGTGGAGCGACAGAACGGCTATGCCTTCGGCTGCAGGAACCGCTGGCTGCTCGGCGATCTCGATCATCTCTATTGGGTGCTCTGGAAGGAGCGCCATCGCTACACCATCGGGCAAAGGCTGCGCGCGTTGGGAGAATTCATGAAGCTTTACCAGCGACGCACCCGCTACGAAGTCAACCGTCTGGATGACTGGCGGCCATTCCTGCACGAGCTGCGCGGCTATTTCCTTGGGGCATGAGGCGCTGGCGACGGGCGGACACCATGGCGGGTGCGATAATGTCGGGCCTGCCGTGGGCTAGACTCACCGCCGTACCCCCCGTTACCCCACGATCTTCCACGCGCACCGGGGAGCGAAATGGCCACGGAACGTGCCGAAGCCGGAATCGAGAGCGTCGACGAGGTAGCCCGCGTCGCGCGCCAATGGGAGGAGCTGGAGCCGTGGTGCGACGCGACCGTATTCCAGTCGTCCACCTGGGTGGTTCCCTGGCTGCGTGAGGCACTGGCGCGCTTCGATGTGCGCCTGGTCAGGGCAGAGCACGGCGGCATGCCCATCGGGCTTGGCTTGCTGGTGCGACGTCGCATCCGGCGGCGGTTCGTGGTCGTGACCGCCTTGTTCGTCAACGAGACGGGACCGTCGGACATCGACTTTTGCGTCGAGCACAATGGGTTCCTGCTGCGCCGTGGCTACGAACAGGAGGCCACAAGGGCGATTCTGCGTTGCCTCCAGCAATCGCACGATTGGGATGAGCTGCACCTGCGAAGGTGTGCGGGGAAAGGGTTTTCAGCGGGCGGCACGGAGGGCTCAGGGTTGCGCCTGCGCAAGCCCGATACCACCGTCGCACCTTTTGTCGACCTGGATCGCGTTCGCGCCGCCGCAGACGACTATCTGGCCTGTCTGAGCGCCAATCGCCGTTCACAGTTGCGCCGGGCCATGCGCCTGCTGGAGCGGGAAGGGCCCGTCGAGGTTTGCGTGGCGCAAACCCACGATGAAGCCATGGGCTTCTTTGATGGGCTGAAGGAACTCCATCAGAAGCACTGGCAAACCCGCGGGGAGCCGGGGGCGTTCGCCAATCCCCGCTGGGAAGCCTTCCATCGCAGGCTCATCGCGGAGGGGCTTGCCTGCGGAAACGTGCAGCTGTTGCGCGTCACGGCGGGTGAGCGTGTGGTGGGCTATATCCACAGCCTCGTTCGCGATGGGCACGTGTACATGATCCAGAGCGGGATCAACTACGACATGGACGGGAAGATCCATCCGGGCGAGGTGTGCCACGTAATGGCGATCAACTGGAACGCCCGCGCCGGGCACCGGGTTTACGACTTTCTCGGCGGCGACATGCGCTACAAGCGTTCCCTGGCGACCGGCATGGTGGAGATGGACAATCTGGTCCTTCAGCGCCCGCGCCTCAGATTCCTGCTGGAAGACGTTCTGAGGACGCTGCGTGACAAGGCGCTGAACGCGTGGGCGCGGGCGGGGGAACAGGCGGGGGGATTGCGCCGCGGCGGGCTGCGCTGAGCTAGAGTCTGGTGTGCCGAACCGCACGGGATAGACCGATGCTACGACTGCTTACCAACATCCAGGCGATGAAGCAGCATGCGCCTCCCGACGTGTCGGTGGATTTCGAAGGGCGGCCATCATGGCAGACGATCCTGCGGGCAATAAGGAGCGACGGCGTGCTGCTGGCCAATCCAGGCGTTCGACTGATGATTTTTTCCATTCTCGTCCGCCTGCTGTCCGCTGGCACCACGCAAATCTACTTCTACGACATCCTGCTGGCGCCCCCAGCCGCATCCTGGAAAAGGAACGTCCAATGCTGGATCCGGAAGCTCAGCTCGCGCCTCGCTGCGAGAATTTACCTGGTCCATCACGACTATGAGACGTACGCCCGCGAGTTGAGCGCCCCGTTGGGGAAATTCCAATGGATAGGTTTCAAGTGCAACAACTTCGAGCGCCTGACAGACGATGAACCCAAGGCGTCCATCGGGGGCGATTACGTGCTGGCGTGTGGACAGAGTTATCGCGACTACCCGACCTTCATCCGGGCGTTTGAACGACTGCCGATCCCTGCCCGGATCATCCTGCCTCCGCGAAGCAACTGGGATCTCCATGGTACATGGTTCGACGAAGCTCCCGTCCCTGAGAATGTGACGGTCATCGAGCACGATGGCGGGGTGGAAAGCTGGGACACCTTGCTCAGAAACGCGCGGCTGGTGGTGCTGCCGCTGCGGAAGGATGTCGTTCAGCCGGCCGGCATCAGTGTGGCTCTGGAAGCCATGGCGTTCGGCAAGGCGGTCATCATGAGTGACGGACCGCTCACCCGCGGTGGCACGTTCGCTGCCGCGAGCCTTGTGGTACCGCCCGGTGATCCGCAAGCCCTGGCCGAAGCAATGGGCCGTGTCTGGAACGACGAGGGCTTGCGCCGGAAGCTCGCCGATGGCGCCGTCACCGTGGCGCGTGCCATGGGCGGCGTACGCAGGATGTGCGCCGATCTGTTCCAGGCAATCACCGCCGACCTCCCGCGATACCGTGACGCAATTCAAAAACGCCAGAGCGAGGTGGACTAGCCGCGGGAGCCCTGCAATTCGGTCGCCGGGCCGTGGCCGACCGCCGCATCGTGCAGGCCTTGTCGGCACAGGCGCCAACACAAACCTTGGCGGTTATTCCAGGAGTTGCGCGTCTTGTGCCGCCAGGTATCTCCTCGTGGTGTGCCACTGCGACGCGTTCCTGCGCGCACGGCGCGGAGGCGGAACCGGCCTGTTTTGTGACCCGTGACGGAAACCCCTGTGACCCATGGCAAAGAAGCCGCCGCCGCGCGCAGGGTAGAGTCACGACCACTGCCCTTGCCGCACGTTGGTCGGCGGCGGGTACGGGATAAGTACGAAGGAGAAGGCACTCCTCAAGCGGCTACCAATTTCGGGTAATCCATACGCAGGCGCCCGCGCAGAACGGTGCTGTGCCCTGACGATGGTCTTGAACCGGCACGGTAGTGTGACTGCAACCGCGTTCGTCGAGCAGGCAAGGCGGATCATCCAGACCTGATACCTGCAGAGACGTTGTACGCTGATGATACGCTCGTTGAGGAGACGAGAATGCGATACTCAAAGAATCGAAAGTACATCAAGAGCGTCCTGTATGCGTCCGTGTTTGCCGCCGGCGCCCTGTTGGGCACGAGCGGGACGGCGACAGCAGCAAACTATTACGTTGCCATTCAGGACTCGCGCGCCTCGGATTCCAATCCAGGCACGGAATCCGCTCCCTGGAAGACCCTCTATCGGGTGAATCAGGCCAACCTGCAGCCGGGCGACACCGTCATCGTAAAGCCCGGCGTCTACGAGATGACGACCGGCGGTACCTGGGCTAGTCCCATAATCAATCCGAAGAATTCCGGTACTGCGAACAACCCCATCACGTTCCGCGCCGTACCGCGGCACCAGGCCATTCTGCGAAACGCGCCCAATCCCATTCTCGGGTCTAACGGCCGTGACCACATCGTGATCGACGGGTTCTTCGTGAAGAACGTCTACGGCAAGGGTATGGTGGTGTACAACGCCGATGGCGTGGTGATCCAGAACAACATCATCGAACATGTCTGGAGCCAAAGCAATGGCGACAACACGGACGGTATTCGCGTAGAGCTGGCGAACGGCACCATCGTCAGGAACAACGAGATCCGCGACATCGATAACGGCGCGCATCTCCACTACAATGCCGCCGGCGTCAAGTTGTACAACGCGAGCAATTCGATCATAGAGAACAACGAGATCTATGACGCGGGCGCCGGCGTGTACGACAAGACGGGCGGAAAGTCCAACCATATCCGCAGAAACTACATGCATGATTGCGGCTCCGGTCTGCGCTTTCACAGCAAGTCCTCGGAGCCTACCGCGAACGTTGAGATGTACCAAAACGTGGTCAACAAGTGCGAGATAGGGTTCGCGGTCACTGACAGTGTCGATACGACACTGCGTGTGTACAACAACGTGTTTGCGAACTCGCTGGAATCGGCATTCAAGGCGCCGGTAGGCACGACCGGCGGACGGCACAGGATCTACAACAACATCATCTACGGGCCGAAAGCAGGATCGATCGCGCTTTATGCGTATGAGGATCCGATGGTGACGATGTTGACGGACTATAACCTCTATGTGGGGGAGCCCGTATTCCACATCGGGCGGTACAAGACGAATCGTAGTTTCAATTCCCTTGCCGCCTATCAGGCTGGAACCGGACGTGACACACACTCGTTTGTTGGCGATGCCGCTTTCGTCAATGCGGCGAAAGCGGACTTCCGGCTGAACAACTGGTCGGTGGCGAAGAATGCAGGCCGTGTCGGCGGCGTATCGAGCGGAGCCCCAATCGACATGGGCGCCTATCCGACGGGTCTCGAAACCATCGGGCTTGTCAGCGACTCGGCGAGGCCTGCACCGCCGGTACTTCTCGAAGTTCGCTGACTCCAGTAGGGAACTGCCACGGCCGCCATTCGGCGGCCGTGGTTTTTGGGGCCGCTGCTTGGACAAGCGGCAGACCCGATGTCGATGACCGGGAATTCGCCAGGCGCAGCACTATCCGAGGAGCCTGAACATTTCGTCGATGACAAGGAAATTGTTTGCCACGATCAAGGTCAGCACAATCGCCATGACCACGGTCATTCGCGCTGTGATGCTCCGCGATATCATTCCGCCCAGGAGCGCGACGCTCGCGGCGTTCCAGTGTTGCGAATAGAGGAAATATTCTTGTCCCCAGAAATGGTGTAGCAACCAACTGAAGCCAAGAACAGCGCATGCTCCCGCTACCACGGCGCGCGCAACCAATCCACGCAAGCATCCCAGAACCGCTCCCACGCCAAGGACGAATGCGATTCCTGCGCCAATGAGCAACGAGACGGGGTTCTCGATGTTATGAAAGGAAAAACCGACGTGATATCTCGCGTCGGTTTTTATGCCGAGGGGATTTTCCACCACGGTGGGCACCGGTGCGACAAAGGAAAATCCCGCCACAAGGGGGAAGCTCTCTTCTGCCATGTCCTGTTCGGACCGGAAGTACTTGTTCACCCATGTCGCGAGCTCGTGCTTGCGCGATGCATCGGAAAATACCGCCGGCGATACCGGCGCCCTGTCCTCGTACACGCCGCCGAGGGCGGCCGACATGGCCATGGTCAGCAGGAGCACCGTCAACCCGAACGCGCTCGCATGACCTGTTGCGCGCAAGACTCCGCGCCCGGACGCCATCATCGCGCAGAGCAACAGGAGTCCTACCATGATCAGGTTCGTAATGGTGATGCCTGTCGCCACCACCCCCAGCCCGAGCCACCACCACCAGTGGATCCTGGACTCCCTGGCCGAGGTGGCAACCAGAACCAACCCGAGTGCGAGGCACGCGCCACTGAGGATGAAATGATCAGGCAGGCTCCCGAAGACCATTTGGCTGAACGAAACTGCCCCGAGGGCAGATAGCGCTATTGCGGAAGTCCAGTTGTAATCCAGTCGGCGAAACAGCATCACCAGGAGTCCGGTTTGGAGCGCGGATGCCATGGGGGCGATCAGGAGTGACAACTCCCGTCGTAATTCGGCCGGGGAAACGCCGTCGAAGCCCGCCTGGGTCAGAATGTGTTCGGCAATCCTGATCGGGGGGTTGACGAAGTTACCAAGGTTCGGGTGCACGACGGTTCTGCACCCGCTACTCCAGCCATTGGCAAAACACGCCACGCGCGAGCTGGCGTCGGCATCGAACAAGACATTGTATTGACTGAACACGGCCGCCCGGTCGAACCGCAAGGCCAGGGCGTAGTTGGTGGTGAACACGGCGCATACGAGGAATGCGGCAGCCATCCAGGCTGCCACATCAGGCAAACGGGCCCTCCTGAGCGCAGTACCCATGAGACTCCTTTTTCGTCAACCGCGAGCCACCAGCCAGATGCCGCCCACGACGAACAGCACACCAAGTATCCTTCCAACGCCGACCGGTTCGCCCAACAGGACGACTGCGACCACGACAGTGATGATGATGCCGAGCCCAACGAATGGGTAGGCCAGGCTCAGGTCCAGCCTCGCGAGAGCCAGCAGCCAGAGGGCGACACTCACCAGGTAAAGCATCATGCCGACGAGCACCGGCAGGCTGCTGGCGATGGCCCACCCACGCTCCAGCAAACTCCCGCCGTTCAGCGCCTGTTGCACAGGGATACTCGCCATGCCCACCTTGAAAGACACCTGCGCGGCGGACGAGAGGAGCACGCTGAACAGCACCAGCAGCAAGGGGTCTATCTGACGGGTCATAAGGCAGCGGCAATCGAACCAGCAGCCAGGACCATGGCGACATGGCTTCCCTTGTCGTACAGGGAGAACACCAGGGGGTCGTCGTGCATCTCACCCCGGT
>JBFXES010000010.1:0-38319 GCA_050179875.1 Thiohalomonadaceae bacterium
GCTCTACGAATACGACCCGGATTTCGGCGAGCTCTTCAAGGTGCAGGCGGATTTCGAGAACCGCATCGACCGCACACCCGAGAACAGCTAGCTTTACGCGCGGCTCATCGCCACGCTGGCGAAAAAGGAGCAACTGCGCGCCTTCGATCGCTACGCGGTGGCGCGCGTCATCGAATATGGTTCGCGCCTCGTCGAGGACGCGGAGAAGCTGTCGACGCACATGCGGTCCATCGCCGATCTGCTGCGTGAGGCGGACTACTGGGCGTGCAAGCGCGGCTCGCAGGTGATCACGGCCGACGACATCCAGCATGCCATCGACCAGCAGCTCCACCGCGCGGCGCGGGTGCGCGAACGCCTCCAGGAAGAAATCAGGCGCGGCACCATTCTCATCGACACCACGCGCGCCGTGGTGGGCCAGATCAACGGCCTGTCCGTGGTCGGCCTCGGCAATTTCGCCTTCGGCCAGCCCTCGCGCATCACCGCGACGGTGCGTCTCGGTGAAGGCAACGTGGTGGACATCGAGCGCGAAGTGGAACTGGGCGGCGCCATCCACAGCAAGGGCGTGATGATCCTCGGCTCGTTCCTGGCGGCCCGCTATGCGCAGAAGCATCCGCTGTCGCTCACGGCCAGCCTGGTGTTCGAGCAGTCCTATGGCCGGGTGGACGGCGATTCCGCCTCCATGGCGGAGTTGTGCGCCCTCATGTCCGCACTGGCGGGCATTCCCATCCGGCAGTCGCTGGCCATCACCGGCTCCGTCAACCAGAACGGTGAAGCGCAACCCATCGGCGGGGTGAACGAAAAGATCGAAGGATTCTTCGACGTGTGCCGCGCCCGCGGGCTGGACGGCAGCCATGGCGTGCTGATTCCCGTCACCAATGTCAAACACCTGATGCTGCGCAGCGACGTGGTGGAGGCGGCGCAGCAAGGCCTGTTCCACGTCTATACGTACGAGAACGTCGACCAGGCCTTCGAACTGCTCACCGGCGTGCCCGCCGGCGAAGCCGACCAGGAAGGCAACTTCCCGCCCGACAGCGCCAACGGCCGCGTGCAGGCGCGCCTGGACAAGATGGCCGAGATCCGCGCCAGCTTCGGCGACCGCCACAAGCATGGCGGTGACGAGGGGCACGGGGAGGGGTAAAAGAAAAGATCAACCACGGAGGCCACGGAGAAGACGAGTCTTTTTCCGTGCTCGCAGCCGTAGGTCACGTTGCGAAGCTACGTGACATGTTCGAACCGCGCCCGTCACGTAGGCGCTGCGCGCCAACGCGACCTACGCATCCGCGTCTTGCGTTCATTCGCGGACTCTTCTCCGTGGCCTCCGTGGTTTTTTCGTTCTCACGCTACCCCTCACGCACCAGCGGCACGAAGGCGACGGGGAGTACGTGGCGGGTGCTGACGTTCCCCGCCTCGTCCTTGGAGAGCAGCAGCAATTCCTGGCCGAAATAGGGTTCGCCCACGGGGATCACCAGGCGGCCGCCCGGTTTGAGTTGTTCCAGCAAGGGCGGTGGCATGTGCTGCGCAGCGGCGGTGACGATGATGCCGTCGTAGGGCGCGTGTTCCGGCCAGCCGCCATAGCCGTCACCCTGGCGCACCTCCACGTTGGCGTAACCGAGTTCCGCCAGGCGCGCGGCGGCATCCGTTGCGAGCTGCGGTATGCGCTCGATGCTGTACACCTGGCGCACCAGACGCGAGAGCACCGCGGCCTGGTAACCCGAACCGGTGCCGATCTCCAGCACTACCGCGTCGGGACCGAGTGAAAGCAGGTCGGTCATGAGGGCAACCATGAACGGCTGCGAGATGGTCTGCCCCTCGCCGATGGGGAGGGGCGCATTGTCATAGGCGGCATGGCGCAGGTGGGCCGGCACGAAACGATCGCGCGGCACCTCGGCCATGGCGGCGAGGACGCGCGCATCCAGGGTCTCGCGGCCGGTATATCCGGCCGCGAGCCGGGCTTCGGTCTCGATGTCGCGCAGCAACCGCTGGACGGCGGCGCTGTGCGGCGCGTGCCCGGTCAGTCTTCGAACTCCAGCGTATCGAGCGGGTCGGACCAGTCGCGCGGCCTGGATGCGGCCTCGCCCTCATCCAGATCGTCCGCCTCGAGGTCGTCGTAGGGTCCGCTCCAGTCCTCGGGCGGGGCGCTGCGCGTGAGTTCCATCTCCTCCCAGGTCTCCATTTCGAAAGACCCCAGGGTGCCGTCGAAGTACTGCACTTCGACGGTGCCCTCCCCCTCGTCCACGAAGATCACTTCGAAGGATTCGCCGGTTTCGTCCCTGTACCAGTTGCCCACTTCGGGCGCATAACGATTGGCCATGTGACTACCCCCCTTCCTGCCGCTCCCCCATCGGCGGGGCCTCCCTGTCGAAACATAGCAAGCAGGTTTCGTTTGTCACCGCGCCGCCCGCGTCACTGCGGTGCAGGCGCGATGCTCTGGCGCGCGCGCTCGTTGCCCGCGCCATCCACCACGGTCACGGTCCACTCGCCCGTGGCTCCGGAATCGAGGTTCTTGCTCGACCAGACGCGCCAGCGCGCGCCGCCGACGTTGAACGGTACTTCCGCCATGACCTGGCCGTCCCGCTCCCAGCGATGGGTGACGGTCTGGCCTTCCATGTCGCGCAATTCGGTGAAGAAATAGATGCGGCTCGCGTCCGCCGGCAGGGCGGTGAGATTGTCCACGGGCTCGCGCTCGCTCACGTTGCTGGTGAACTGTGCACGCGCCACTTCGCCGCGGACTTCGGCCTGAGACTGGGCGGGCGCCTGGGCCGGCGCGGATTCCTGGGCCTGCGCCAGCGCCTGTGCGGACCAGGCCAGCGAGCCGCAGAATGCCAGAACGCCCACGATTTCCTTTTTCATCTTCTTGCTCCTTGTGTGCGGCCCCGACGCGGGGCCGGTAACCCATGGTACACCGTCGCGAGCGCGGCAAACCCGTGAACTGGATCACACGGGTTAGACGCCCTCGGCGAACACGAAAGGCGTGTCGCTGCGCGCCTTCCAGGCGGCGCCGTCCACCACCGTGCCTGCGGCCGCGTGGCCGCGGGCCTCGCGCAGCGCCTGCTCGATGCGCCGGTCGCGCAGGTGATAACGGGCGTCCAGGCCGATGTCAGCGAGCGAGGGGCAGGTTTCCCCGAACACGTGGCGGTAGAGGTCGGTCATCATGCCGTAGCGCGCGGCCATGAGCGTGTTGGTGGCGCCCTTGACCGCATCCACGTCCGCGTCCTCCTGCACGAACAGGCTGGTCACCATCATCACGGCGATGGCGTGCAATACGTCATAGCGCACGTGGGCGATGAGCACAATGAGGTGTTCCTGGGTGAGCGGTACGTCGTTGCGGTGCGCCCAGCGGATCATGCCGCCGAGCAGCAGGGAGAAGAACTCGGGCACGCCCCACTCCATGCCCAGGCCCACGGACGCCAGGGACTCCAGCGGGCTGAAGGCTGGATGGCCAGCCACCAGTCGCTGGGTAAGCACATTGTCGGCCACGCCGGGCAGCAGCGGCACGTCCTGTTCCGCCCAGGGCACGCCCAGGCCGTCGAACATCTTGCGGTACATCACCGGGTGCGTGGTAGAGCGGAACAGGCTCGACAGCGAAGGGTAGTCCTCCACGTCGTGGGTACCTACGCCGTATTCGTCCGCCACGAGCTGGGCGAGCACGATCTGGGCCAGCTCCGACAGGCGCTCGTTGAGCCTGCCGTAGGGCAGGTCCATGAGGCCGTTGAAACGGCCCAGGGACAGCGCCACGCACTGGCGCGTGTTCTTCACCTGGTTGAAATAATGCTGCGCGAACGCGATCGCCTGCTCGCGGCTGAACTCCCCCTGGAAAAAGCGCATGAAGAAGGGATGGCGCCACACCGGGTGGCTCATCACGTGATCGTGCAGGTCCAGGAACAGCCGGCCGATCTCGCCGGCGCGGAACAGCCGGGAGTGCGGGAAGGGATTGCCCGGGTCCTGCCCCGCAAGGGCGCGCAGTTCCGCGAAGAAGCGGTTGAGAGGGTTTTGCGGGTCCTCCAGCTCGGCGATGACCTTGCCGAAATCGTCCACCTGGCTGGTCTTGAAGCGGGACAGCACCTCTTCGCCGCTCAGTTCCAGCAGGTTCTGCAGCGGGTGCACCTCGGGGAGCAACTGCAGGCGGCCGTCGGGCAGTTCGTCCAGCAGGTCGGAAAAGCGGCGTACGCGGATGTTGAGGGGGGAAGTCATCGCGCTCTATGCTCCGGCGGAGGAATATCAGGATTTGCTAACTTTACCCCCGCCCCGAGGGGAAAGAAACCGGCGGCACAGGGTCCAACGCGTGATGCAGCATTTTCCCGACACAGACCGATGCCAAGTGCCTGATCCACAGAGGCACGCGACCCATGGGCGCCTGCGCATCGGGGTGAGCGCCTGCCTTCTGGGCGAACCGGTGCGCTATGACGGTGCCCACAAGCGCAATGCCATCGTGGCGGCGCTCGCGCGCGAATTCGAGCTGGTGCCGGTCTGTCCCGAGGTCGGCATCGGTCTGGGCGTGCCGCGCCCGGCCATTCAGCTGGAAGGCGATGCGACGGCCCCGCGCGCGGTGGGCGTCAGCGTGCGCGAAATCGACGTCACCGAGGCACTGCTGGATTTCGGCGCGCGCACCGCCCGTGAGCTGGAGGGACTCTGCGGTTTCATATTCAAGAGCCGCTCACCCAGTTGCGGCGTGAACAGCACGCCGGTGCATCTCGCCGGCGGTGCCATCCAGGCGGACGGGCGCGGACTTTTCGCACGCGCCCTCATGGCCACCCTGCCCCATTTGCCCGTGGAGGAAAACGACGGCCTGGCCGATCCGCTACGGCTGGAGGATTTCCTTCGCCGCGTGCGCGCCCATGGCGAGACCGCGGCGGACGCGCCCCTGGTGCGGCAGGTTGAATGAATCGCGATGAATCGGCGCGGCTTGCGCCGTCGATGAAAAAAAGAGCGGGAGGGTTTCCCCTCCCGCAAGCGGGGTTTGCCGTCAGGCCTTGGGATAATCCGCGATGCCGGGATTGCCGGCGACGTTCTTCAGCTTGGGCGTGTTCAGCTTCTTGATGGACACGGTCTTCTGGTCGCGCAGGTAGTCGGCCACCACGTCCCAGATGGGACGGCCCGGCGACTGCGAACCCACCGTGGCCCAGCCGGCCACCTTGTACTTCTTGTTGGGTTCGATGCGCTTGCCGTTGTCGAGCTGCATGTCGGAGATGCGCTTGCCCATGTCGGCGGTCGGGTCGCACACGTAATCCATGCCGCCCACGCGCACCATGTCGCCGCCCTGCTGGTAGTACGGGTCCTTGTTGAACAGGTTGTCGGCCACGTCTTCGAGGATGAGTTTGATCTCCTCGCCCGTCATCTCCCGCACGTAGGTCTCGGGATAGGTGATGCAGGTCTGGTCGAGCACGTGCTCCATGGTGATGGGCTGTCCTGGCGGCACGGTGGTACCCCAGCGGAAGCCCGGCGACAGCGCGATCTGCGCATCGCCGATCACGCGCTGCGCATCGCACACGATCTGGTCGAAGGTGCCGTTGAAATTGCCGCGGCGATAGAGCACCTCGTCGCTCACCGCGAGCTTCTCTTCCAGCTGGGCCTTGTACGGCGCACGGGTCTTCTCGATGAAGGCCGCCATTTCCCTGTTGGGCGCGATGAGGTTGGAGAACACCGGCAGCAGGCGGTAACGGAAATCGCGCACCTTGCCGCCGCGCACGTCCAGGTCGAGGACGCCGAGGAACTTGCCGTTGGAGCCGGCGTTGCACACCAGGGTCTGGCCGCCGCCGTTCTTCACCACCGTGGGCGCGGGCATGCCATCGTGGGTGTGGCCGCCCAGGATGACATCCACGCCGCTCACCACCGAGGCCATCTTCAGGTCCACGTCCATGCCGTTGTGGGACAGCACCACCACCACATCGGGCTTCTCGCTCGCGCGGATCTCGTTCACCAGTTGCTGCAATTCCGCGTCCTGGATACCGAAGGTCCAGTCAGGGATGAAGCGCGCCGGGTTGGCGATGGGCGTGTAAGGGAAGGCCTGGCCGATCACCGCCACCTTGGCGCCGCCCACCTGGCGGATGGTGTACGGTTTGAAGGCGTGGCCGCTCTCCTCGTTGAAGCCGTCGAAGTCGGCGAAGCGGTAATCGAATGCCGCATCTTCCTTCACGCGCACGTTGTGCGCCACGAATTCGCCCTTGAAGGCCTGGATGTTCTTGATCACCTCTTCATCGGTGTAGGTGAACTCCCAGTGGCCGGTCATGATGTCGACGCCGAGCAGGTTGCAGGCCTCCACCATGTCCATGCCGCGGGTCCAGTACGCGGTGCCGGAGCCCTGCCAGGTGTCGCCGCCGTCGAGCAGCAGCGAATTGCCGGCGCCGCGCTCGGCGCGCACCTTGTCCACCAGCGTCTTCAGATGGGCGAAGCCGCCCACCTTGCCGTAGGTTTCGGCCGCGCGGGCGAAATCCAGGTAGGTGAAGGCATGCGCCTCGATGCTGTCGGGAGCGATGCCGAAATGCGCGAGCAGTTGTTTGCCCACCACGTGGGGCGCCTTGCCCAGCGAGCCGCCCACGCCGATGTTGACGTTGGGCTCGCGGAAATAAACGGGATTGAGCTGCGCGTGCACGTCGGTGATGTGCAGCAGGCTCACGTTGCCGAACTTCGGCACGGTGTAGAGATCGGCGGGCATGCGGCGCGCGGCCGCACCGCTGGCGAGGCCAGGGATCAGGCCGGCGGCCCCTGCGAGTCCCATCAGCGTGATGAACTGGCGACGACTGAGCGACATAAAGACGAACTCCTCGATGGTTTGACGGTCCCGGGGGTCGGGTGTGGCGGTGCGCGATGACGGTCCGCCGTTATTCTTCTGCGCAAGGCACGATGTAGAGTGATTCCAACGCTGCGTTTTATTCCAGGCACGAAAGCCGCGCCGGTTCAGACTAAGCGAAGCGGCGGGCACGAGGGACTGGCCAAAGGTGATAGCGATGGTGGGTTATTGGAGAGATGGACCTATCCAGGCGGGAGACTTCCGATAAGCCAGGAATGCCCCTACCATAGCTGGCGAAATCACCCACACTACATGCTGATATACCGATGGACGCTATTGAGAACGCCCAGCACGATTTGACCGAGGCTACGCTCAGTGTGGAGACCGCCATCGAGCTCCTCACCAGCCTGGAGCGGGACGGCAACGAGCACGCGGGGGAACTGCGCGAGATCGTGCTCGAACTCGAGCGCGTCAGGGGCGGCCTGGAGCGCTCCTACGAACGCCTCGCACCGCTTCGCAGCAACGAGCACTGACCATGGACGATCGCCGGTTGCGCCTGCGGGTCGCGGCGAAACTGCTGGCATGGATCGCCATCATTGCCGTGCTGGTGGTGCTGTTCCGCAGCCTCTCGCCCTCGCCCGATGCGCTCGGCGCGCGCCCGCGTGCCCAGCCGCGCGACCTGCCCGCTCCGCCTCCCTGAGGGGGGACTCCCGACTTACGATCGCTTGCGCGCCAGCGCCAGGTCGGCGTCGGGCGGCGGCGGCATCTGCACGTAGAAGCCCTGCTCGCGCAGGCTGCGCATCACCTCGTTCACGTCGCTGCGCGCCAGCGTGCGCTCCGGCGTGAGCTCCAGTTCGAACACGAACTCGGGCGTGCCGAAGGCCTTCATCACCGGCTCGGGCACCTTTTCGAAGTCGTCCTTCCCGGCCAGGAAGAGATACAGCTCCTGCTTGCGCGGGCTGCGATAAATCCAGCTTTTCATGCTCACTCCAGGAAATGCAGTACGGCGTCGAGCCCGCTGTGGTTCAGCACGGCGCCGGCCTGGGCCTGCACCTTGGGCTTGGCGTGATAGGCCACGCCGAGGCCCGCCGTATGCAGCATCTTGAGATCGTTGGCGCCATCGCCCAGGGCGATGGCCTGCGCCGGCGCGATGCCCATGCGCGCGCACAGGTCCGCGAGAAACTGCGCCTTGCCGTCAGCATCCACGATGTCGCCCAGCACGCGGCCCGTGAGCCGTCCGTCCTTCACTTCGAGGGTGTTGGCGAGCGCCTCGTCCAGGCCCAGGCGCTCGCGCAGGCGCTCGGTGAAGAACGTAAAGCCGCCGGACACCAGGCCCACGCGCACGCCGTGCGCCTTGAGACCGGCGAGCATGGCCTCCGCGCCCGGATTGAGGCGCAGGCGTTCCTCGTACACGCGCATCAGGGCGGATTCATCCAGGCCCTCGAGGGCCGCGACACGGCGGCGCAGCGAGGTGGGGAAATCGATCTCGCCGCGCATGGCCGCCTCCGTCACCGCCGCCACTTCCGCCTTGCGGCCGGCGAAATCGGCGATCTCGTCGATGCACTCGATGGTGATGAGGGTGGAATCCATGTCCGTGACCAGCAGGCGCACGCGCGTGGGGTCGAAGCCGGCGGACAACACATTGATGTCGAAGGGCAGTTCGCTGCGCAGCGCGGCCAGGGTGCCGGCGTCCACGGCTTCGCGGTGGCGCAGGCGGAAGAAACCGCCGCAGCTCTCCAGTTCGCCGGAAATGGCGGCGCCGATGCGCTGGCGCGCGGCCGCATCCAGGACCGGGGTGTGCAACAGGGTGGTGAACATGCTCGGGCGGCTTCTCGAAAAGGGCCGGTATTTTAGCAAGAAGTCCGGGACCGGCCTTTGCTGATTTTGGACCCGGATCCGCCGCGCGTGACGTCGGCGCTGCGAATCACTCCGGGAAGGATGCCACGCTGCTTCGCACCTAGCGGCGCTCGGGCGCCTGTCGGCGCGCGGATTCCAGTTCGTCCGCCAGTTCCTTCACGCCCTTGAGGTCCTGGATGGTGATGGTCTTGAGCGGGAGCGGCACATGGGCCGGCGCAGTCCCCGGAGGCCCTGCGCGCTGGGCGGGAACGACAGGCGCCGATGCGAGCGGCGTCGCCGCCGCGGGTGTGACGGGAGCGGGCTGGATTGGTTCCGCCGGCGGCGCGGCCACGGGCGCACCCTCGGATACGGCCTGCTCCCTGCGCGCGGCTTCGAGCATGGCGCGCACGTTCGCCTCCACATCCAGTCCCGGCACCTCAACCGGCTCGCCGGCCGCGGCTGCGAGCGGCAGCAGCGCGATCAGGACCGCCGTCCTCACGCCGCCACCCGCACCCGGTAGCCCGCGAACTTGCGCACGTTGAGCGCGCCGCCGGCGAAGATCAGGTACTGGCCCTTGATGCCGAGCAGCACGTCCTCCACCACGGGCTTCTTGTCCAGGTTCAGCGACACCGCCTTTTGCGGATATTCGAGCACGGGATAGCGCAGGGCCACGACCTCGCCCTCCACCGGCTCCGCGCCCGCGGCCTCCATGCACACCGCGCCGCAGGCGGCGAGCAGCCGCTCGCGCTCCTCCGCCAGTTCCAGGGGCTCGGCGTCGCCCTTGAGCATGCGGCGCCAGTCGGTGCGGTCCGCGACGTGCTCGCGCAGCGCGGCCTCGATGAGCCCTGCCTGGTGGCGTGTGGCGGTGCGGAAGATGGGCAGCGCCTGGGTGGCGCCCTGGTCGATCCAGCGCGTGGGGATCTGGGTGGCGCGCGTGATGCCCACCTTGAGCGCGGAGGTGTTGGACAAATAGACGTAGTGAGGCTGCATGCAATGGCCCTCGGCCCATTGCGGGTCGCGGCAGGTGCCGGCCCGGTGGTGGCAGCGGTCCGGGCTCACGATGCACAGGTCGCATTCGGCGAGGCTCTGCACACAGGGGTAGCAATAGCCCTGATTGAAACTCTTTTTCGTCACCCGCCCGCAGGCCACGCAGTGAATCACGCCTTCCCAGGTGATGGACAGACGCCGGCCAAGCAGCGGATTGAGCGTCAGGTCTTCCTCGCCCAGGGACAGGGTGTATTCCACGGTGCCGTCCGCGCCGATGGCGGCGCGCATCTTCTGCAGGTTTCCGGTGAGGGACATGGGCAGGTCAACTGGTATGCTAAGGGCGTGATGAAAAACGAAAACGCGGATTATACGGCAGCGGCCGCTTCCCCGGCCGGGCGCTTCGCACCTCCTTCGGTACTTGCCACGCTGGCGCGGCTGGCGGCTGCCGTTCTGTGCGGCCTGCCCCTCGTCGCCGGCGCGGCCTGTGACGATCCGCCCCAGCGCCAGGTGAACTGGCGCGGCTGCGACAAGCGGGGCCTCTCCCTGCAAGGTGTGGACCTGGAGAATGCCGTGCTCATCCGCGCCAATTTCGCCGGCGCAGACCTCAGCGGCGCACGCCTGTCGGGTGCTGATCTCTCGTTCGCCGATCTCGGTGGGGTGCAGGCCCGCCAGGCGCGGCTGGCGGGGGCACGCCTGTTGGGCGCGCAGTTGCAGGGCGCCGACCTGCGCGGCGCATCGCTGGATGGCGTCGCCGCAGACCGCGCTGACCTGAGCCGCGCCCTGCTGTCCGGGGCGCAGTTGCGCAAGGCCTCGCTCTACCAGAGCGACCTGCGCGAGGCCGACCTGGAAGCCGCGGACCTCGCGGATGCGGATCTGAAACAGGCGGTGCTGTCCCGCGCCCGGCTGCCGGGCGCCTTGCTCACGAGGGCGGTGCTGGACGGGGCCAACCTGGAGCACGCGCTGCTCGCCGGCGCGCACATGGAACGGGCGCAGCTGCACCGGACGCGACTCTCCTTCGCCGATCTCAGCAACGCCGACCTCTCCCGCGCCTCGTTGGCGGAATCCGAATTGTTCGAGACGAATTTCAGCGGCGCCCGCCTGGGCGGCGCCACCTGGGTGGATCGCAGCCGTTGCCCCCTCGACGCCGTCACCCGCTGCCGCTGAGAGTGTCGGAGATCAGGTGCCCCGGCGCGCACGGCACACTGTGCGGTGAGGCGGGCATGGCCCGCCTAGCCTTCAACGTCCTCAAACGACCAACACCGCACCCTGGGCGTGGCCGATGACCCGCTCGGAAACGCTGCCCACCAGCAAGCGTTCCAGGCCGGTGTGGCCATGGCTGCCGAGCACGATGAGGCCCACCTTGTGCGCCTCGGCCGCCTTGACGATGACCTCGTCGGGCCGGCCGGCGCCCACCTCGCCCTGCACCCGCGCCCCTTCGGCGGCCATGAGGGCGGTAGTGCGATCGACCACGGCCTGCGCGTTGACGACGGGCTTCCCGTCCTCCACCGAGAGCACCGTGACGGTGGTATCGCACAACTTGCCGAGCGCGGCGGCGGTGACGGCTGCCGCATCGGAGTAGCGCGAACCGTCGGTGGCCAGCAACAGGTCCTTGCCGAGGATGTCGGCGGTGCGCGGCACCACCATCACCGGGCGGCGCGCAAAGCCGATGATCTTCTTGGCGGTGCTGCCCATGAGCAGGCGCATGAGCCCGCTCTTTCCGCGCCGGCCCACGACGATGAGATCGACGTCCAATTCGTCGGCCACGGCCACCACTTCTGCGTAGATCTGGGCGCCGTGACGTGCCATGGTCTCGCAGGTCACGCCGCGCGCACCGGCATCCGCCTGAATCTTTGCCAGCGTCGCCCGCGCGTCTGCGTCGGCCTGCTCCACGAGCTTTGGTGCCAGCGCCTCGTACTCCGGGTTGGTCTGCACCACGGTGAGCGCATACAGGCGGGCGCCGCATTTGTGTGCGATGCCGATGGCCTCACGCACCGCGCCCGCGGAAAACTCGGAGCCATCGCCGGCCACGAGGACACGTTGGAAGCGCCCGATGGGGGAAAGCTGCTCGGTCATGGACATGCCCTCGTCAATGGCCAATCACAAGAACGCCCGAGGCGGCCAGCAGCAGCACCAGGACTTCCAGCCCGGCGATGATGGTGTACGCCTTGTCGCCACCCTTCACCAAGATGGGCAGGATGCGCAGATAACAGACCACCGTGACCAGCGAAAGTATGGCAATACCGATGAAGTTCAGATAGTCGCCCTTACCCGCGAGGGACAACCAGCCCCAGCCGGTGGGCACGTTGGTCGCCGCCATGTAGTCCTGTGCCGAGAGGGTCCAGTAGTGCGGCAACTGCTCGACCGGCACATGAGGCGTTACCAGCCCGAACACGTACAGCAGGAAACTCACCACCACCACCACGAAGCCCAGTTTCATTCCCGCATCGAGAATCCTGGCGTAGGCAACCTGCTCCTCACTCGCGTATTGACGCTGCTGTTCCATATCGATTCCCCCCTTCGTTACGCCCAGATTCCCAGGCCCTTGAGCAGGGCCCGACTGCCCGCGAGGAGCAGCATGCCGATGACGATCTTGCGCACCAGCGCGGCGTTGACCACCTTCAGCAGACGCACACCCACCAGCGAGCCCAGCATGATGCCGATCACCGACGGGACCGTGATCATGGCGAGTACCGCACCCTGGTTGATGTACACCCAGGCCGCCGAGGTATCGACGATGGACAGCATGAACTTGGAAGTCGCCACGGACACCTTGAGCGGTGCCCCCATCAGCAGGTTCAGCACCGGCACGTTGGCCCAGCCGGCGCCGAGGCCGAACATACCCGCCATGACGCCGATGACCACGAACAGGGCCAGGCCGCCGGGCGTGCGGTGGACACGCCAGTCGATATCCTTGCCGGTGGAACCCTCACGATAGATGCCGTGGATGCGCAGGATCGAAGAAAGCGCATCGGCCTTCGGCACCTCCGGGTACTCGGATTTTTTCGCGGCCCACATCAACACCACGATGCCGAGGATGGTGACGCCCAGCGCGGTGTTGACCACGCTGGTGGGCAGGGCAAGGCCCATCATGGCGCCCACGATGGCGGAGGCGGAGGCGATGAGCGCCAGCGGCAGCGCCAGGCGCAGGCTGGCCATGCCCGAGCGCAGCAGCTCAGGCCCGGCCGCGAGCGCACCGGCCAGGGCGACCAGCAGACCCGCGCCGCGTACGAAGTCGAGATGGAAGGGAAAGAAACCGCCCACGATGGGTACGAACAACACGCCGCCGCCGACGCCCCCGAGCACCGCGACGATGCCCAGCAGGAAGGTCACCACCAACAGCAACAGCGGCCAGCCCCACCAGGGCAGGCCACCCGCCTCGGCGGGAAGCGCCACCATGCCCTCGGGCGCCGCCGGCACCTGCGCGAGGGCCGGTTCGCTCGCCATGAGCACCAGGAGCGTGAGAACGAAAAAGGAAACGGGCCCAGCCAGACCCGAACGCCGCCCTAATGGCTGTGATGCCTTGTTGCACGACATGCCGCTGCTTCTCCTAACTGGCATTACTGGACAGGCGTGCACCTGGGTGCACGCTGGATCGGGCGGGAACGAGCCCACCGGACACATGGGTGACGCCGAGATCTTGCGCAAGGCTGGAATGGGGTCTGGCGAACGACGGCAACCCGGCTTCCGGGCGTCGGCCTGGGTTACGGACCGATACGTGCCGGAGAACCGCGCTCGCACGGAAGCGACGACACCTTGGATGAACACCCAACAAGAGCACGGCAGCGCGCTAGGGTACGCCTAGCGGACACCGGCAATGACCACCTCTAACGGGGAATGCCTTCGCGGCGAGGGCTGACGGAAAATGGACGGTTTTTTGCGAACGCAGGGAAGCCCGCGCCGCAAGGGTCGGGCGCGTACTCGCGAGCCGGCTGTTTCGGGGTGGCCGTATGACGTGGCGGGTACCGGCCCCGGGTTCTAGGAAGAGACCAGCCTTGCCTCCTGGCTGGGAGATTCCTCCCGCAGGCTTTCGCTGGGGGCTGCGTTCATCTCCTGCGCTTCAGCCCTCCGGGCCTCCTCGACCAGCGACAGGGCAATCCCGTGCTCACCGGCTTCGGCGAAAGCGATGGCGGCGAAACACTTGCTCAGCATGGCGGCATCTCCAAGGTATCGGCCCAACTGCTTTCAATAACCGTGCCATACCGATGCGGGCCGCCAGGCTTTGCGGCCGGTAACCTTTCACCAACCCGCCCCCGCACAACCCACGCAAACCGTTGCATTATGCATCAATACATGTTGCAATCAGCAACACCTTGCAACAGTCGCCCTCCATGGCCAGCCCAGCCACCCGCAGCATCGCCAGCAAGATCGTCTGGAGTTACGCCGCCATCGGCCTGGCCATCATCCTCATTGCCGTGGCCACGTTCCTGGAGCTGCAGCGGCTGGAGGCCTGGGTCAGCGCCGGCGAGCGCGTCGCCCGTTTTCTCGACGACACCCTGGAGATGCGGCGCTTCGAGAAGAACTACTTCCTCTACCGTCAGCGCAGCGACCAGGAACAAGGTCTGGCCTATGCCGACGCCGCGCTTGCCGCGCTGAACGATCATGCACGGGACTTCGCGCGCGTGGCCGGCGCCGAGGAATTGCAGCGGCTGCGGGACGGGCTGCGCCGCTACCGCGAACTGCTCGGCCAGGCCGGACCGGACAGCGACACCACGCCCCTGGGTGAACGCATCCGTGAGGAAGGCAAGTGGATCGCCACACGCGCCGAGGAAATGGGGGCGGCGGAACGCGCCATGGTGCGGGAGAGCCTGGCCGCCTCGCGCACCCGTTTGCTCGCCGGCGTGGGCCTGCTGGCCCTGTTCGGCATCTTCGCCGCGCGCCTGCTCTCCAACCTGGTGGTGCGTCCCCTGTACCAGCTCCAGGCCGGCATGCAGCGGGTGGCCCAGGGCGGCGTGCACCGCATCCACATCGATTCCCGGCAGAAGGAGATCCGCGCGCTCACCGCCGCCTTCAACCGCATGATGGAGGACCTTGAGGCGCAGCAGGCGCAACTGGTGCGTTCCCAGAAGCTCGCCTCCCTGGGCACCCTGCTGTCCGGCGTGGCCCATGAGCTGAACAATCCCCTGTCCAACATCTCCACCACCTGCCAGATCCTGCTGGAGGAGTTCGACGAGCTGAATGACGGCGCGCGCCGGGAAATGCTGGAACAGATCGACGCGCAGACCGAACGCACCCGGCGCATCGTGCAAACCCTGCTCGAATTCGCGCGCGAATGCCCCTTCCGCCGCGAACCGGTGGCACTGGACGCCCTGGTCCAGGAGAGCCTGCGCCTGGTGCGCGGTCAGTTGCCGGGCGGGATCCGCGTGCAACTGGACATCGAACCGGGACTGCACATCCATGCCGACAAGCAGCGTTTGCAACAGGTGCTCATCAACCTGATCAAGAACGCCCAGCAGGCCATGGGCGGCAGCGGCGAGATCTGCATCGAGGGACGCATGGCGTCCCAGCCGGTGGCGGGCGCGCCCGCGGTGGAATTGATCGTGAGCGACACCGGCGCGGGCATCCCGCCCGACATTCTGCCGCGCATCTTCGACCCCTTCTTCACCACCAAGGCAGTGGGCCAGGGTTTCGGTCTGGGCCTGGCCATCGTCCACGAGATCATCACCGAACACGGCGGCAGCATCAGCGTCACCAGCTCGCCGGGGACGGGCACCCGCTTTCACATCCACCTGCCCCTGCACTCACCTGCCGCGACGGAGATTGCATGAACGGAGACAGCGACGTTGCAACCGTGCTGGTCGTGGAAGACGAGCCGGTCGCGCTGAAAAACCTCGAGCACGTGCTCACCCGCGAGGGATATCACGTGCTGGCCACCACCCAGGGCGCGGACGCCCTGCGCATCCTCGCGGAAACCGCCGTGGACGTGGTGCTCACCGACGTGCGCATGGAAGGCGTCGACGGCATGCAGGTGCTGGCCAGGGCCCGGCAACTGCAGCCGGATACGGAAGTGATCATCGTCACCGGCTACGCCACCCTGGACGCCGCCGTGCAGGCCATGCGCGGGGGCGCGTTCTACTACCTGTCCAAGCCCTTCCGCCTGGAGGAAGTGCGCAAGGTGGTGCGCGAGGCTGCGGAGAAGGTGCGCCTCAAGAGGGAAAACCGGCAGCTGCGCTCGCGGCTGGAAACCCCGGCCGATTCGCCCGTCATAACCCGCGACCTGAACATGCAGGCGGTGCTCGCCACCGCGCGCCAGGTGGCACCCACCGACTGCAACATCCTCATCAGCGGTGAAAGCGGCACCGGCAAGGAACTGATGGCGCGTGAGATCCACGCGCACAGCCGGCGCGCCGCAGGCCCGTTTCTCGCCATCAACTGCGGTGCCTTCTCCGAAGAACTGCTGGCCAACGAACTGTTCGGCCACGAGAAGGGCGCCTTCACCGGCGCCACCGGAGGCAAGACCGGCCTCATCGAGACCGCATCCGGCGGCACCCTGTTCCTGGACGAGGTGAGCGAAATGCCCGCCTCCATGCAGGTGAAGCTGTTGCGCGTCATCCAGGAGCGGGAGGTGCTGCGCCTGGGCGCCACCAAGCCGCGCCGGGTGGACGTGCGGTTCGTGGCCGCCAGCAACCGGGATCTGCGCGCGGAAGTGGACACGGGTCGTTTCCGCGCCGACCTGTTCTACCGCCTCAACGTGGTGAACCTGCACCTCCCGCGCCTGATGGAGCGGCGGGGCGACATTGCCCTTCTGGCGCGCTTTTTCCTGGAAAAATACGCGCGCCGCATGGAGCGTCCGGTGCACGACATCGAGCCCGAGGCCATGCGCCTGCTCCAGGCCTACCACTATCCCGGCAACGTGCGCGAGCTGGAGAACATCGTTGCCCGCGGCGTGGCCCTGGCGAGCGGCGAACACATCGAGGCAAGCCATCTCCCCGACGAAGTGCACACCCCGGCGACGCCCCGCCCGGAGACAGCGGGCACGGCCACTTCCCTGGCCGAGCGCGAGCGTGAGTACCTGTGCTGGGCCCTGGAACAAAGCGGCGGCAACAAGTCCCGGGCGGCGCGCATGCTGGGCATCGACCGCGTGTCGCTGTGGCGCAAGCTGAAGAAATTCGGCTTGGCATAACTCATGCATTCAAACGGCCCCGGGACACGGCCGGCATGTCTCCCGGGTCACCCTTCTCCTCATGTGGCATTTGTCATTACCCGAGCGCATGCGCCATGCCCCTGGCCGTCCGGCCTTTTCTTTCTGGTGGTAGAGTACGCGCCCTTTGGGCGCCTTGCAGTCGAAAGGAGAATTCATTGGAGCTGACCGTCGAAATGATCTGGGTGCTGGGCTTCCTGGCCTTCACCATCTACCTGTTTGTTTCCGAAATCGTGCGCGTGGATGTGGCCGCCGTGGTGGTCATGGTGCTACTCGGCCTCACCACGGTGCTGCCCGATTCGCTGGTGCCTTCACTGGTCGACACCCGTGACCTGTTCAACGGCTTCGCCAGTAACGCGGTGGTCTCCATCATCGCGGTCATGATCATCGGCGCGGGCCTGGACAAGACGGGCATCATGACCAAGGTGGCCGCTTTCATCCTGCGCATCGGCGGCTCCACGGAAAAGCGCGTGATCCCGATCATCTCCGCCACCGTGGGCTTCATCTCCTCCTTCATGCAGAACGTGGGCGCCGCGGCCCTGTTCCTGCCGGTGGTGAGCCGCATCTCCACGCGCACCGGCCTGCCCATGTCGCGCCTGCTCATGCCCATGGGCTTCTGCGCCATCCTGGGCGGCACGGTGACCATGATCGGCTCCAGCCCGCTCATTCTGCTGAACGACCTGATCCTCACGTCCAACCGCGGCCTCGAGGCCCAGGGCGTAGCACCCATGGAGACCTTCGCCCTGTTCGACGTCACGCCCATCGGCCTGGCGTTGGTGGCCACCGGCATCATCTATTTCGTGCTGGCCGGGCGTTTCGTGCTTCCCGTGAACAAGTCCGAAGCCGGCGAAGGCGGCAGCACGCTGCAGTACTTCCAGAACTTGTACGGGATTAGCGGCGACGTCTACGAGGTGGTCGTCAGGGACAACAGCCCCCTCCTTGGCAAGACCGTCGAAGAGGTGGAGCGCCTGCTCGGTTGCGATGTGGCGATTATCGCCATGCACGACGGCGAGCAACTGCGTATCGCACCGGCCCGTGATCTCGTCGTCCAGCGCGGTGCCATGCTCGCGCTCATGGGCCCGCGCCACCTGGTGCAGACCTTCGCGGAAGGCCACGGCCTGAGCGTGACGCCCGATCTGACCATCTTCTCCGATGCCCTGAGCCGCAGCCGCTCAGGCACCTCCGAAGTGGTCATTCCGCCCAGTTCGGACCTGGTAGGCAAGTCCCTGCGCGAGGTCCGCATGCGCAAGACCTACGGCCTGAACGTGCTGGCCGTGCACCGCGGCAGCGAAACCATCCGCCAGGACCTGCGCGCGCTGGTGCTGCAATCCGGCGACACCCTGGTGACCCACAGCACTTGGGACGACCTCGCGGCGGTTCAGAAGAACCAGCACAAGAACTTCGTCGTCATCACCACCGACTTCCCGCACGAGGAACTGCGCCCGCACAAGGTCAGCTTCGCGCTGGTGTTCTTCCTGCTCGCCCTCGGCCTGATCCTGTTCACTGACATCCGCCTCTCGGTGGCCCTGATGGCCGGCGCCATCGGCATGATCGTGAGCGGCGTGGTCACCATGGACGAGGCCTACGAGGCCGTGAGCTGGAAATCGGTGTTCCTGCTGGCGAGCCTGATACCGCTCGGTCTCGCCGTCGAGACCACCGGCACGGCGGAGTGGATCGCCGTGAAGACCCTGGAGATCCTGGGCGGCGACGTGAGCACCGTGCTCCTGCAGATCGTCATCGCCGGCCTGGCCACGTTCTTCACGCTGGTCATGTCCAACGTGGGCGCCACCGTGCTGCTGGTGCCGCTGGCGGTGAACATCGCCGTGAAGGCAGGCGCCGACCCGGCCATCTTCGCCCTCACCGTGGCCCTGGCCACCTCCAACTCCTTCTTCCTGCCGACCCACCAGGTCAACGCCCTGCTCATGGGCCCGGGCGGCTACCGCGTGGCCGACTACATGAAGGCCGGCGGCATCATGACCCTCCTGTTCTGGGTGGTGATGATCGTCATGCTGAACATCGTGTTCTGATCCACCGGACCCGCGGGCTTGCCCCGCGGGTCTGACTCACATCATCGGCGTAGACGTGCGCTTCGTCGCGGGCGGCAACCGCCTGCGCGAGGCGGTGCGCGAGAACCGCTCTCGCGCCGACCTTTACTACCGCCTCGACATGGTCAATCTCCACCTGCCGCCCCTCGCCCAGCACGCGGGCGACATTGCGCTTCTGGCGCGATACTTTCTGGAGAAATACCCCAGCAGGCAGGTGCACCACATCGAGCCCGAGGCCATGCGCCTGCTCCAAGCCAATGAGTATCCAGGCAACGTCTGCGAACTGGAAAACATCATCGCCCGCGGCATCGCCCTCGCCACCGGCGAACGCATCGAGGTAACCATCTCACGGACGATCTGCACGCTGCCGAAGCACGCGCCTTTCCTACAGCGGGCACTGTCGTTAGGTGAAGAGATGGCCGGCGGTCTCAGCCAAGGTCGCTACAGCCTTGGGGATAGAGAGCGTTTTTGCTCCCGGAAATTGTTTGCGGCCCCCAGCGGAAGTGGCAGAGTGGGGCTGGTGCGAAAAAGGGCATTTGGGCGGTACCAACAGCCCCAAGACTTGGCGGTAAGTTGACCAAGTAGAAGTGTTCGAGAAGTACCTCGCGGTAGCGCACCGTGAGTCGGGTGCACGGGGAAAGGAACGAACCAAGGCACCAAGGGGCACATCAGGCCCCGCAGTCGCCTACTGATGAGGCTGGTTCGCGGAGCCGACTGAACCAGGCTCGCAACCTGATGCAGTGGGCTCAAAGCCGCTGGCCTGGCGGGGTCGGCGGCAGGTGTGGCGTCCAAGTTTGGCCTCCCACGCCGGCGTGGGCTCTATCTCGGGGAAACACCCATGATTGAAACTCACTATCAAGGTAAAGGTCGAGGTCGACCTGCGGATGGCGGTCAAGCGCCTTTGCCGCTGGTTCAGCCTTTGACTGACCACGACACGCGGGGCCCAACCGGGCCCCGCTTTTCATCCTGCACCATCCAGAAGGGAGACTTTACGGGGCTTTTCGATGGAGCCTGCAGCACGTTCATAGGAGACCACTGCCGTGCGCATGCACTGCCAGCGGCTACAAGACGGCTGCACGAACGGAGCGGAGACAAAAAAGCCAGCTAGGTAGCTGGCCTAAGTGTCTGTATTTATGGTGGGTCGTGTGAGACTCGAACTCACGACCAACGGATTAAAAGTCCGCTGCTCTACCGACTGAGCTAACGACCCGGAAAAAAAGAGGGGGCTATGCTACCGGACTTGCCGAAAAAGGCAAGTCCGGTAGGCCGATGGGGTCAGATGGATTCCAGCTTGCGCATGGAGCCGGGCAGCATGCGCATGTCCACCAAGGCGGTGGCGAAGGCCTGCATGAAGCTGGCGTCTTCGTACACCATGCGGTAGTAGGCGATCTTCATGGTCAGGGCGCTGCCGAAGACGATGGCGGCGAAAGTGACGAAAGAGCCGAGCGCCAGGGTGGAGATGCCGGTGACGCCCTGGCCGATGGTGCAGCCCATGGCGAGCACGCCGCCGAAGCCCATGAGCACCGCGCCGATGAGGTGGTTCAGGAAGTCCTTGAAGGAGGCGAACCATTCGATGCGGAAACCGCCGGACACCAGCGCCCACAGGAAGGAGCCGAGGATCACGCCGGCCACGGCCATGACGCCGAAGGTCAGCAGGGTGGCGTCGAAACCGGAGCTGGCGTAGCCGACCGCCTGTCCCATGGGATTGATGAAGGTGAAGGACTGGGCGCTCAGGGGGCGGGAGTCGGCGGGCTTCACGTCGCCCTCGCCGGCGTACATGTCCCACTGTTCGGCCACGAAGTTCTGCAGGCCGAAGCTTTCGTCTTCGGTGCCCACCATCACGTTGCTGCTGATGTACCAGCCGGCCACCACGGCCGCGCCCACCACGATACCGCCGGCGATATTGTTCAGGTTGCTGCGGAAGTCGGCGGACTTGAACACGAACGCGAGCACCGCCAGCCCCAGCACCAGGCCGATGGCCAGGCGCGCGGTGGCGACGCTTTCACCGGAGGCGACCAGGGAGCCGAGGTCCTGGCTGGAGCCCATCTGCACGGCGAGCGGGCGGATCCAGTCGTAGAACAGCACAGTGAACAGGGTCTGGTCGGAGCCGGGGAACGGATTGACCATGAAGTAGGCGATGACGCCGATGATGAGCAACACCATCACAGACTTGATGTTGCCGCCGCCGATGCGGATCAGGCACTTGTTGCCGCAGCCGCTCGCGAGGGTCATGCCGATGCCGAACAGCACGCCGCCGAGCAGGTGCTCGGCCCACAGGAACTGGCCGGCGCGGTACGGAGGAAAGGCGCTGTCGGCCTGCACCAGGCCCGCGGACTCCAGCGCGACCACGCCGATGAGGGCCACGGCAATGGCCAGCAGCCAGGCGCGCATGCGGCCGGTGTCGCCCATGTTCACCCAGTCGGACACGGCGCCCATGGTGCAGAAATTGGTCTTGTTGACGACGGCGCCCATGACGAACGCCACGGCGAAGGTGGCCCACAGCAGGAACGACTGGGCCTCCCCGAAGCTCTCGAAGATCATAATCCTCTCCTCCTGTCGGCAGGGGGGACCTGCCTTGTTGATGCCCCCATGTTTCACCGGGGTTCAGGGTCGAAAAGGATAGAGACGCCGGCCGCGAGCGTCACTTCCCCAAAAGGGCTAGGAATAATCTCGGAAATCCCGGGAATCAGCGGTAACGGGTGGGATCTGCCACGCCGGCGGCGCGAAAGCCCTCCGCCCGCAAGCGGCAGGAGTCGCAGCGGCCGCAGGCCCGCCCTTGCGCGTCCGGGTCGTAGCAGGAAAGCGTGAGGCTGTAGTCCACGCCCAGGCGTGCGCCGGTGCGGATGATGTCGGCCTTGCTGAGGTCGATGAGCGGCGCGCGGATGTGAAAGCCCCTGCCCTCCACCCCGGCCTTTGTGGCCAGGTTGGCCATGGCCTCGAAGGCCTGCACGAATTCGGGGCGACAGTCCGGATAGCCGGAATAGTCCACCGCATTGACGCCGATGAAGATGTCGTGGGCGTCCAGCACCTCCGCCCAGGCCAGGGCCAGGGACAGGAACACGGTGTTGCGCGCGGGCACGTAGGTGACGGGTATGCCCTCGCCCGGCCCGCCGTCCGGCACGGCGATGGCATCGTCGGTGAGCGCCGAGCCGCCGAACTGGCGCAGGTCCAGACGGAACACGCGGTGTTCGCGCATGCCGAGGCTCCGCGCCACGGCCGCCGCCGCTTCCAGTTCCACGCGATGGCGCTGGCCGTAATCGAAACTGAGGGCGTAACCCGTGTAGCCTTCGGCGCGCGCCACGGCCGCAGCGGTGGCCGAATCGAGTCCGCCGGAGATCAGCACCACGGCCTTCTTTTCGCTCATGCCTACCTGCCCGGGGCATTGCCCCAAAGGATCTTGTGCAACTGCAACTGGAAACGCACCGGCAACCGATCGGCGATGATCCATTCGGCCAGGTCCCGCGCTTCCAGTTGGCCGAGCGCGGGCGAGAACAGCACCTCGCAGCGTTCCGCCAGATGCTCCTGCGCGACCTGCGCCCTCGCCCATTCGTAATCGGCGCGATCGCACAGCACGAACTTGACCTGATCCCGGCGCGAGAGGAAGGCGAGGTTTTCCAGGCGGTTCTTCGCCGCTTCGCCGGAGCCGGGCGTCTTGATGTCCATCACCTTGATCACGCGCTCGTCCACGGACGACACGTCCAGCGCGCCACTGGTTTCGAGCGAGACCTCGTAACCGCCGTCGCAAAGCCGGGTCAGCAGTTCCAGACAACCGCGCTGCGCGAGCGGTTCGCCGCCGGTGACGCACACGTGGTGTACACCGAAGGCCGCCACCTTGGCGAGCACGTCGTCCACGGTCATCCATTCCCCGCCCTGAAAGGCGTAGGTGGTGTCGCAATAACCGCAGCGCAGCGGGCAACCGGTGAGGCGCACGAACACCGTGGGCCAGCCCACGCTGCGTGATTCACCCTGGAGGGAAAGGAAGATCTCCGTGACGCGCAGGCGCGTCACGGAGCCGCTGTTTTCGGTCATCCTTCGCGCCTTAGCAGCTGGAGCAGGTTACGCGCCTGGCCGGCCTCCGTGGAGTTCGGATATCGCTTCACCAGTTCGTTGAGCACGCGCGTGGCGGCGGCCTTGTCGCCCAGTTCGTTGTAGCTGTAGCCGATCTTGAGCATGGCCTCGGCCAGCTTGGGACTGCGCGGGTAATTGTCGAGCAGCTTCTGGTATTCGGTGATGGCCTGCTTGAAGTGACGCTGCGCGTAGCTCGCCTCGCCCAGCCAGTACTGCGCGATGTGCGCGTAGCGGCCCTGCGGATACTGCTTGAGGAACTGGCGGAAGGCGGCGGCGGCCTGGTCGTAGCGCAGGTCGCGCAACAGGTCGAAGGCCTTCTGATAGGCCTCCCTTTCCTGCGCCGTGGCCGCGGCATCGGGCTCGGACGCCGTGGAACCCGCGTCGGTCGCGGGCGCGTCCGTTCCGGGCACACCGCCGTCCGGCGTCGGCACGGCCCCGCCTTCGCGCTCCATGCGCGAGAGGCGCCGATCGATGTCCATGTACAAATCGCGCTGGCGGCGTTGCAGCCCTTCGATGGTGTGCGCCTGCTCCTCCACGCGGCCGCGCAGTTGCTGTACCTCCCGCTGCAGGGCCTCGATGCGCGTATGCATCTCCACCAGCGTCTGGTTTTCCAGCAACTGTTCCAGGCGGGTGACGCGCGCGTTCAGGTCCTGGGCGGGGGGCGCCGCGAGGGCGCCGCCCGCCGCCAGGGCGATCGCGAGCGTCAGGCTGAGCCGGACTGCGCCCATGGGATCACACTCCCGAATACAGGAGTTCCACGCGACGGTTCAGGCGCCACGCGGATTCGTCGTGACCCTGGGCCGCCGGGCGCTCTTCGCCGAAGCTGATCACCTGCTGCTGGCCCTTGCTCATGCCCTGCAACAGCAGCAGCTTTTCGACAGCCTGGGCGCGGCGCTCGCCAAGCGCGAGGTTGTATTCGCGCGAGCCGCGCTCGTCGGCATGGCCCTCGATCACCACCGAGGCATTGGGATTGGCGGCGAGGAACTGGGCATGCGCCTTGATGATCTCGCGATCCTCGGCGCTCACTTCCGAACTGTCGAACGGGAAGTAGAACACGCGCTTGGACAGCGGGCTCGCCGGGTCTTCCAGCGGGCTGCCGGTGAAGCCGGGCGTGGTCTGCGCACCGGCGGCGGCTGCGCCTTCGGCCGGTGCGGCGGCGCCGGCGCCTTCCGTGGGTTCGGCGGTGGGCGTGGTCTGCTGCTGGGCGCAGCCGAACAGGCCCATGCCGGCGATCAGGAACATTGCACTGAGTAGCTTCTTCATGATTTCTCCTTCCTATCTGAAATACGGCGACCACGCCGGTTCGCGCACGTCGCCCTTGCTGAGACCCAGTCTCTGGTGGGCCCGCCCATCGGCGGCCACCGCCTCCAGCACGCCGCGGCCGCGAATCTCCGTGGCGTAGATGATCATCGCGCCGTTGGGCGAAAAGCTCGGCGACTCGTCGAGCCGCGATTCGGTGAGGACGCGCACATTGCCCGTGGGCAGATCCATCACCGCGATGCGGAAACGGTTGCCCTCGCCCGTGACCATGGCGAGGCGCTGCCCGTCGGGCGAATAACGCGCACGGGCGTTGTATTCGCCCTCGAAGGTCAGACGCTCGGGCGAACCGACGGCGCTGCCGCCGCTCATGGGCACGCGGTAGATCTGCGGGCGACCGCCGCGATCGGAGGTGAACACCAGATGCCTGCCGTCCGGCGACCAGGCCGGCTCGGTATCGATGGCGAAGCTGCTGGTGATGCGCGTGAGGCGCTTGCCGGCGAATTCCAGCACGTAGATCTCGGGGTTGCCGTCACGGGAGAGCGTGAGGGCCAGGAAGCGTCCATCCGGTGAGAACGCGGGCGCGCTGTTGATGCCCGGATGATCGGCCACCTTCTCGCGCTTGCCGGTGGCCACCTCCTGCACATAGACCGCGGAATGACCCTGCTCGAAGGACACGTAGGCCAGGCGGCGCCCGTCCGGCGACCACGCCGGCGACATGATGGGCTGCGTGGAGGTGAGGACGATCTGCTCGTTGTAGGCGTCGGAGTCCGCCACGGCGAGACGGTAGGTGCGCTTGCCGTCGGCGCTGCGCTCCTCGGTCACGTAACTGATGTTGGTATCGAAGGCGCCGCGCTCGCCGGTGAGCTTCTCGTAGACGATGTCGCTGATCTGATGGGCGACGCGCCGCAGCTGCGATGCACTCGACGGGATGCTGTAGCCCACCAGCTGCTGCCCGCGCGGCACATCGAGCAACTGGAATTCCACCACGTAACCGCCGCCGTCGCGCGCGCGCACGCGACCGATCACCAGGCTCTCGGCGCCGGTGGCGCGCCAAGCGGCGTAATCCACCGCGCGCGCCTCAGTAGGCCGCGCCGGCAGTCTGTCGACGGCCAGCGGCGCAAAGCGCCCGCTGCGCGCGAGGTCGGAGCGCACCACGTCGGCGATGTCCTGGGGCAGCGGCGCCGGCCCGCTCCAACCGAAGGGCACCACGGCGATGGGCAGGGCGCCTTCCATGCCTTCGGTGATTTCGACGTTGAGCACGGCATGCGTGGTCCCCGTGGCAAGGAACGCCGCTGTGAGCAATAAACGCAGGATCTTCCGCACTGTTACCTCTCTGTGTGGAACCGGAACTTGATTTCGCGATCGAACACCTCCGGCGTGGGCGGCGCCGGCAGGGGCGAGGCCTTGCGCACTGCGGCCTCGACGGAGCGATCCAGGGCCGGGCTGCCACAGCTCTGCAACAGGCGCACGTCCACCACTTCGCCGCCGGGGAGCTGGCGCACGAAGACCTGGCAGTCCACGCTGCCCGACGTGCCGGCGGGACGCAGCCAGTTGCGCGAGACCTTGTTGGCGATGAGATCGACGTAATCGGCCTTGAGACGACTGTTGAGGCTGGCCTGCTCGCGCTCCAGTCGCTCCTGCTCGGCGGCCAGTTTCGCCTTGAGGGCGGCCTCCGCCTCGGCCTTCTGCTGGGCCTCGCGCTTCTTCTGCAAGTCGGCGAGGCGCTTGGCCTCTTCCTCCCGCTTCTTCTCAATGGCGGCCTTTTCCGCGGCGATGCGCTGCTGTTCCGCCTTGAGTTCGGCAAGGCGCTTCTGCTCGGCCTCGCGCTCGCGTGCTTCCTGATCCCGTTTCTTTTTCAGTTCCGCAAGGCGCTGCGCCTCTTTCTCGCGCGCGGCGCGCATCTGCTCCGCTTCGCGGGCGAGTTTCTGCTGGCGCGCGGTTTCGGCATCGCGCCGCGCCTGTTCGGCGCCGCGCAGCTTGCGCAGTTCGCGTTCCACGGCGGCCTCGTCCACGGCCACGGTCTCCACCGCTTCCATCGGGGGGGCGGCGGCGGGCAGGCGCGCAGGCGGGGTATGGAAGCTCACGGCGAGCAGGACGAAGGCGAGCACGTGGATGCCCACGGAGACGGCGATGGCGAGCACGCGATCGTCCATGTCAGCGCTCCGGCGGCTCGGTGAGCAGGCCCACCTTGGTGATGCCGTCCTGGTTCAACGCCGCAATCAGTTGCACCACCTTGCCGTAATTGGCATTGCGGTCGCCGCCCACGTTCACCGGCGTATTGGGGTGCAGGCGCTGAAACGCCACAACGCGATGCACGAGATCGGCGAGCGCCAGCGGTTCCTGTTTCTCACCGTCGAGATTCAGATGGTAGCTGCCGTCCCGTTCCACGGCGATGACGATGATGTGGCCGTCGGAAGACTTGACCGGCTCCGCCGCGGCCTGGGGCAAATCCACTTTCACGCCCTGGGTGAGCAGGGGCGCGGTGACCATGAAGATGACCAGCAGCACCAGCATCACGTCGATATAAGGCACGACGTTGATCTCACCCATGGGGCGTCGGCGTTTTCTGATGTGCTGCTGCGGCGCCGCCATCACTGCTTCCTCAGGCGGCTGAGTCGAGGGCCGGGTTGTACACCTGGCGGTGCAACAGGCTGGTGAATTCCTCCACGAAGGTCTCGTTGCGGTTCATGAGCCGCTCCACTTCGTTGGAGAACCGGTTGTAGGCGATGACCGCCGGGATGGCCGCGAACAGGCCCATGGCGGTGGCGATGAGGGCCTCGGCGATGCCGGGGGCGACCATGGACAGCGTGGCGTATTGCACGCCGCCCAGGGCGCGGAAACTGTTCATGATGCCCCACACGGTGCCGAACAGGCCCACGTAGGGGCTCACCGAGCCGACCGTGGCGAGCAGCGACAAGTGATGTTCGAGGCGATCCTGTTCACGGTTGAGCACGGCGCGCATGGCGCGCTGCGCCCCTTCCACCACGGCCTCGGGATGACCCACCGCGGGCTTGCTCAGGCGTGCGAATTCGCGGAAGCCGGCCTCGAACAGGGCCTTGGGGCCGGAGGCCTCGTCCTTTTCCTTGCTCACCTGGCGGTAAAGCTCGACCAGATCGATGCCCGACCAGAAGCGGCCTTCGAAGGCCGTGGCCTCTTCCCGCAGGCGCGCGAGCCCGCGCCACTTCTCGACGAGGATGGTCCAGGACAGGATGGACACGGCCAGCAGCAACAGCATGACCGCCTGCACCACCAGGCTGGCATTGAGAAACAGGCTGAACAGGGAAGTGTCGACGTTCATTCCGTCCCTTTCGCTAGGGCTTCCTGGAGCGCTCGGGGCAGGGGTCGGGGTTTGAAGCCCGCCCCGTCCAGGCACACGATTTTGACGATACCTTCGCACAGAATCGTGTCAGAGCGCCGGACCTGTTGCACGAAAACGAGGCTGGCCCCGCGCATCTCGCGCAAGGTTGCCGTCACTTCCAGCGCCTCGTTGAAGCGGGCCGGCGCCAGGTACTGCACATCCACGGCGCGCACCGCGAACAACATGCCCAGTTCCTCGCGCAGCACATCCTGTTCGAAGCCCAGGGCGCGCAGCCATTCGGTGCGGGCGCGCTCCATGAACTTGAGGTAATTAGCGTAGTAGACCACCCCACCCGCATCGGTGTCCTCGTAATAGACCCGCACCGGCCAGCGGAATTCGCCCTTAGACGTCGTCATCGCCGCCCAGTTCCATCTGGCGCTGCACCGGCGCGTCGTTGCGTACCTTGAGGCCGAAGTGCAGGAAGGCGCTGCGCGTGGCGACGCGCCCGCGCGGGGTGCGCATGATGTAGCCCTGCTGGATCAGGAACGGTTCCAGCACGTCCTCGATGGTGTCGCGCTCCTCGCCGATGGCGGCGGCCAGGTTGTCCAGGCCCACGGGGCCGCCTTCGAATTTCTCGATGATGGCGAGCAGCAGCTTGCGGTCGAGCATGTCGAAGCCCTGCGCGTCCACGTCCAGCATGTCCAGGGCGCGGTCGGCGACGGCGCGGTCCACGCGGCCGTTGGCCTTCACCTCGGCGTAGTCGCGCACCCGGCGCAGCAGGCGGTTGGCAATGCGCGGCGTGCCGCGGGAACGGCGCGCGATCTCGCGCGCGCCGTCCGGGTCCATGTGCATGCCCAGGATGCGCGCCGAGCGCTGCACGATGTGGGTGAGGTCGTCGACGTTGTAGAACTCCAGGCGCTGCACGATGCCGAAGCGGTCGCGCAGGGGCGAGGTGAGCAGGCCGGCGCGGGTGGTGGCGCCCACCAGGGTGAAGGGCGGCAGGTCCAGCTTCACGGAGCGCGCGGCGGGACCCTCGCCGATCATGATGTCGAGCTGATAGTCCTCCATGGCCGGATACAACACCTCCTCCACGATGGGGCTGAGGCGATGGATCTCGTCCACGAACAGCACGTCGTGGGGCTCCAGGTTGGTGAGCAGCGCGGCCAGATCGCCGGGGCGCTCCAGCACCGGTCCCGAGGTCTGGCGCAGGTTAACGCCCATCTCGTTGGCGATGATGTGCGCCAGCGTGGTCTTGCCCAGGCCGGGCGGGCCGAACAGCAGCACGTGATCCAGCGCCTCGCGCCGACCCTTGGCCGCCTGGATGAAGATCTCCAGCTGCTCGCGCACCGCCGCCTGGCCCACGTAATCGGCCAGCATGCGCGGCCGGATGGCCCGGTCCAGGGCCTCCTCGTCGCTCAAAGCGGCGGCGGTGATGAGTCGATCGGTTTCAATCATCAGTGCACTTTCCGGGAGGCGCAACGCGGAGGGCGCGGAGGCGCGGAGGACGCGGAGAAAGCAAATGTCAGATGTACATGCATCTCAGAGCCCATCGACTCGCTCGAACAACCCTCTACGCACACAGAAGCAATCACCTTCTTCCCCTCCGCGTCCTCCGCGCCTCCGCGCCCTCCGCGTCATACCCCTGTTCATGCCTTCACCGCCCGCTTGAGCGCCGCGCGGATGAGGTCTTCGCTGGAGAGGTCTTCGTCCAGGCCGTTGACCAGGCGGCTGGCTTCCTGGGGTTTGTAACCCAGGGCGACCAGGGCGCTGATGGCGTCGCGCAGGGCCTGGCTGCCACTGGGCGCCACCGGCGCCGGCTGGGCCGTGGGCAGCACGGGCACGGGTTGCCAGTCGTCCAGGCGGTCGCGCATTTCCACCACCAGGCGTTCGGCGGTCTTCTTGCCCACGCCGGGCAGGCGCGTCAGCGCGGCGGTGTCGCCGTCCTGCACGCAGCGGGCGAAGTCGTTGGCGGAGATGCCGGAGAGAATGGTGAGCGCCAGCTTCGCGCCCACGCCGTTCACCTTCATCAGGCTGCGGAACAGGCTGCGCTCGCCGAGCGTGGCGAAACCGAACAGCAGGTGGGCGTCCTCGCGCACCACCAGTTGCGTGTACAGGGTCACGACCTCGCCGACGCCGGGGAGCTGGTAGAAGGTGCTCATGGGCGCCTCCACCTCGTAGCCCACGCCCTGCACGTCCAGCAGCAGTTGCGGCGGGTGTTTTTCCGCGAGGATGCCGCGCAGTCGTCCGATCATCGCCGGCGTGCTCCGTAGCGGGCGCCCGCAGGCAGGCCCGCGGCTTTCGCGGTTTCGGTCATGCGCGCCAGGGTCTGGCCGATGTTGAGGTGGCACACGGCCACCGCGAGCGCGTCGGCCGCGTCTTCCTGCGGCGCCCCGGGGAGGCGTAACAATGCCTGCATCATGTGCTGTACCTGCGCCTTGGCGGCGTTGCCCTTGCCCACCGCGGCCTGCTTGATCTCGGCGGGCATGTATTCGGCGATCGTGAGGCCCGCCTCCATCACCGCGCACAGGGCGGCGCCGCGCGCCTGGCCGAGCTTGAGGGCGGAATCCGGATTGCGGTGCATGAACACCTTTTCGACCGCCACCTGCTCGGGACCGTAGATGCGGATGATGTCACGGATGCCGTCGAAAATGGTCTTGAGCCGCGCGGGGAAGTCGCCCTCCCCCGCGCGGATGCAGCCGCTTTCCACGTACACGAGGCGCGTGCCCACGCGCTCGACGATGCCGAAACCCGTGCGGCGTGAGCCGGGGTCGATGCCGAGCACGCGCATGGGTCATTTGGCCAGCTTGGCCATGACCTCGTCGCTGAAATCGGCGTTGGTATACACGTTCTGTACGTCGTCCAGATCTTCCAGCATGTCGACCATCTTCATGACGCGTTCGGCGTCTTCCAGCGTCAGGTCGACGGTGGTGGACGGATTCATGGTGATCTCCGCCATTTCGGGCGTGAGACCGGCGGCGGCCATGGCCTCCTTCACGTCCACGAAGTTTTCCGGACTGGTGAGTACGTCGATGCTGCCGTCCTCGTTGGTGACCACGTCGTCGGCGCCTGCCTCCAGGGCCGCTTCCATCACCTTGTCCTCGTCGCTGCCGGCGGCGAAGGTGAGGATGCCGGTCTTGCTGAACAGGTACGCCACCGAGCCGTCGGTGCCCAGGTTGCCGCCGTGCTTGGTGAAGGCGTGGCGCACTTCCGAGACGGTGCGGTTGCGGTTGTCGGACAGGCAGTCGACCATGACCGCCACGCCGCCCGCGCCATAGCCCTCATAGCGGATGGCCTCATAGTTGTCACCATCGCCCGCACCGGCGCCGCGCTTGACCGCGCGCTCAATGGTGTCCTTGGTCATGTTGGCGTCGAGCGCCTTGTCGATGGCCGCGCGCAGGCGCGGATTGGATGCGGGATCGGAGCCACCCATGCGGGACGCCACCGTGATCTCACGGATGAGCTTGGTGAAGATCTTGCCGCGCTTCGCATCCTGGGCGTTCTTGCGATGCTGGATATTCGCCCACTTGCTGTGACCTGCCATTGGAAACCTCGTACTCTCGCGATCCCGCGATCCTAACACCGGGCCGATGGGGTCGGAAGCCGCGCGGGTCTCTTCAAGGGGACCAACGCGGAGGGCGCGGAGGCGCGGAGGACGCAGAGGGGAAGGCAATGGCTGCTCGGGGTGTCGAGCTTTGCCCGACCTACTCGCAATGAATCCTGCAACACGCCCGCACTTTTTTCTCCGCGCCCTCCGCGTTTTTTCGCTGATTCAAGGCGCGAAATCGGAGAGCAGAAAGACCGTGCTGTCCATGGCACCGGTGGCTTCCTCGTAGAGCAGTTCGTGATGACCCACGCGGATGGTGTCGCCATGGTGCAGGCGCCGGCGCTGAATGCGTTCGCCGTTCACCAGGGTGCCGTTGGTGCTGCCGGCGTCCTCGACCTGGGCCACGGGGTAGTTTTCCAGGTAAGGGCTGGGCGCGAGCAGGAGCACGGCGTGGGCGGCGCTCACGGCCGGGTCGTCCAGCTGGATGTCGTTGCCGCGGCGGCGGCCGATGGTGACGCGCTCCTTGTCGAGCACGTAGGTGCGCACCACGAGCCCGTCGCAGCGCACGGTGAGGCGCGGCTTCACGGCAAACGCCATGTCAGCGCGCCTCGAAACGCAGGCGCGAGCCGGCGATTTCGATCTCGTCGCCGTCCGCCAGCACCACGCCCTGGGCCGGCACCGGCCGGCGGTTGACCCGCGCCGGTTGCTCGCCCGCCATGGGCAGGAGGCGGAAGCCGCCCGGCTCGCGCAGCAGCACGGCGATCTGCCCGCCCGGCTTGCCCAGCGTGGTGCGCTCCTGCTTCACCTCCAGCACCGTGCCGGCGCGCGCCCCCGCGAGCACGTGCAGGCGCGCCGCGCGGGCCTCGGCCGCCGTGGGGGCGAACACCATGGTGGCGGCCATGTCCTGGGCGTCCTCGTCGATGTACTTGAGTTCGTGCTGGCCGATGCGGATCACGTCGCCGTGCCTCAGTTCCTGCTTGCTGATGCGCACGCCGTTGACGAAGGTGCCGTTGGTGCTGCCCAGGTCGGTGATGGCGGGCACACCCATGAGGGACACGGCGGCGTGTTCGGAGCTGACGGTCTGGTCGTCCAGGAACACGTCGTTGTCGGGCTTGCGGCCGATGGTGATACGCGTGCGGTCGAGGGGATAGTCCCGCAGGCTGACGCCTTCGCGCGTGATGATGAGCTTCGGCATATCGGTCCTCTGTCGTCGCTTAGGCCACCTCGATGACGATGGCCGAGATGTTGTCCTTGCCGCCGTTGTCGTTGGCGAGGGCCACCAGGTCGAGGGCAATCGCCTCGGGCGGTGCGCCGCGGGACAGCAGGGCGGCGATGGCGTCCTCGTCCACCATGTCGCTGAGGCCGTCCGAGCACAGCAGCAGACGGTCGCCCGGACGGGTGTCGAAGCGCCGCACCTCCACCGCCACCTCGGACGCGCTGCCCAGGGCGCGGGTGATCACGTTGCGGTGCCCGGAGGCGCGCGCTTCCTCGGGGGTGAGGAAGCCCCCGCTCACCAGTTCCTGCACCAGGGAATGGTCCACGGTGAGCGCTTCGAGCCTGCCCTCGCGCAGGCGGTACAAGCGTGAGTCGCCCACGTGGGCGACGATCGCCTCGCGCGGCAGGAACAGCACCGCCACCACCGTGGAGCCCATGCCGGCGTGCACCGGATTGGCCAGGGCCTGCCCGTGGATCAGCGCATTGGCCTCGCGCACGGCCTCGGCGAGCACATGTCCGGCGTCGCCGTCGGACGCCACGCGCAGGCGCGATTCCAGCACGGAGATCACCAGGCGGCTGGCCACGTCGCCGGCGTTCTGGCCCCCCACGCCGTCGGCCAGCACCGCGTAACCGCGGGCCTCGTCCCAGGCGATGGCGTCCTCGTTGCGGGCGCGCTGGCGGCCGGTATCGGTAACGCCCCACATGCGGATGTTTGCCATGCTCATGCCTCCCTGCCCTCTTCGCGGCAGCGGGCCAGGGCCACCGCCATGTCGGCGCCGGTCTGGTAGCGGCGCTCGGGTTCCTTCTGCAAGGCCTTGCCGATGATGCGGCCCACGCAGGGCGGCAGGTCCTTGCGCAGCTTGCGGATGTCGGCCGGCTTCTCGTTGGCGATCTGGTACATGAGGCTGGCCAGGGAATCGCCCTTGAAGGGCAGTTCGCCGGTGAGCAGCTGGAACAGGGTGACGCCCAGGGAAAACAGGTCGGCGCGGCCGTCCACCTTGCGCCCCGCCACCTGCTCCGGCGACATGTACGACGGGCTGCCGAGCACGGTGCCCGTGCGGGTCTTGCTGGCGTCGGTGAGACAGGCCACGCCGAAGTCGGTGACCTTCACCGTGCCTTCCTCGCGGTCGTAGACAATGTTGGCGGGCTTGATGTCGCGGTGCACCACGTTGCGGCTGTGGGCGTAGTCCAGGGCCTCGGCCACCTGGATGGCGATGGCCATGACCTCGGCGACCGGCAGCAGGTTGTCGGCACGGCAGAAGGCGGCCAGGTTCTGGCCCTTCAGGTAGTCCATGGCGATGTACGCCAGGTCCTGCTCCTCGCCCACGTCGTAGATGGTGACGATGTTGGGATGGGCGAGCCGGCCGGCGGTCTCCGCCTCGCGGAAGAAGCGCTCGCGCACGGCATCGAGTTGCTCGGCGTCGAATTCCTGCGACAGGGCCACGGTCTTGATGGCCACGGTGCGGCCGATGCGCGGGTCGCGGCCCAGGTAGACCGCGCCCATGGCGCCCCGACCCAGCTCCCGCTCCACCTCGTAGCGGCCCAGGGTGGGCCGGGCCAGCCCCGTGCTGCTCAGGATCACCGTCCCGGTGGGGGTGGTGCCGGCGCCCTTGCCGTACAGCAGGCGGCCGTCGGCCTCGCGGTTGCGCTGCACCCGCTCGGCGGCGTCGCGGAACTTCGGCGCCACGGCCAGCAGGTACTCGAAGGCGGCCGCCGCCTTGCCGAACTGGCGGCGGCGTTCGAAATCGAGGCCCAGGGTGTAGAGCCGTTCCTTCAGGTCCTCATCCACCGGGCAGCGGCGATAACGCTCGAAGGCGCCGTCCAGTTGGCCCTGGGTGTGATAGGCCTGGCCCAGCAGGCGGTTGGCTGCGGCCAGCTCGGCATCGAGCACGCCCGCACGCGCGCCGAGGCGGCGCTTGAGCAACAGGGCGGCGGCGCCCGTGGCGAGGGCCAGCGCGGGCGTGATGAGGGGCACGAAGGTGGCGCGCAGGCTCAGGAAGCCGAACTCCGCCGTGAGGGCGACGAACAGCAACAGCAGCACCAGCACCACCGAGGTGCTGGCCGCCAGTCGTGGCAACACGGCGGCGAGCACCAGGGCCACGGCCGCCAGCGCCCCCCACTGCACCCAGGCGCTCCACGGCGGCACCTCGAACAGGGCGCGGTCCATGATGGCCGCCGTGAGGCGCGCCTCGGCCACCACCGGCGCCACCCGCTCACCGCCGGCGAAGACCACCGGCTCCACCACGGCGGTGTCCACGGCGCCGAGCAGGACCACCTTTCCCGCAGCATTGAAGCCGCCCTCGGTCAGGGCCTGCAGCGGGACCACCGGGACGTCCCGCGCCGTCCGGCGCGGATAGACGCGCCAGGCGCCGTCCGTGGAGATGAGCCCTTCCACGGCCAGGATGCCGTGGCGCTGCAGGGCGTCCTCCCCGAGGTCGCCGCCAGCGGCGAGGGTCGCCAGGCGCAGGGCGAAGCTGGACGCCCACGCCTCGCCGGCACGGATCACCAGCGGCGCACGGAAGGTCGGCTCCGGGCCGGGCTCGAAATCAAGCACAGCCACCTCGGCCGGCGTCACCGGCGCCGGCGCCAGCTCGACGCGATGGGCCAGCCACGGCAGGCCGTTGAGCGGACCGGGCACATGGCTCAGCGCGCCGGGCGCAGGGAGGTGGTGGGCGGGCCACAGCCTCACGCCCTCGGGGAAACCGGTGGGCGGGCGGGCCGACAGGCGTTGCGGCAAGGCGCCGAGCACCAGCGGCGCCGTGAAGGCCTGCGCGTCCGGGCCGGGAAACACGCGGGGATAGGAAGGCACCAGGCCCACGGCGCGCGCCGAGGCGAGCCGCTCGGCCAGTTGCGGCCAGACCGCGGGCGGCACGGCGGGGTCCAGGGCGACGACCGCCACGCTGTCGCTGCTGGGTGCGGGCGCGGCGAATTCCGCCCCCAGCGCCAGGGCGCGACCTTCCAGCGGGACCAGCGCGGGGCTGCCCGAGGCCAGGAAAAAGGCTGCGGCGACGAGCAGGCCCAGAACCCACTCGGATTTACGGGGACGTCCCGTCATTGTTGTTCTCATTGGCCGGGCACCACGGACCCCGGAGCCGCCCTTGTACCACGCAGGCGCGGGTGAGAACCATGAATCACTTCAAGAAGGCAGGGATCAGCCGTAGGAGCCGACACCGTCGGCGAATGCGGCCCGATTGACCGCCGCGCGGTCCGAAAACCGGGTCGCCCACGGTGTGGGCTCCTACGAAGCGGGTTCGGTGCGGCGCTGGGTGTGCGCGAGGAAGCGCCCATGGCGCAGAAAGTGGCAGGTCTGCCGGGCCACGGCACGCGAGAACAGCATGCTGATGTGGCTGACCCGGAGGGTGACGGTGTCGGTGACGCCGGCCAGGGTGGCCTCGTCCACGGCCACGGTGCCGTCGTTGGGGAGGGGCAGGCTGCGGGTCAGGCGGCCGAGCCCATAGGGCAGGTCGCCGATGAGCACGCCGAAATCGCGCTGGCCCTGCCAGGGCGGCAACGCCTCGGTGAGGGCCTGCATGCCCTTGCCGAGCATCCAGCGCCCGGGCGCGCGGCGGCCGAAGGCCGTGGCGGCGCGGCTGGTGCAATGGGGCGTGCCCAGGGTGACGACACGGCCGGGGCGCTGGTCAGGGAAATCGAGGAGCAGCTTGCGGATCACCAGCCCACCCATGCTGTGCCCCACCAGATGCACCGTGGACTCGGGCAGGCGCGCCAGGAATTCGTTGAGCCGCGCGGCGTTCTCCGCCAGGCTGCGCCGCACCGTCCGGTAGCGGAACACGTAGACCTGAAACCCGCAGCGGCGCAACTGCCGGCGCAGATACGCCATGTCCAGGGTACCGGTCATCCAGAGCCCATGGACCAGCACCACGGCAGACGGTTCGCTCATGGGAAATCCCCATCACTAGCACGCCAGAAGGATAACGCGGAGGACGCGGAGGCGCGGAGATCGCGGAGGGATTGAAAGATTTACCACGGAGGCCACGGAGCAGATATGCCGCCGTTTTCCGGCACCTGCCCCTAGCATCAGTCGTTAGTGGTCGAACCAATTGCGGCCTTAGGCCGCTACAGGTGAATACGACGGATCTCCTGGCGTCCCTCCGTCCTTCACGAGAATTTTCTTCGCGATCTCCGCGCCTTCGCGTCCTCCGCGTTGACCTGTGGATGGACAGGCTACGGCGAAACGTCGAGCATGCGTTCCAGGGCGAGGCGGGCCAGGCGGGCGTCTTCGGCGGGGACCTGGATGCGGTTGACCACCTTGCCGTCCACCAAGTTTTCCAGGGTCCAGGCCAGGTGCTGGGGGTCGATGCGGAACATGGTGGAGCACATGCACACGGTGGGCGACATGAAGTGCACCTGCTTGCCCTCGTGCTTGTACTGCTCGTTGAGGCGGTTGACCAGGTTGAGCTCCGTGCCCACCAGCCAGCGCGTGCCCGGCGCGGACTCGGCGATGGTCTTGATGATGTATTCGGTGGAACCTACGTAGTCGGATTTCTCGCATACCTCGAACGGCGATTCCGGGTGGGAGATGACCTTCGCCTCGGGAAAACGCGCCTTGAAGCGATCGATGTGCTCGGGCCGGAACATCTGGTGCACCGAGCAGAAGCCCTTCCACAGGATCATGCGCGCCTTGCGGATCTGCTCGGGCGTGAGCCCGCCCATGGGCTGCTCGAAATCCCACACCACCATCTCGTCGAGCGGGACACCCATGCGATGGCCGGTGTTGCGGCCCAGGTGCTGGTCCGGGAAGAACAGCACCTTCTCGCGCTGGCCGAAGGACCACTCCAGTACCTTGCGGGCGTTGGACGAGGTGCAGACGATGCCGCCGTGACGGCCGCAGAAGGCCTTCAGGTCGGCCGCAGAATTGATGTAGGTGACGGGAGTGACGTGCTCATCGGGATCGAGCACGGAACGAAGTTCTTCCCAGGCGCGCTCCACCGCGGGCAGGCTGGCCATGTCGGCCATGGAACAGCCGGCGGCCATGTCCGGCAGGATGGAAATCTGCTCGGGGCGCGACAGGATGTCGGCCACCTCCGCCATGAAATGCACGCCGCAGAACACGATGTATTCCGCCTCGGAAGCGGCCGCCTGGCGCGAAAGCTTCAGGGAATCGCCGGAGAAATCGGCGTGGCGGAACACCTCGTCGCGCTGATAGTGATGGCCGAGGATCACCAGGCGCCTGCCGAGCCGGGCCTTGGCATCCAGGATGCGCGCCTCGCACTCGGCATCGTCCATCAATGAATAGCGGTGCATCGCCAGAGTCATGTTTTGGATCTCGGTCCGCAAATGAACGCAAATAACGCAAAGAAGAAGTGATCAGTTCCCGTTTCCGAACGAAAGGAACTCGGGGGATTAGAGCACCCCACTCCGTTTAGCGTTCATTTGCGGACGTTCTTCTTCATTCCGCCTTCGGCTGTTCCTTGGCCGGCTTGTTAACACGAATGCCCAGTTCGCGCAGTTGCTCGAAGGCGACTTCGGAGGGCGCCTGGGTGAGCAGGTCGGCGGCGGTCTGGGTCTTGGGGAAGGCCATGACGTCGCGGATGGACTTGGCGCCGGTCATGAGCATGACCAGACGGTCCAGGCCGAAGGCCAGGCCGCCGTGGGGCGGGCAGCCGTACTTGAGGGCGTCCAGCAGGAAGCCGAACTTGTCCTGGGCCTCCTCGTCGGAAATGCCCAGGGCCTTGAACACGTTGGCCTGCACCTGCTGGCGGTAGATGCGCATGGAGCCGCCGCCGATCTCGGTGCCGTTCAGCACCATGTCGTAGGCGCGCGACAGGCAGGCGCCCGGGTCCGATTCCAGCAGGTCGATGTGCTCCTCCTTGGGGGAGGTGAACGGGTGGTGCAGGGAATACCAGCGGTTGTCCTTCTCGTCCCACTCGAACATGGGGAAGTCCACCACCCACAGGGGTTTCCAGGTGCCTTCCAGCATGCCGAGGTCGTGGCCCAGCTTGATGCGCAGGGCGCCCAGGGCCTCGTTGACCACCTTCGCCTTGTCCGCACCGAAGAACACCAGGTCGCCGTCCTCGGCGCCGGTGCGCTCCAGGATGGCGGCGATGACGTCGTCCGGCAGGAACTTGAGGATGGGCGACTGCAGGCCGTCGCGCCCCTTGGCCTTGTCGTTGACCTTGATGTAGGCCAGGCCCTTGGCGCCGTAGATACCCACGAACTTGGTGTAGTCGTCGATCTGCGAGC
>JBFXES010000011.1:0-37264 GCA_050179875.1 Thiohalomonadaceae bacterium
GAGAGCATTGACATCCTTGTCCATTCTCCGCGATCTCCGCGCCTCCGCGTCCTCTGCGTTTCGTTGCCTTACTTGTGACCCGCTGTCCCGTCCAGCCCCGCCTCGGCCATCTGCACTGCGCGGAATACGGCCCGCCCTTTGTTCATGGTTTCTTCCCATTCCTTTTCGGGCACAGAGTCGTAGACGATGCCGGCGCCGGCCTGGATGTGGAGCTGGCCGTCCTTGATCACCGCCGTGCGGATGGCGATGGCGGTGTCCATGTTGCCGTTCCAGGCGAGATAGCCCACGGCGCCGGAATAGATGCCGCGCTTCACCGGTTCCAGCTCGTCGATGATCTCCATGGCGCGGATCTTCGGCGCGCCGGAGACGGTGCCGGCCGGGAAGGTGGCGCGCAGGACGTCCATGGCGCTCATGCCGGGCTTCAGGCGGCCCTGCACGTTCGAGACGATGTGCATCACGTGCGAATAGCGCTCGATGACCATCTTGTCGGTGAGCTTCACGCTGCCGGTCTCGGCGATGCGGCCCACGTCGTTGCGGCCCAGGTCGATGAGCATGAGATGCTCGGCCAGCTCCTTGGGGTCGGCCAGCAGGTCCTGCTCCAGCGCCTGGTCCTCGGTTTCGTTGGCGCCGCGCTTGCGGGTCCCCGCGATGGGACGCACGGTGACCATGCCGTCTTCTAGGCGGACCAGGATCTCCGGCGAGGAACCGACCACGTGGAAGCCATCGAGGTCCAGAAAATACATGTACGGCGAGGGATTCACGCTGCGCAGGGCACGGTAGAGATCCAGCGGGCGGGCCTGGAAGGGAATGGACAGGCGCTGCGACAACACCACCTGCATGATGTCGCCGTCGATGATGTACTGGCGCGCGCGCTCGACGGCGTTCTCGAAGCCCTGCTGCGTGAAGCCGGAGACGAAATCCGTTTCGCTCACCGTCGCGGCGCGTGTCGGAATGTGGCGCGGCGTGGTGCCGTGCAATCGGCGCACCAGCGCATCGAGGCGCGCGTTCGCGTGATCGAGCGCGCCGGGCGTCGCCGGATCGGCGAGCACGATGACGTACAGCTTGCCGGCGAGGTTGTCGAACACCAGCACCTCGTCCGAGACCATGAGCAGGATGTCGGGCGTGCCGATGGCGTCGGGCTTCTCGGCCCTGGCGAGGCGCGGCTCGATGTAGCGGATGGTGTCGTAACCGAAGTAACCCACCAGGCCGCCGTTGAAGCGCGGCATGCCCGGCTGCTCCACTACCTTGAAGCGCCCGTGGAAGGCCTCGACCCACGCCAGCGGATCGGCCACCTCGGCGCGTTCCACCACGCGGCCGTTTTCCTCCACGCTCACCTCGTGTCCATGCACGCGCACCACGGTGCGCGCCGGCAGGCCGATGATGGAATAGCGGCCCCATTTCTCGCCGCCCTGCACGGATTCGAACAGATAGGAATACGGCCCTTCCGCCAGTTTGAGGTAGACGGAAAGGGGCGTGTCGAGGTCGGCGAGGACCTCGCGCATCACGGGAATACGGTTGAAGCCCTGGCGGGCCAGCTCGGCAAAACGATCAGCGGTCATGGTCACACCTACGACAGGAAGACAGGCACGTGCACGGACAGGGTCGGCTTCAGCCACGCCATCGCTGCGATGCCTTGCGCTCCAGTGTCGTTGCGGTGTTCACCATGGTTTGGCGGGTCAGTCGAAAAGATCCGGTAACTGGCTCAGGGAATCGATCACCGCGTCGGGCGCGGCGCTGCGGATGTCCTCGCCGTGGTTGTAACCGTAGCTCACACAGACCACCCTGAAGGCGGCGGCGCGGGCGGCTTCCACGTCGTGCCGGGAATCCCCGACCATGAGCGAATGCTGCGGCCCGACTTTAAAGAAATCGGCCGCATGGAGCAAGGGCCCGGGATGGGGCTTCTTGTGGGGCGTGGTATCGCCGCTCACCACGATGCCGAAGAAGTCCCGTATCCCGAGCGTATGCAACAGCGGTTCGGTGAAGCGGGCCGCCTTGTTGGTGACGCAGCCCAGCCTGCAACCCGCGCTGCGCAGGCGTTCGAGGCCGTCCTGCACGCCGGGGAACAGCCGGCTGCGCACGGCGCTGTTGGCCAGATACAGCTCGTTGAAAATGGCCATGGCTTCGGCGAACGCCGCGGGATCCGGCTCGGCGGTCATGTCGCCGGTGAGAGCACGCTTGACCAGGCGCTCCACGCCGTTGCCCACCCAGTTCCGTACCTGGTCCTCGCCCCGCGGCGGCCGACCCAGCCGACGCATGAGCTCATCCACGCAAAAGACCAGGTCCGGCACACTGTCCACCAGCGTTCCGTCCAGGTCCAGCAGGATCATTTCCGGTTTTTTCATCGTGTCTCAAGCGGAGGAGCGGAGGCGCACCCGCCATGTCATAACGCGGAGGACGCGGAGGCGCGGAGGTCGCGGAGATGAACCCATGTGGCTTTCTCTGCGTGTACCGCGTTGAAATACCAGAAGGGAAAAACCGGAATGTGCGGAGGCAAGATCATCTGTTTTCCTCCGCGTACTCCGCGCCTCCGCGTCCTCCGCGTTTCACCTTGTCACTTGCCGACCTTCGCCAATTCCGCGCGCATGGCGGCGATGACGGAGTCGTAGCGGTTGGGATCGCTGTCCTTGCCCGCGCCAAACACGGCGGAGCCGGCGACGAAGGTATCGACGCCCGCTTCGGCCACTTCACGGATGTTGGCCGGGCCCACGCCGCCGTCGATCTCCAGACGACAGTCGGGATTCATGGCGTCGATCATCTGGCGCACCTTGCGCGCCTTCTCCAGCACGTACGGGATGAACTTCTGGCCGCCGAACCCCGGGTTCACGGACATGAGCAGCACCATGTCGAGCTTGGGCAGCACGTATTCCAGCACGTCCACGGGCGTGGCCGGGTTGAACACCAGGCCGGGCTTGCAGCCGCTGTCGCGGATGAGGCCGATGGTGCGGTCGATGTGCTCGCTGGCCTCCGGGTGGAAGGTGATGTAGGTGGCGCCGGCCTTGGCGAAGTCGGGCACGATGCGGTCCACCGGCTTCACCATGAGGTGCACGTCGATGGGCGCGGTGACGCCGTGCTTGCGCAGGGCCTCGCAGACCAGGGGACCGATGGTGAGATTTGGCACGTAGTGGTTGTCCATCACGTCGAAGTGGACGATGTCCGCGCCCGACTTGAGCACGTTATCCACCTCTTCGCCCAGACGGGCGAAATCCGCTGACAGGATGGACGGGGCGATCTGGAAATCCATGATTGGTTGCCTCGTTGTTGTGATTTCGCGCTCTCTGTGGAGCGAAAGGTTAGGGATTCTACCCGCGCCCGGTCCCCGAGGCGACCCGCCCGAAGGGAGGGGGTAGCGGCGGAAAACCGCCCCGTCGAAGCGGGCTCAGCCCGCGATTCCCTGTCGCAACGGTGGAGGAAACCACAGGGACCCAGAGAATGACACCGCTGCCTCTGTGGTCTCTGTATCTCTGCGTCCCTGTGTTGAGCCTTGGTTTTTCAGCGCCCCGTCGCGACCCGCGCGGCGTTCGGGTATAAAACCTTCCCAGCCAAACGCCAGAACAAAGAAAGGGTATCCGTGAGTCTCGCCATTTCCCTGCATCTGCTTGCCGCCCTGCTGTGGGTCGGCGGCATGTTTTTCGCCCATCAGGTGCTGCGCCCGGTCGCCGCGGCGCGCCTGGAGCCGCCCGCCCGGCTCACCGTGTGGAAGGGCGTGTTCGACCGGTTTTTTCCGTGGGTATGGCTTGCCATCGCGGCACTGCTCCTCACGGGATTCTGGATCATCTTCGCCGTGTACGGCGGCATGGGCGGCGCGGGCTGGCATGTGCACGCCATGCTCGGCCTCGGCACCGTGATGATGGTGCTGTTCGCCTGGCTCTATTTCGTTCCGTACCGCGCGCTTTCGCAGCACGTCGCCGCCCAGCAATGGCCCGCGGCCGGCGACGCCCTCGCCCGCATCCGCCGCGTGGTCGGGACCAACCTGCTGCTCGGCCTGACCACGTCCGTGATCGCCGCCGGCGGTCGTTACCTCTGAAGACGGCCCAACGCGAAGCATCCGCGCCTTCGTAGGTCACGTTGCGAAGCTACGTGACATCTCCGTACCGCGCATGTCACGTAGCCGCTGCGCGGCAACGTGACCTGCCGTTCCTGCCGGTTTGGCCTCGCAGGTGCGCCGGCGAGGCGTCAATTTTCCTGCGAGGCACCCTCACGCCAAACTCCAGATTCTGTGAGCTCCATCACATTCCGGTCCGGACAGAAGGCGAACAATTGGCGCAGGGTACAGGCGGGTACCCCGCTGCGCGCGGGCGCAGCCGGCTTTGAAAGTTGTTCCAAGTCTTTGTGATTACGGGAAAATCTTAGCCGGCGCCTATTGCGCCCCCACAGGGGATAAGGGAATGATGATACGGGTTCAGTGTGAACCAGTTCACATTTTCGGAGACCACCACCATGCGAGCCATGCTCCGCCGTTTTATCCGTGACGAAGAAGCTGCAACTGCTATCGAGTACGCGCTCATTGCGGGATTAATTGCCCTGGCTATTGCTGCCGCAATCGGGCCCTTGGGAGAAAAGATCGCCGAGGTATTTGAGTCCATCACTACCACGCTGACCCCGGCAGATGGGGGCTAGGCTTGGCGGTCTTTCCGCTTGAGCTGGGAGCCGGCTGCGCTGATCGGGTGGGCCTTGGCCATCGCGGTCTTGGATGGTCGTAATCGTCGTCTGCCCAACTTTCTAACGTTCGGTGTGGCTCTCCTGGCCCTAATCTGGTTGGGCGCGGTTGGGCGAGGATTGTTAGACACTTCACCTGTTTCAAACCTTCTCGCGGCAGGTGTGTTTCTGATGTTCCTCGTTCCTGGTTACGCACGGCACTGGGTCGGCGGCGGCGACGTGAAGCTGGGTTTGGCGATGGGCCTCCTCGGCGGAATACAGGTGACCCTGGTGACCTTGGGAGCGGGCGGCCTGCTATTGGCGGGGCTCGGCTGGCATGCCAGCCGCAACAGGCGCGCCGAGCAGCCTCCGCGCGTGGTGCCGTGGGGTACTGCCCACGGCATTGCCTTCGCCGGCGCGGTGATCGCGGCGCCCTACTTCCCGGGCGGAGTCTATTGAGGAACGACGCATGCGCAGGTTCCGATCCAGCACGCGCCCTGCCCTGCCGCACCAGCGGGGCGCAGCAGCCATCGAATTCGCCTTGGTCCTGCCGCTGTTCCTCCTGTTGTTCTTCGGCCTGGTGTTCTTCGGCGTCACCCTGACCCTGCAACACAACCTCAATCACGCGGCGCAGATCGCCGCCCGGGCCGGGCTCGTCGCCGATCCGGAAAAACTGGGCAGCGACTACGAAGCGAAGGTCCGGGCGCTGGCGAAGGCCGCGGCCGAAAACGCCCTCGGTTGGATGTCGCAGGACCTGAAGGACGACCTCGAGATCGCATCCGCACTCACGACCGTGGACGACGTCTCCTGGCTGGACGTGACGGTCAAGCTGCCCAAGGAAAGCCACCCGCTTTCTTCTCTCGCGGGATTTCTGTCACTCGATGAACTCACGGACCTGACTGGCCGGGCCAAGTTGCGCCTGTAACAAGGTCACCGAAGGAGCTTTGCATGAACAGCCAACAACTCAAGCTGTTCGCCGCCGTCACCGCCATCGCCGCCCTGTTGTTCGCCTGGCTCGCCTTCGAGACGAGCAGGGAGCAGGAGGCCCGGCAACAGCAGCTGGAGGCCGAGTCCCTGGAGGGGCCGGCCAGCTGGAGCAAGGCCGTGGTGGCGCTCAATCCCCTGCCCCAGGGCGAGGCCATCGCCGAGACCGCGGTGAAGCTGGTGCCCGTGTCCGTCGCCCCGGCCGAGGGCTTCAGCCGGATCGAGGACGTGGTGGGCAGAGTGCCGGTGGCGAAGATCGGCGTCGGCGAACCGGTCCTGCAGCGCCATTTCAGCGAGGGCAGCGAGCTGTCCCGCGCCCTGGCCGAGGACGAGCGCGCCGTGGCCATCCCCTTGAACGAGGTGGTGGGCGTGGGCGGGCTCATCGAGCCGGGCGATCGCGTGGACGTGCTGGTGTACGTGCCGGCGGACGGTCGCCAGGTGCAGCATTCGCAGGCGCAGGTGGTGCTTGAACGCGTGCGGGTACTCACTACGGACAGCGGCGCGGGCCAGCGCAGCAGCCGCACCGCCGTGCTGGCGGTGCCGGCCAAGGATGTACCGCGTCTGGTGCTCGCTTCCAGCGCCGGCCAGTTGCGGCTCGCCCTGCACGGCGCCCAGGCGCCTGCCACGCCCGGCCCCGTGATCACCGCCGGCGCCGCCCTGCGGGAACTGGATGGGGTCAAGGTACGGGCGCCGGCCCCGGCCCCGGCCGCGCCGCGCGAGACCGTCACCGTGTACCGCGGCAGCAAGAAGAGCCGTGAATGAGATGAGAGCGAGCGTCATGACCTTCTTCAAACATATGCGCCTGGCCGGACTGCTCGGGCTGGTGTTCTGGCAGGGGATGCTGCTCGCCGCCGAGCCCGGCACTATTCGCGTGGAGGCGGGCAGCCATCACCTGCTCACCCGCCCCGGCGGCGTGGCGCGCCTGGCGGTGGCCAATCCGCAGGTGGCCGACGTGGAACTGCTCTCGCCGCGCGAGGTGCTGGTGGTGGGCAAGGCCCTGGGCGAAACCGAACTGCGCCTGTGGCCCAAGGACGCGGCGCCGGAGCGGCTGCGCATCGTGGTGGAGGCCCCGGGCTCGCGCGAGGGCGCCGGCAGTCAGGTGCAGACCGACATCAAGGTGGTGGAGGTGAGCCGCCAGGCCCTCATGCAGTCGGGCATGATGTTCGGCAGGAACACGGGCGACACCACCCTCGCCATCGGCGCACCCGGCACGTTCTCCGGCGTGCAGTCCTCCGCCTCGTCCGGGGGAGGCTTCGGCGGCAACGGCTTCACCCTTGAGAGCAGCAGCGGCTTCCTGCCCATCGCCCAGGCCTTCAACCTCATCGCCGGCAACGCCCGGGAGGGTCTGCTCGGCGTCATCAGCGTGCTGGAAGGCAACGGCTTCGCCTACACCCTCGCCGAACCCAGCCTGACGGTGATGAGTGGCCAGACCGCCAGATTCCTGGCCGGCGGCGAGGTCCCCATCCCGGTGGCCGCCGAGAACGGCAAGATCAGCATCGAGTACCGCGACTTCGGCGTACGCCTCATGCTCACGCCTACGGTGCTCGACGCCAGCCGCATCGTGCTGAAGGTGGCCCCGGAGGTGAGCGAGCTCGATCCCAACACCGCCGTGCAGACCGCGGGCGTGTCCGTGCCCGGCTTCCGCGTGCGCCGCACCGAGACCACCATCCAGCTGGCCGAAGGCGAGAGCTTCGTGATCAGCGGCCTCATCAGCCGCAACAACGTGGCCGCGGTGGACAAGGTGCCCTTCCTGGGCGACCTGCCCATCCTGGGCGCGTTCTTCAAGTCCACGCGTATCCAGCGCGAGGACAAGGAACTCATCATGGTGGTGACGCCGCACCTGGTGCGCGCCATCGCGCGCGGCGCACCCACACCACCGCTGCCGGGCGAGTCCTTCCGGCGCTACCAGCCCGGTTTTTCCGAACTCCTGTTCCTCGAGTCCGGCGACTTCAACCGGCAGAACAGCGGCACCAGCGATTAGGAGGCCATCGTGGCAAGCGTCGTCGTCACCAATCGCGAGGATTACGTCCAGTGGCTCATGGAGGCGCTGGACAAGGAACGGGAGGTCGTGGTCGCCGACCAGGATTCCGTGGAACGCGTGCTGCAGCTCATCGACGCCACCGCGGCCAACCTGGTGTTCGTGCAATTGGGCGCGGGCGAAAAACGCTCCCATACCGCGCTCATCGAAGGCCTGCTGGCCGCCAAGCCGTATCTGGGCATCGTCGCCGTGAGCGACACCGTGGAAAACAACCTGCTGCTGTCGGCCATGCGCGCCGGCGCGCGCGATTTCCTGCGCGTGGGCAGCAATCCGCGCGACGTGCTCGCGCTGGTGTACCGCCTGGACGAGAAGAGCCCGCAGGATGCCGCGCCCGTGGCCGCCAAGGCGCAGGTGTTCTCCTTCCTGTCCGCACGCCCCTACGAGGGCATCACCACCATCGCGGTGCATACCGCGCTGGCGCTGCTGGAACAGGAACAGGAAGGGCGCGTGCTGCTGCTCGACCTGGGTATGCCGCCGGCCGACTCGCTGCTCATGCTCGGCCTCAAGTCCACCTACAGCTTCGTGGACGCCATCCGCAGCGTGCGCCGCTTCGACCAGACGCTCATCCGCACCGCCTTCACCACGCACAAGAGCGGCCTCACCATCCTTTCGCTGCCGGACGACCCCAAGGAGATGGAAGCGGTCACCTCCGCCGACGTGATGATCCTGCTCAACATCCTGCGCGCCTATTTCACGCGCATCGTCATCCACCTGGGCGGCGTGACCCCCTCGGACTTCGTGCGCCTCATCCTGGGCAAGTCCGACCGGGTGTTCCTGGTGGTGGAACAGTCGGTGCCGAGCTGTCACGCCAGCAAGCAGTTGCTCGATTTCCTCGGCGCGCGCGACTACCCCGTGGACAGCATCGGCCTCATCGTGGACCGCTACTCGCCGGAGGTGGGCCTGGAAGGCTCCGACATCGCCGAATTGCTCGACCTGAGCCTGTGCCACATGCTGCCTGCCAGCGGCATGGTACGTCTCAAGGCGCTCAATGCGGGCCGCAGCATTTTCGAGATTGCGGGCAACGATCCCTACAGCAAAGCCGTGCGCGCCCTCGCCCGCCAGCTCACGGGGACCCCGGCGCCCGAGCCCGTCAGGGGCGAGCGCCTGCGCGGCCTGCTCGACAAGCTGCTGAGCTGAGGTAACGGTCATGGATTTTCTCTCCCACAGCCAGGCCGACGATCTGCAGCAGAGCGATCAGTACCAATCGCTCAAGGGCCGCCTGCATCGCTTCCTGATCAACGTGGTGGAAGAGGAGAACGTCAACCTCGCCGACTGGTCGCACGACCAGGTGCGCAACTACATCGAGGCCAAGATCAACTTCTTCATCGCCGACCAGCGCCTGGCCATCAACCGCCGCGAGGTGGAGACGCTGGTCACGGACATGATCGACGAGCTGCTCGGCTTCGGGCCCATCCAGCGCCTCATCGAGGATGACGAGATCAACGACATCCTGGTGAACGGCCACGCCAACATCTTCGTGGAGCGCCGCGGCCGCCTGGTGAAGACGCCGTTGCGTTTCATCGACGATGCCCACGTGTTGCGCATCATCCACCGCATCCTGGCGCCGCTCGGCCGCCGCCTGGACGAGACCACGCCCATGGTGGACGCGCGCCTGCCGGACGGCGGCCGCGTCAACGCCATCATCGCGCCGCTCGCCCTGGACGGCCCGGCCCTGTCCATCCGCAAGTTCCGCAGGGAACCGCTGCGCGCCGGCGACCTGCTCACTTACGGCACGCTCAACGAACCCATGCTCAAGCTGCTGCGCGCGGCGGTGCGCGCGCGCTGCAACATGCTCATCATCGGCGCCAGCGGCGCCGGCAAGACCACGCTGCTGAATGTGCTGTCCGAGTTCATTCCCAACGACGAGCGTATCGTCACCATCGAGGATGCCGCCGAGCTGTCCCTCGATCACTCCCATGTGGTGCGCCTGGAATCGCGTCCGCCCAACCTGGAAGGCCATGGCGAAGTGAACATGCGCGCCCTGGTGCGCAACGCCCTGCGCATGCGCCCCGACCGCATCATCGTGGGCGAGGTGCGCGGCCCGGAAATGCTCGACATGCTGCAGGCCATGAGCACCGGCCACGAGGGTTCCATGGGCACGCTGCACGCCAACAGCCCGCGCGACGCACTCAGCCGCCTGGAGATGCTCGCCGGCTTCGCCGGTTACGCCGGCAGCGAATTCACCCTGCGCCAGCAGGTGGCGGCGGCCATCGACATCATCGTGCAGACCGGCCGTCTGCCCGGCGGCGAGCGCAGGGTGCTGCACGTCCAGGAGGTCACGGGCATCGCCGACAACAACTACATGCTGCAGGAACTCTTCCGCTACGACCTCACGCGCCAGGAGTTCGTGCAGCTGGAACTGAAGCCCCACAACCCGAAGCTGCAGCGTCTACTCCAGGGCGAGGAGGCCCATGCGGGGCCCTTCGCGGCAAGCCGCTATGTCATTTAACAGCCTCGCCATCCTGCTCGCCGTCACCGCCGCGCTGATCTCGCTTGCGCTGCTGGCGGTCTCCGAGCGGCGCCGCAAGCGCGGCGAGCAGATGCTGCTGCGCCTGCGCCTGCTCATCGGCAGCGACAGCCGCACCCAGGCGCCCAAGCCCGCCACCGAGCACTGGCTCCTGAACCTGGTCACCGAACTGCTCTGGCGCGCCGGCATAACGCCGGCCCGCTGGCACGGCGTGGCCCTGGGTGCCGGTGTGGCGGTCGCGGCTTTGCTCGGGGCGATCATCCATGGCGCGGGCGGACTGCTGTTCTACCCGGCCACGCTTATCGGCGCCATTTATCTGGTGTTGCTGCGCCGCGCCGGCATCCGCCGCCGGCTCATGGTGGAACAACTGCCGGTGTTCATCGATCACCTCGCCCGTGCCGTGAGCACGGGCAACACCCTCGACAGCGCCTTCGGCGTGGCCACGGCCGAAGCGCGCGATCCCCTGCGCAGTGCGCTGGACCGCGTGGTGCGCGAGGTGCGCCTGGGCGGCGCGCTGGAGGAGGCGCTGGGACAGACCGCCCGCATCCACGACATGCAGGAATTGCGCGTGCTCACCCTGGCGGTGGCCGTGAACCGCCGCTACGGCTCCAGCATCCAGGAGCTGCTCAGGAGCGTGGTCACCATGATCCGCCGCGCCGAGGCGGCGCGTAACGAACTGCGCGCCCTCACCGGCGAGACCCGCCTCTCCGCCTGGGTGCTGGGCCTGTTGCCGCTCGGTATCGCCGCCTTCACGCTAATCACCAACCCGGACTACATGGGTGTGCTGTGGAGCGATGCGACGGGAAGGGTAATCCTGGGACTGGGCGTCGGCTTCCAGCTCGTCGGCGGCCTGCTGCTGTGGCGCATGATGCGGAGCATCTGACATGACCGCCCTGCTCTACGCCCTCGGCGCCGCCTCCTTCCTGCTCAGCCTCGGGCTGCTGGCCCTGGCCGTGCAGTCCGACCGGCGCCGTCATGCCATGCGCCGCCGCCTGCGCGCCGCCCTGGGCATCGGCGGCGATCAGCGTCGCGAGGAAATGCACGGCCTGAGCGGCCAACTGGCTCGTTTGGGCAGCCTGTGGCTCAGCAGCCATGAGGAAGACCCGGAACTGGTGAAACTGCTGGCGCGCGCCGGCTGGCGACGCCAGCAGGACCAGGCGCTATTGGCCGGTCTGCAACTCGTGCTGCCCCTCGCCACCACCCTCGTTACCGCGCTGGCGTGGTTCGGCACGGGCGGCGGATTCAGCTTGCGCGCCGTATCTTACCTCTTCGCCGCCTTCGCCCTGGGCTACCTGGCGCCCAAGTACCTATTGCGCTATCTCGGCAAGCGCCGCCAGCGGCTCATCAACGAGGAGGTACCGCTGCTCGCGCAGGTGCTCAAGGTGTTGTTCGACGCCGGCCTGGGGCTGGATCAGGCCCTGCTCACCGTCTCCACCGAACACGCCGACATGGTACCCGTACTCGCCTCCGAACTGCGCCCGGTGATGCGCCAGGTGAGCCGCGGCGCCGATCGCAGCGAGGCCCTGGTGCAGATGGCGCGCACCCAGGAAGTGCAGGACCTCACGGATCTGGTCACCCTGCTGCGCCAGATTGATCGCTATGGCGGCGGCATCCAGCAACCCCTGAAGAACTTCGTGGACCTCATCGACGAGCGCCGCCGCACGGAGCTGCACGAGCGTGTGGGCAAGCTCTCGGGCAGCATGACCATCGTCATGGTGCTGTTCCTGTTCCCGGCCCTGCTGGTGTTCCTGGCGGGTCCGGGTTTCCTCGCCATCGTGCGCATGCTCACGGGCTTCGGAGGTTGACCATGGCCGTTCCGTTCCCTTCCGCACTCCGCCGCTTCCTCGCGGCCGGCCTGCCGCTGCTGCTCGCGGCCTGCGCCGCCGGCCCGCGCGTGGGCGAGGCGCCCAGCGCCACGGACCTCGCCCTGCCCGGCCGGGCCGAGCCGCGCTGCGGCGAAGAGAAGGCGCCGCCCGACGTGGTGCTGCACCTGCAACTCATCGAAGACATGCAGCGCCAGGGGCTCTATCACGCCGCCCTCGCCCATCTGGATGCGCTGGGCAAGGAGGGCGCGCGCCTGCCGCGTGCGCGCTTCCTGCGCGCCGAATCCCTGCGGCACATGGGAGCCGCCGAGGAGGCGCGCACCCTGTTCAAGGGGCTTACCGACAGCTGCCTTGCCGGCCTGGGCCATCACGGCCTGGCCCGCCTGGAAGTGGACGCCGGCCGCATCCAGGCCTCGTTGACGCACTTCGCCAATGCCGAACGCCAGCGCCCCACCGACCCGCGCATTCGCAACGATCACGGTTACGCCCTGCTGCTCGCGGGCCGCACCGGCGACGCACGCCGGCAGTTCCAGACCGCCTACGAACTGGGCGGCGGCGAGCGCGCCGCCGCCAACCTGATGCTTGCCTTGCTGGTCGCCGACGAAAAACGCGAGGCCGCCGAACTTTCCGAGCGGTTGGGTCTGTCGTCGCAGGAACTCAAACGCCTGCGCGACGACGCCGACGCACTACGCCAAAACACCCGCTCCAAGGAGACCCGCCCATGAACGGCAGACTGTTCGCTATCATCCTGCTGGGCCTCGCCGCCGGCGGCTGCGCCACCACCGCACCCGAGGCCGACGAACCCGTGCCCCCCGAGGCCGCCACGCCTGCGCCGGCCCCTGTCGCCCAAACGGCCAGCGCGGGGCCGAGCCCCGTAATGGTGCCCAACGACACCGCCAGCTGGCTGGAACTGCAGCGCGCCGGCACCCATGAGGGCATGCCCAACCCCGTGTCCGGCGACGTCGCCGCGCGCGTTTACCAGCGCCACCTGAACAGCTTCGAGACGCCCATCCCGGCGCACTTCGAGACCGGCGGCGTATCCCGGAACTGACGCATGAACCACCAGCGCGGCGCCATCAGCATTATCGCAGCGGCAAGTATGGTGGTGGCGGTACTGGCCGTGGCCCTGGCACTGGACATCGGGCGCATCATTTATGAGCGGCAGCGCTTGCAGGGGGTGGCCGATGCGGCGGCACTGGCGGGTGCGCAGGTGTTGGCTACGGAGGGCGACCACAATGCTGCAAAGGCCGCAGCACGGGATGCGGGCGCCAAGAATGGCGATTTTGACACCCTCGACCCCCAGATCGGCCATCTCACGCGCGCGGGCGGATTGCGCGACTTTGGGACAGGCCCGGGCGACGGCTCACCGGAATACGACGCGGTGCAGGTCATCGCCACACACAAAGTGCCGCGCAGCCTCGTGGCCGGCGGCCTGCTCTCGGGCGACGATGCGGTCCTGACCACGCGGGCCGTAACCCACCTCGAGGAAAGCATCGCCGCCATCACCGTCGGCAGTCACCTTCTCGAGCTGGATTCAGAGCGTTCCAAACTGCTCAACAGCTTGCTGAGCGCGCTGCTGGGTACCACTGTAGACCTCGACGCAGTTTCCTATAACAATCTGCTCGGCACCGGCATCAAGCTGGCGGACATCATGGTTCAGGCCGGGGTTGGCACCATCGATGAACTGCTCAGCCTGGAAGCCAAACCGGTCAGTGAAGTTTTCGACTGGATGCTGAAGGTGCTCGAAGACGAAGGGAGCATCGCGGCCATCGCATTCAGGGATGCAACCAGAGATATCGGCGCCAATCTTACTGTTCCGCTTGACCCCCTCAAGCTGAGTGACTTGCTTGCCGTCAGCAATATGCAGTCCGCCCTCGATGCCCAGCTCAACGTGCTCGACCTGCTCGTCACTGCCGCGCAGGTGGCCAACAAGGGCAATGCGGTGGATCTCGGTCTCGCCACGCCCGGTCTGCTGGCGGACCTCGGTCTTGCGTCGCTGAGTGTCAAGCTCCTGGTCGTGGAGCCGCCACAGATTGCCATCGGCCCTCCGGGCAAGGACGAAAATGGTGAGTGGCGGACCGTTGCGAAAACCGGCCAGTTGCGGCTTCACGTTTCGCTGCGGGCCCTGGAGATTGATCTTGTCGTGCTAAAGGCGCCCATCAGCCTGGATCTGGTCGTGGAAGCCGCCTCCGCCGAAGCCCGGCTTACGGCCATCCACCGGCCCAGCCCATCGGTACCGGCCACCCGCGTGGATGTGGAAGCCGACCCTCAGCTCGCGTTCATTGGCATTGGCAAGGAGTGCAAGCCCGCCGTCGTGCCGTCCCCGCTGCTCGCTGCCACGGTCAAACTGTTGGAATTACCGGTCGCCGACGTTACAGCCAACCTGGGAGCGTGCTCCAGTTTTGGCATATTGCAGCCGCCAGATCTTGAGTTCTCCGGCCCATTCCCTTCCGACCCCCAGGCCGCGGTCACGCCTACGGGTGAAGCACTGTTGACGGGACTCGATTCCCTGGTCCAGAGCGCGACCATCCAGGTCAAGGTAACGCCGCTGGGCGCACCCGAACTGTCCCTCGACCTCGGCACTACCTTGCGACCACTCCTCCAGGGACTGCTTGTGGGGCTGATTGGTAACCTCGCTGACAGCGTCCTCGGACCGTTACTGGACCTGCTCGGCGTGCAGCTCGGCGGCGCAGATGTTACTGTGCTTGACGCAAGCGTTGGCCAGGTAAGGCTGGTGCGATGAAACCGCTTACATGGCCACACGGAATCCAGGCATTCGCAATCTGTTCATCCCCCGCACCGCCCTCGTGCTCCTCAACGGCGTGCTGGTGGTCTGGACGGTTTCGGACCAGTTCGCCAATCCGGCCGGGGCGCACCTGCTCCGCTTGCAGATCGGCGGTGCAGATGTCACTGTGCTTCATGCAAGCGCCGGCGAAGTAAGGCTGGTGCAATGAAAGCGATTTCATGTCGACGCCCATTCCAGGTATTCGCACGCTGCTCGTCCTGCTCACCGCCCTGCTGCTCCTGAACGGTGTGCTGGTCGTCTGGACCGTTTCCGACGGTCTGTTGTTATTGGACGAGCAGGCGCAGGCGGCCACACGGATGACGGCGGAACGCCTGGCCGGGCGCCTCCGGGAACGCGGCACCCGGGACCTCACCCGGGTGCTGGCCGAGCTGGCCCCGCCGGCGGCCACCCACGTGGTGTTCATCGACGCCGCCGGCGAGCGGGTGATCTTCAAGACCACCCCCGCCCCGGCGCAGCGTGCCCCTGACTGGTTCGCCGGGCTCATGGCCGGCCCGCAGCTGGAGGCGCGCGACGCCCTGCCGGAAAAACAGGGCCAGGTGGTGGTGATTTTCGACACGGCCACCCTCGCCGCGCCCTACTGGCTCGCCCTGCGCATCCCCTGGTGGCTGCTGAACGCGGGGGTGTTGCTGTTCGTGGTCATGGCCAACGTATGGATGGGCCAGAAGCTGCGGCGCCTGCGGGCGGCTTCGCGCGTGCCTCCCACCTCCCCGCTCCTGAAGGAACTGCTGCGCGAGGAGCACCCGGCGCTGCCGCGCCCCGCCGTGGAACCGACCTTCAGCACCGACGAACACACCGCGGACGAGCAGGCGGCCCAGTACAGCGGCGCCGCCCTGCTGGTAGTGAACCAGCGCGGCATCGTGAGTTTCGCCAATCCGGCGGCGGGGCACCTGTTCGGCTATGACAGGCACGAACTGGTGGGCAAACCGGTGGAGCGGCTGGTGCCCCCGTGGCGCCAGGAGGAACTGCACCAGGAGCACGCCAGCCCCGAGCCGTTCGAGCTGGAGACCCAGCGGCTGTCGCGGCGCGGGCACATGGTGGACGTGCTGTGGCACTCGGCGCCGCTGCCGGGCCCCGCGGGCGAGGAACCGCTCGGTCGGGTGTGGACGTTCTGGGACATCACCCGGCGCAAGCGCGACGAGACCGTGCTGCGGTTGCTCGGTCGCGGCGCCGCGCTGTCGCAGGACGGCCTCATCATCACCGACGCGGCCCAGGACAACGCCATCATCTACGCCAACGACGCCGTCACCGCCATCACCGGCTATGCGCCGGACGAGATCCTCGGCCGCAATCCCCGCTTCCTGTACGCCGACGAGCGCAACCAGGAAGGCGTGCGCCAGCTGGCCGACGCCATCGGCGGCGGCCGTCCCTGCCGGGTGCTGCTGGAAAATCGCCGCAAGGACGGGCGCCCGTTCTGGAACGAACTGTCCATCACCCCCATCAGCGACGGCAGCGGCCGCGTCACCCATTTCATCGGCCTGCTGCGCGACGTAACCGACCGTCACCAGCACGTGCAGGAACTGATGCATGCGGAGGCGCGCCTGCGCACGGTCATCGACGACGCGCCGGTGGCGATCTGCATCGCCGACGGCAATCACATCATCCGCTCGGTGAACGCGTTCTTTGCGCGCCTGTTCAGCACCACCGCCGAATTCGGCGTGGGCCGCTCGCTGTTCGAACTGCTGCCCGAGGAAACCTGGCAGGCCATCCGCCCCAGCGCCCCCGGCGCGGCGGTGGGCGGCGGCGAGATCAGCGTCACCCGCAAGGGCGGCGAGCGCCTGGTGCTGCTGGCCAGCGTGGCCGAGCTCGACGGCGGCGGCGAACGCCCCTACACGGTCACCTTCATGGTGGACATCACCGGCCGCAAGCGCGCCGAGCAGGCGCTGGCTGAGGCCAAGGAGCGCGCCCAGGTCACGCTCGAGTCCATCGGCGACGGCGTCATCACCACCAACGCCCAGGGCATCGTGGACTACCTCAATCCCGTGGCGGAACGCCTCACGGGCTGGGTCAAGGAAGACGTGCAGGGCATGCCCGTCACCCAGGTGTTCAAGGTACTCGACGAAGAGACGCGCGAACCCCTCAAGGACCCGGTGGAGCGCGCGCTGCGCCTCGGGCGCGTGATCAGCGTGACCCGGCGCGCGCTGCTCATCAGCAACGACGAGCGCGAGTTCGGCCTGCACATCACCGCCACGCCCATCCGCGATCGCGAACAGCACATCGTGGGCGCCGTGGTGGTGTTCCGCGACGTGTCCGAGACCCGCGCGGTGGAGCGCCAGATCTCGCAGCAGGCCAAGTACGACGCGCTCACGGGCCTCTACAACCGGCGTGAGTTCCAGTCGCGCCTGGAGCAGGCCCTGGTCACCGCGCGCGAAGAGCAGCGCCACCACGTGCTCGGCTATCTCGACCTGGACCGTTTCAAGGTCATCAACGACACCTGCGGGCACGGCGCCGGCGACGAGGTGCTGCGCCAGGTGGCCACCCGCCTGCAACGACTGCTGCGCGCCGGCGACATCCTCGCGCGCCTCGGCGGCGACGAATTCGCCATCCTGTTGTATTCCTGCTCGCTGGAGGCCGCACGGCGCGTGGCCGAGCACATCCTCGAGGACATCCGTGCCTACCGCTTCGTGTGGCAGGACCGGGTGTTCGAACTGGGCGTCAGCATCGGTCTGGTGCCCATCACCTCGGAAAGCGGCGGCCTGGACGACGTGCTGCGCGAGGCCGATGCCGCCTGCTACGCGGCGAAGAACGAAGGCCGCAACCGCGTACACGTGTTCGACGCGGAGACCGAGAGCGGCATGGAGATCGGCTCGGCCACGGCCTGGCTGGCACGCCTGCGCGAGGGCATGGAACAGGACCGCTTCGTGCTGTTCACCCACAAGGCGCGCCGCCTCACCGACGATCCCGAGGCGCCGGAATTCCAGCAGGTGAGCCTGCGCCTGCGCAACGAACAGGGCGACCTGCTCCCGCCCGCCGCCTTCATGCCCATCGCCGAGCGCTACCGCCTGCTCGCGCGCGTGGACGAGTGGAAGCTCGCCACCCTGCTGGCCCGCATCGGCAGGAATCCGCCGCCCGGCGTGGTCTACGGCGTCACGCTCTCCGGGCAGACCCTCACCGACAGCCAGTTCCTCACCTTCGTCGGCCAGCAGTTCGAGCGCAGCGGCGCGCCGCGCGACGTGGTGTGCTTCGTCATCGACGAGTCGGACCTGATGAGCAATTTCACCGGGGTGTCCCAGCTCATGGCTTCACTGAAGGAACTGGGCTGTCGCATCGGCCTCGACAATTTCGGCTACGGCCGCACCTCCTTCGCACACCTGAATCAGTTGCCCGTGGATTTCCTCAGGATGGAGGGCAAGGTGGTGCACAGCCTGCAGGACAATCCGGTGGAGTACCTCATTGCCGAGACCATCAGCCGCATCGGCCAGCTCATGCATCTGCGCATCATCGCCATGGGCGTGGGCGACGAACGCACCCTGGAGCAACTGGCGAACCTGGGGGTGGACTACGCCGAGGGCGAGTTCATCGACCCGGGCAGGCCGCTGGCCTGAGGCGTTGCCGCGCTCCTGCTTCGGGCCAGTCTCTTGGTCACGCGCCCGCAAGGTTTGGCTGTTGGTGTCTTGATCCCCGCCGCCGGGTTTCCCAAGCCCTGCTAGTGATTGACCAAGAGACGGCTTCCGACCCACGCCCCGATGCGCATCCGTGCTTACCGGCCCGATGACCTGGAGTCCGTGCTGCAGGTGTTCTTCCTCGCCGTTCACGAAGGCGCCCGCCACGTTTACACGCCCCGCCAGCTGAACGCCTGGGCCCCGCCCGAGCCCGATCGCGCGCGCTGGACGGCGCGGCTGTCCGGCGCCGGCAGCTTCGTGTGCGAGTCGGACGGGACGGTGGTGGGCTTCGGGCGCATGACGCAGGATGGCCTGGTCGACCTGCTCTACGTGCATCCCGCCTGGCAGCGCCGCGGCGTGGCCAGCGCCCTGCTCGCACACATGCTGGCCCGGTCCCCGGCGCGGGAGCTGAGGACCCTGGCGAGCCTCGCCGCCCGCCCCTTCTTCGAACACCATGGCTTTCGCGTGGTCGCCGAACGCAAGGCCCGGCGCGGAGACGAAGGCCTGCGCCAGTTCGAGATGCGGCTCGCCCGCTGAAACCGCCGGGGCCGTGCGTCGCCCGGCGATGTTGTTACAATGCGAACCAAACCGCCGCCGGAGAAGCCAATGAAAACAACAAGATCACTCGTCCTCCTCGGAATGCTCGCCGTGCTCGCCGGCTGTGCCGCGCCCAAGGCCGGCATGTACCGCGCCGACCCTGCCCACACGGGCGTCTACGACGCCGAGGGCGTGAAGCGGCTGCAGGCGGTGCGCTGGAAATTCAACACCGGCAGCGCCATCAACACCGCACCCACTGTGCTGGGCGAGGTCGCCTACGTGGGCAACCGCGCCGGCTATCTGTTCGCCGTGGGTACCGAAGACGGCCGCGAGCGCTGGCGCTTCAAGACCGGCGCCGAGATCGGCGGCGCGCCGGTGGTCACGGAGGATCGCGTGTACGTTGCCAGCCGTGACGGTCACCTGTACGGCCTCGACCTGAAGACCGGCCAGCCCGCCTGGGACTTCCAGGCGGCCGGCCCCCTCACCACCGCGCCGGCGTTGGTGGACGGGCGTCTCTACGTGGGCGGCGCGGACGGCAGCGTCTATGCCGTGGACGCCGCCAGCGGCCGCGAGCACTGGCGTCGCAAGGTGGACGGCGCCGTCTATGCCTCGCCGGCGGTGCACGAAGGCTTCGTGTTCTTCGGCGCCGAGGACGGTTACCTGTACGCCCTGCGCAGCGAGGACGGTCAGGAACGCTGGCGCTTCCGCAGCAAGCAGCCCATCCAGGCCTCGCCGGCCGTGAGCGCTGGCAAGGTGCTGGCGGGCAGCCGCGACAGCACCCTGTATGCGGTGGACTTCCACACCGGCCAGCAGGTCTGGCGCTACCAGGCCGGCGGCCCCATTCACAGCGCACCCGCCGTCGCCGAGGGCCTGGTGCTGTTCGGCGCCAACGACGGCTACGTCCATGCCCTCACTGTGGCGAACGGCGAGCCGCGCTGGAAGTTCCGCACCCGCGACTGGGTCACGGCCGGGCCGGCGGTGGCCGCAGGCACCGTGTACGTGGGCAGCTACGACAACCGTGTCTACGCCCTCGCCTTGCGCGACGGCGCCGAGAGATGGAACTTCCGCACCGACGGCCAGGTGGCTGCGGCCGCCGCGGTGGACGGTGAAACCGTGTATTTCGGCAGCATGGACGGTCACCTCTACGCGGTGCACTAGCCAAGAGGCGGCCTTCGAAGATAGGCCATCGGGGCCTGAGCCGCTCCTGCCCGGGTGTGGGAGCGGATTCTGTGGGAGCGAGCTTCCGCTCGCGAAAAGTTCGGGCCCGCGTTTGTCACGTAGGCGCTGCGCGCCAACGTGACCTACGACGGAATGCTGCGATCCGTAGGTCACGTTGCGAAGCTACGTGACATGTTAGAGCCACTGCCCCGGTGTGGGAGCGAGCTTCCGCTCGCGAAAAATTCAGGCAGCGTTTTGTCACGCAGGCGCTGCGCGCCAACGTGACCTGCGGGGATCGATGCTTACAGGGCCGCCGCATCGGTCCTTCAAAGGGGAATGAGTACCTCGTCGCCCTGTTCGCGGCGGCGGAACCACTCCACGAACGCATCGGCCGCCAGCGGCGGCGCGAAGTAAAACCCCTGCAATTCGTCGCAGCGGCTTTCCCGCAGCAGTTCGATTTCCAGGTGGCGCTCCACGCCCTCTGCAATGACGCGCAGGCCCAGGCTCTTGCCCAGGGCGATGATGGCCTCGGTGATGGCGCGATCGGCGGGATCCTTGTCCAGGTCACGCACGAACGACTGGTCCACCTTGAGGCGATCGATGCGGAAGCGGCGCAGGTAATTGAGGCTGGAATAACCCGTACCGAAGTCGTCGATGGCCAGCGTGACGCCCATCTCCTTGAGCGCGCCGAGCAGGCCGATGCTGGCCTCTGCGTCCTGCATGATCATCCCTTCGGTCAGTTCCATTTCCAGTTGCGTGGGTGTCGCGCAATGGCTGCTGATGATGTCCTGCAGCACGCGCAGCAGTTCCTTGCGGTGAAACTGGGCCGCGGAGATGTTCACGGCCATGGTGACCGGCCGCAGGCCCGCATTCATCCAACTGCGCTGCTGACGGCACGCCTCCGCGAGCACCCATTCACCGATGGGATGAATCAGTCCGGACTCCTCGGCGATGGGAATGAATTCGGCCGGTGGCACCAGCCTGTCGTGCCATTGCCAGCGCACCAGGGCCTCCGTGCCGGACAGCACGCCGCTCCAGATATTCACCTGCGGCTGGTAGTGCAGTACGAGGTCGCCCTGATCCACGGCGCGGCGCAGGGCGCTCTCGATGGAGATGCGCTTGAGCGCGCGCAGGTTGAGTTCACGTATGAAGAACTGGAAATTGTTCCGTCCCCGTTCCTTGGCGAGGTACATGGCGGCGTCCGCATTGCGGATGAGCGTGTCGCCGTCGGCGCCGTCTTCCGGATAGATGGCGATGCCGATACTCGCGGTGATACGGATCTCGTTGCCGTCCAGCCGGAACGGTTCGGCGATGGCGTCGATGATCTTCTTGGCCACGTGTCCGGCGTCCGCCGCATCGCCCAGTTCGCTCGTCAGCAGGATGAATTCGTCGCCGCCCTGTCTGCTCACCGTATCGTCCATGCGCACGCAGGCGCGCAGCCGCGCGCCAACCTGCTTGAGCAGCTCGTCGCCCAGGTGATGGCCGAGTGAGTCATTGATGTTCTTGAAACGGTCGAGGTCCACGAACATGACGCCGAGCCGCGTCTCGGTGCGCTGCGCGTGGGCGATCGCCTGTTCCAGGCGATCCTCGAACAGGGCGCGGTTGGGCAAACCCGTGAGCACGTCGTGGTGCGCCAGATAGCGGATGCGTTCCTCCGCCGCCTTGCGTTCGCTGATGTCGGTGCAGATGGCGATGTAATTCTGCAGCTCGCCCTGTGCGTCCCGTGTGGCGGTGATGGACGTGTAAAGGGGGAAGACCTCCCCGTTCTTGCGGCGGTCCCAGATCTCGCCCTGCCAGTGATCCGTCGTGTTCAGCGACGCCCACATGTTCTGGTAGAAGGCGCGATCCTGCTCGCCCGAGGCGAACATGCGCGGGTTCTGCCCGAGCATCTCTTCCATGGTGTAACCGGTGATCTCCTGGAAGGCCCTGTTGGCCGAGATGATGCGGCGCTCCTCATCGGTGATGAATATGCCCTGGCGGCTGTCCTCGAACACGGTGGCCCACAGGCGTAACTGGTTCTCCTCGTGCTTGCGGTCGGTGATGTCGCGGTGCGTGCCGGTAAGGCGCAGCGGCCGGCCGTCCGGCGCGCGGCGCACCACCGAACCGACCGCATGGACCCACAGCTCCTTGCCGTCCTTGCGCAGCATGCGGTGTTCCGATTCGTAGCGAGGCAGCCTGCCGTCGAAATGCGCCTGCAGCTCCGCCTCCACCCTGGGCCGATCGGCAGGATGCACCAGGGCGATCCACGCGTCGGCGAGGTGCGCCAGCTCTTCCATGGAGTAGCCGAACATCTCGGCGAAGCGCTGGCTGAAATAGTAATCGTCGGTTTCGAGATTGATGTCCCAGTAGCCGTCGTTGACGCCCTGAAGCACCAGGGCGAGGCGTTCCTCGCTGTGACGCAGCCGCTGTTCAGCGTGTTTCTGTTCCGTGATGTCGTCATAGACCTGCACCACCTCACCGGTGGGCAGCCGATAGATGTAGCAGTCGCGCCAGCCGGAGGTCCGATCAGTCGAGATCTCCAATTGCAGAACCTCGGGCTGGCCCGTGCGATGGACACGTTGCAGGGCTGCCAGCAGCCCTATGTCCCTGGATTGGGGAAAGGCCTTGGTGAGAGGAATATCGACCACCTCTTCCCTCGGCACGCGTTCGATCTTCTGAAAGGCGCGGTTCACGTCCCGGGTGATGAAGTCCTGACCATCCGGCGTGGGTTCATACACCACCATGCCCGAGCTCATGTTGTCGATGAGCTGGCGGTAACGGTATTCGCCTTCGCGGGTCTCGGTCTCGGCCTGCTGACGCAATTCGTCGCGACGGAAGGCCTCCAGGGCGAAGGAGATGGCGTCGGCGATCTCCCGCAGCAACGAAAGCATCTCATCGTCGAAGACTCCCGGCTCGTCCGAGTACACGGAATACACGCCCACCACCCGGCCGTTTTCCAGAATCGGCAGCGATGCGGCCGACCGCACCCGGTGCAGTTCGGCAAAGTCGCTCCAGGGCGACGTGCGGCTGTCGGCCACGAAATCATTGCTGACGCAGGCCTCGCCCTTCAGCGCCGCGCAGCGGGAGACGCCGACGCTGCCGGGCGTGTCCTCTTCCAGGGAAAGCCGCTGACGCATGAAGAAGTCGTGATGCGCCCCCGCGTGGGCCACCGACACCAGCGCGCCGGCGCGTTCATCGAGACGCCCGATCCAGGCATCGCGGAACTGGCCGGCTTCCACCGCGATGCGACATACCGCTTCGAACAGGGCTTGCCGGTCGTGGACCCGGACAATGGTTTCGTTGGTTCGGCTCAGCACGGCATACAGCCGGTTTGCCCGCTGCAACTTCTGCTCCGCGGCCTTCCGCTCGCTGATGTCGCGGCCAATGGCCTGATAGAAGACCTTGCCGTCGACCTCGATCATGCGGGCGCTCACCTCCAGGGGAATCACCCGCCCGTCGGCCGCGACAGTGCGCACCTCGTAGGTGTAAGGCCGTCCCTTCTCGATGTGCGACCACTGCTCCTTGAACAGTGCTTTGTCTTCCGGGGCACGCAGGTCGACCAAGTGCATGCGCTTCAATTGCTCGCGCGAATGCCCATGGACGTGCTCGGCACGATCATTGACTTCGAGAATGCGCCCGTCCTTGTCCGCGAGGATGATGATGTCGTTGGCGTACTTCGCCAGGTAGTCGAAATGGCGCGCCAGGGCCTCGCGCTCGCGCGCGGCTTCCGCACGATCCCGTTCCCGCTCGGCGCGCCACCACAGGTACACCAGCGCCGAGGCCACGGCGATGAGCAGCAGCGTCACGCCCACGATCCACGACGCCAGTTCCCTGATGGGCTCGAATACCTCGTCCTGGTCCATTTTCACCAGCAGTCGCCAGGGCGTGCCGGGTACGGAGGCTGCCATCCCCAGCACGGGTTCGCCGCGGTAGTCGGTGCCTTCCAGCGGCCCCGACTCCCGCAGGGCGCGTGCCGCCACGCGCGCCTGCTGCTCCGTCAGCAACATGCCCGTACTCCCCCTGAGGGGCGCGGTGACGAACAGGGTTCGCCCTTGCTCTGGGCGTATCAGCAGCACCTCGCCCGAGGCGGACGGCCCGGGCCAGGTGGAGACGAGCGACGCGAGGGCATAGCCCGGCTGGATCTGGACGCCCATGACGCCGGCCACCACGCGCGGATCGTCGCGGGCCGGCACCGCCGTGAGCAGATGCAGGCGGATGCGGGAGAGGTCGTCGCCCACGTGGGTGTCCATGAGCTGGGGGCGGCCCGTGGCCAGCACGACCTGCGCCAGGCGCATGACCTGCGGCGGCAACACCACCTTCGCACCCAGTTCGAAGCGGAGGCGGCCTTCTGCGTCCAGCAGGTAGAAACTGTCGTAGCGCTGGATGGAAACCAGGGGCGTGAAGCTCAACCGCAGCAGTTCCTGCGCGTCCCCGCTGTCGCCCTCCAGGGTGGAAAGCATGCTGTCCCGCACCAGCGGGTTCTCGGACAACAGCGAGATCTCGGTCAGGCGGTCCCGACGCCACACCTCAAGGGCGCGCAGCTTGGTATCGGCGATACCACTGAGGTTGCGTATCGCCGTTGCACGCAGCCGCTCGCGCTCCAGCGTGAACACGCCATAGGCCGCGGCGATGACCGCCAGCATGACGGCAAGGGCCAGCAGCGCAAGGGCGCGTCCATGGGTGGCCGGACGGATCCCCGTCAGCCACTTGGAAAACCTCCGGCCCAAACGCTCCCGCCGATTCATGGCGCATCAGACGACGCGGCGGCAGACCGGAGGCCTCCTGCCGCCGGTTCGCCGCCGAGTGCAGGTCCCGGCCCGTGCCGCACGAGCCGGGCGACGCGTGATACCGCTATCGTCGAGCCACGCGGTAGACCCAGAGCAGCAGCACCGCGCCGAGCACCGCGATGGCAAAGCTGGACAGATTGAATCCTGTCACGCCGCCAAAACCCAGTGCCGAGCCGATGAAACCGCCCAGCAGCGCACCCAATATGCCGATGACTATGGTGATGAAAAAACCGCCCGGGTCGCGCCCCGGCATCAGCAGCTTGGCGATGACGCCGGCGATGAGACCGAACAGTATCCAGGAGAAGATACCCATGATCCGCACCTCTCGGCTGATCCACTCCAGGAAAGCATAGGCCTTGGGCGTCGAACGCAAGGTCGACCATTAATGACGCGCCAATCAATCTCCACGCCATTCCCGTGCCAAGGGAATCCGTGACAACCTCATCGTCGATGCCGGATTGCGCTTCCGCCGCGCCCGGGGCCGGAATGCTCACCGGCCGCGGCGCCGTCCGCTACCTTTTGGGAAAGCGGTGCCGCATTGCGGATCACACGGGGGAGTTCATGTTTTCGTTCATCGTGCCGCGCCCCCCGCAAGGGCTTTCCGAGGCCGAGCTCGCCAGGCATCCGAGCTGGCGGCGCTACACCCGCCGCTACCGTCGCAAGCAGAAACTGGTGCGCGATCTGTGGATTCTTTCAGGCCTGCTGATGACCGGCATGCCGCTCGGGGCCGTGCTTGCGCTCGCCCTCGGCACCACCCTGCTCGCCTTCGTGATCCTCGACGAGACCCGCTGACGCGAAGGCCTCGCGCAGGAACGCCAGCAGCGCCGCCCGGTGCCTGCCCAGGGTGGCGAGCCGGTGATCGGAGCCCGGGATGAGCAACAGTTGCGCAGGGGTGTTGCCGCGAGCCGCGTGGATGGCATGGACGTCGGCCACGGGCACGCGTTGGTCGCGCATGCCGTGCACCAGCAGCACGGGGCAGACGATGCCCGCGATGGTGGTCACCGGGGCGATGGCGTCGTAGCGCGCGCCGATGGCGTGCTCGATGTGGCGCAACACCCACCAGCCCAGCGGGACATACGGGACGCGGCTCGCCTGCATCATGGCGAGCATGATCTCGCGCGGGTGGGCGAAGGCGGCGAGGCTCACCACTGCGGCCAGGTCGCGGCGGCGCGAGGCCGCGAGCAGCGCCGCGACGGCGCCCACGGAATGGCCCACCAGGGCGAGACGCCGCGCGTCGGCTTCGGGTCGCTTGCGGAGCCAGCCCAGGGCATGGTCGATGTCCTCCGCGAATTTCACCATGGACGAGATGCCGTCACCGTCGCTGAGGCCGTGATTGCGGGCATCCACCAGCAGCACGGTCCAGCCGGCCCGGTACAGCACGTCGGCCAGGGGCAGCAGGTGTTCCGCATTGCCGCCCCAGCCGTGCATGAGCACCAGCGCCGGCGCCGGGCTCCCCTGGGGCAGGAACCAGCCATGGAGCCGTTTGCCTCGCACCGTGGGGACGTGCACGGTCGCGAACGGCAGCCCGCGGTCCGCCGGCGTGGTGCGCTCATGCACCCGCGGCGCCCGCCAGGCGAGGCGTACCAGCACCGGCAATACGGCGAAGTGCAGCGCGGCCAGTCCCAGGCCAAGCTTCAGCCCCAGGGCAAGGGTGTCGGGAAGGTTCATGGCCTCATGAAAGCACAACCAGGGAGAGGCATTGACGACAAAACAGAAGCGTCGCCGGACTGCAGCACCAGGCGCCCGCCCCCAGGAACTATTCTTCTCTTCGTGGCCTTCGTGGCCTTCGTGGCCTCCGTGGCCTCCGTGGTTCAATCTTTTTTGGACAGCCTGTTGACGGGCGCGTCGTTTTTGGCAAGAATGCGCAGCCCTTGCGGACTGCGGTGCGCAAGGCAACGGAGCGGTAGTTCAGTCGGTTAGAATACCGGCCTGTCACGCCGGGGGTCGCGGGTTCGAGTCCCGTCCGCTCCGCCATCTCCTCACGAAAACGGCGCCTACTGGCGCCGTTTTCGTTTCTGCCGTGCGCCTCCCTCAAAGGCTCTGGGCGAAATACCGTTCCAGGTATTCATCGAACGAGAGCGTGTCCGCTTCCTCCTTCTCGCGCTGCTCGGCCAGAGACTTCACGGTCAGTTCTTCGAGGCGCCGCTCCAGCTCGACATCGGGGGCCTGCGCGCGGAACCAGGCGCGGTGCTGGAACGACATGCGCTTGGCGAAGGCGTGGAAGCTCTCGCCGTTGTCACGCATCTCGCGCAGCATGCGCGCCGAGGGCGTGCATTCGGGGTCTTCCACCGCGTTTCGCTGCATGGCCAGCGTGCGCGCATAGGGCGCGTCGGGCTTGCCGACATCCAGCGCCGCGGCAATGGGCTCCAGCGCGTCGCAGATGGCGCGCGCCCACTGCTGCAGGGTGACCGGTTCGCCGTTGCGCACGATGACCAGCCCGGGCTCCCTGCCGCGGTGCGCGGCCAGCATTTCGTTGTTGTCGATCTCCGACTGCTCCCAGGGCCTGATGCGCGGACTGTCCTCGAACAGACACCACAGCATGAGCAGGTGCAGGAAACGCATCTGATCCAGGCCGATGCCCAGCGGCTCATAGGCGTTCACGTCGAGGGAACGCAATTCGATATAACGCACACCGCGCCGCTTCAGTGCCAATGTGGGCTTCTCGCCGTTCTGCACGATCTGCTTGGGGCGCACGGTGGTGTAGTACTCGTTTTCGATCTGCAGGATGTTGGCGTTGAGCTGGCGGTATTCGCCATTCACCTTGACACCGATGCGTTCATACCCGGGATAGGGCGTGTTGATGGCATGGGTGAGCGACTTCACGTACTCGTCGAGATTGTCGTAACTCGCCCGCACGCCGATCTCGTGTCCGCGGTTGTTCTGGTAACCGATGTCGCCCATGCGCAGCGAGGTGGCATAGGGGCTGAAATAGGTACCTGCGTCGAAGGCGGCAAGCGAGCCGGGCTGGCCTTGCAGGAAGGACTTGCACACCGCAGGCGATGCGCCGAACAGGTAGGGCACCAGCCAGCCGATGCGCTGCAGGTTGCGGATCAACCTGAAATAGTTGTCCGAGACGAAGTCCTGGCGCGGGAGCGGGTCCTCCTCCAGGGCCTGCAACGCTTCCCAGAAACGGTCGCTCAAGGAGAAATTGAAGTGCACGCCGGAAATGGCCTGCATCATGCGCCCGTAGCGATGGGAGAGGCCGACGCGATAGATGTGCTTCATGCGACCCGCGTTCGAGCTGCCGTAGCGGGCGATGGGGATGCCTTCTTCACCCGTGACCACGCACGGCATGCTGGTCGCCCACAGGTACTCGTCGCCTAAATGGGCGTAGACGAAGCGGTGCAGTTCGCGCAGGAAGCCGAGCACGTCCTCCATGGACGCGAGCGGCGGCGTGATGAGTTCCAGCAGGGCCTCGGAAAAATCCGTGGTGATCCAGGGGTGGGTGAGGGCGGAGCCCAGTCCGCGCGGATGGGGCGTCTGGGCGATGCTGCCTTCGGTATTCACCCGCAGGCTTTCCTTCTCCACGCCGCACAGGAAATCGCCGAGCAGCGGGGCATGGCCCGCGTCGAGGAAACGGTTCAGGCGCGTTTGGGAGGACGACGTATGCAAGACGGGACGTTCCAGGTGAGGGTGCGCACAAGCGATGTCCGCGAACTTAATACGTCCCAGGCATCACTGCAACCACTCGCCCGGTGGGCCTATTCCGGAAACGAGGGCGATTCCTGAAACTATAGCGAAAGGATTCGCCAGCCACCCCACATGGAAATGCCGAGGGCGAGCATCAGCAGCATGACGGCCAGCGCCTCGCGGGCGCGGCCCGATTCACCGCGCAGAATCACGAGGTCGCGGCCGTAGATCTGCTCGCCACGCGAGCCCAGCTCTGCCAGCCGCTCCCACGCGGATTGCAGGGCCGCCGGCACTTCCACCTGTTCCCAGGCCTTCGCATCGCCTTCGATCTCGGCAGGGAGCACCACGCCCTCAGGCTTGCCCTTGGGAAAACTGGCCCCGTCCTCGCAAAGCACGATGCCGCGCACGGGCACTTGCGGCAGCTGGTATTTCACGGCCATGACCAGCTCATGATTGGCGGTGAGGGGATTGGGGAAGCGGAAGGTGTGCCGGCCGACCACGCGCGCCCAGGTGTCGATCTTCTCGGCGCCGAACATGATGCCGCGGCCGCGTTGCAGGGTGATCACGAGGATCTCCTTCGACGTGAGCACCAGCCAGTCGATGAACGCCAGGGAGTCCATGCCGTTGTCCAGCGAGACGTCGCGCATGGCGAGTTTCCCCAACCGGCGGATGCTCTGGCGCACGCGCCGCTCGCGACGACGCCGGGCGATCCAGGGACGCAGCAGCCAAAGTCCCAGGATCAGCAGCAGCACGGGCGCGGCCCACACGAGCTGCATCTCGAAGAGGTAGTGCTGCATCTGGCTTGAGGAGATCTCGAAGAGGGCGCGATATTCGTTCATGGCATCCGCCCTCCGCAGAGGCCGGACATTCTTTGGATGCGGATGACAAAATTAATACGCGTGCTTCACGGGTGCAACTCTTGACACCGGCGATATTGTGTCCACGGTCACACACTTGACCACCGCGCACGCCGCACATTAATTATCCACAGAGTGCGCGCATCGGCGCCTGGGGAGGGTTCATGCGTAAGCCGGACTTTGCCTGCACGGGATTGAGCCGCCTCGAGGAAGGCGATCTGCGTTTTCTCATCGAAAACATGCCGCAGGCCGGCGGCAGTTACGAAGAGATCGCGCGCGTGCTGGCATCCATGCCGAGCACGCTGGAATCCATGCTCACCAGCGATTACGTGTACGCCCTCATCCGCGACCGGCGCAACCTCCTGCTCAGCATCTCACCCTTCCTGCTGTTCGGCGTGCTGCTGCGCCGCAGCCTGGATGCGCCGCGCACGCCCGTGGAACGGCGCGTGATCAACTATCTCGCCAACCTGCTGGCGTTGTTCGTGCGCACCGAACGGCTTTACCGGGTCGAAGACGGTGCCGACCCAAAGGCCTACGTGGTGGAGCTGTTACAGGGACTCACCGAGGCCGAACCGCGCCGCCAGTTCGTCACCTACGCGCACATCGGCAACTACGCCCTGTGGCTCACCGGTCTGCAGGCCGCCTGGCTGGAACATCGCCACCGCTACGGCAGGCGCGCGGTGGACACGCGCTACTACGAATCCCAGGGCAGCGCCTACTTCGATCGGGCGGCTCACCACGCGCTGGCGCGGGAATTCGGCCTGGAGGACGTGTTCCTGCGGCTCTCCATGATGTTCGATCATTACCGCGCCGCCCTGGACCGTATGCGGCGCAACGAGATGTCGGACTGATCGGGCGCGCCGGAGTCAAAATCACGCCGGAAGACGAAATCAAACGCAGCGCCGCAGAGAACACAGAGTGGAAAAGCTTTTGACAGGGTCCGATTGTTCCCCTTGCGTCCTCTGTGTCTCTGCGCCTCTGCGTGGGTCTGCTTTCGAACGGCCATTCAGACTGCAAACCGCGACACCACCGTGCGCAGCCCCAGGGCCAGGGCGTTGAGTTCGTGGGCGGCGGCGGCGATGTCACGCGCGCCGGCGGCCGTGCCTTCGCTGGCGGTGCGGATGCTGGCGATACTGCGGTTCATCTCGTCGGCCACGGCGCTCTGTTCCTCGGCGGCGGTGGCGATGTGGGCGTTCATTTCGGTGATGGACGCCACCGCGCGCGTGATGGCCACCAGGCGCTCGCCCGCATGGGCGGCCTGGGCAATGTTCTCCGCGGTACGCGCCCGGCCCTGCTCCATGACGTTCACCGCGTGCTCCGCGCCGCTCTGCAGCCGCTCGATCATGCCCTGAATCTCGCCCGTGGCCTGCTGGGTGCGCTGCGCCAGGGTGCGTACCTCGTCGGCAACCACCGCGAAACCGCGCCCCTGCTCACCGGCACGGGCCGCCTCGATGGCCGCGTTGAGCGCAAGCAGGTTGGTCTGGTCGGCGATGCCGCGGATCACGTCGAGAATGCCGCCGATGCGCTCGCTCTCGGCCTCCAGCGCGATGATCGCCTCGGAGGTCTTCACCACGTCCTCGGCGACGATATGGATCGCGCCGACCACCTGCTCGACCGCCTGGCGGCCGAGGCGGGCCTCGTTGTCGGCCTCCTGGGCCGAGCCGGCCGCGGAGGCGGCGCTGCGGGCCACGTCCTGGGAGGTGGCCGACATCTCGTTCATGGCGGTGGCGATCTGGTTCACCTCCGCCTGCTGGCTGTCGAGGGCGGCGCTCGCCTCGCGGGCCACGCCCGACATCTGCTCCGCCGCCGCGGAGAGCTGCGCGGCCGAACCGGTGAGCTGGGCGAGGATGTCGCGCAGATTGTCCTTCATGGTGTTCACGCCGGCGCAGATGCCACCCACCTCGTCACGGGAGCGGACCGGCAACGGACTGCCCTTGAGATCGCCGGCGGCGACGCGGTGCAGCTCCTGTTCCACCAGGGGCAACTGGCGCACCGCGGTGTAAAGGAGGCGGCAGGTGATCACCAGGATCGCGAACATCACGCCGAAGGCGAGCAGCAGGACGGTGCGCGCCCTGCGCAACTGGACCTGCTGCGCGCCGAGCAGGTCGTCCGAGCGTTGTTTCATGTCCGCCACCAGGGTGTCCACGGCGCCCGTAAGCTGCGCCGCCACGGTGTCGAAACCGGCCATCATGGGATTGCCCGCCTCGGGGCCGCCGGCCACGTAGGCCTCGGCCATCTGGCGGCCACCGTCGTAATAGGCCTCGAAATCCGGCGCGATGGCCCGATAGCGCGAGGCGTGCTCCGGATCGAGCCGGATGAGTTCGGCCAGGGTCTCGCGGAAGACCTTCGCGTACCGCTCGGCCTCGGCGAAGCCGTCATCGAGGCCGTCGCGGCCCCGGGTGGCGCTCACGTCGGTGAGCCATTGCTGCACCTGGACGGTCGCCAGCTTGATGCGATGGGCCTTCTCCAGCAGCGGGAAATCGAATGCAGCGAGCCGCGCGTTGGCTTCGCCGGCGTCGGCGGTGGTCTTCAGCACCAGCCAGCCCGTGAGCAGCACCACGCCGGCGAGCACCGCACCGGCGACCACAAACTTCCTTAACAAACTTTGGTTTTCCATAATCCCCCCTTGAACGACCAAGGATAGTACTCCGGGATTACGGAATCACCCCCTGCCAATGGGGTTATTCGAGAGAGAGCTTGCTGGTATCGATGTCCGGGGCGGAAACCGGCGCGTGTTCCACCAGCTGCACGCCCGGCTCCGCCATGGTCATGGCGGAGGTATCGACCGCAAGATCGGCCACCTTCGGGTGCTCCACCAGAACGACGCCGGGCTCGGCCATGGTCAGACCGCTCAGGTTCACGTCCAGGTCGGCGACGGCAGCAGGCGCCACCAGGGTCACGCCGGGCGGGTCCAGGGACAGGCCGGAGGTGTCGATGACCGGGGGGACCACCTTTTCGGGTTCGACCAGCACCACCCCCGGCGGGTCGATGGTGGCCTGCAAGCCGCCCTCGGCGGCAGGAGCGGGAGTGGCCGGTGCGGGAACGGTCGGAGTGGCCGCGGGCGCCGCAGGGGATTCGGCGGTGGCGGCAGCGGCCGCGGGATTCTCCACCTGCACGATGGCGCCCGCCTCGCGCAGGGCCTTCTGGTACTTGAGCGCCGTGGCCTGGTCCAGGCCCTTCTTGATGACGAAGCGGCGCCCGGAGAACAGCGGCTCCACCTTAGCCACCTCGGTCTTGAACATCGCCGCCAGGTTGCGCTTCACCTGGGCCGGGTCGCTGCCCGGCACGATCACGCCGTTGAACACGATTTCGAAGCTGTGTTGAGTCATTCACGGCCTCCCTGTTTGACCGGATGAAAACACGCCGACGCGCGCCCGCCAAGCCCCCTGGGTCACGTTTGAAGATCGACCACGGAGGGCACGGAGGATGAAGTCCGCCGATGGGCGCAAACAAATGCAAGACAGGGAAAGGCGCGTGGGTGCCGTGGCCGCCGGGGTTTTACTTGGCGCCGCCACGCTCCTTGAAGCTCGCGAAGGGCGTGGCTCACATCGAGAAGCGACGCGACGCATGCCCTACCCCACGACATCCCCTCATCCACACTTCAAACATGGACCGCTTGCAGGAATATGAGCGGCGGCGTGACTTCACCCACACGCCCGAGCCGCGCGGCGCGCGCACACCCGCCGCGGGCGCTCGCTTCGTGATCCAGAAACACGCTGCCCGCCGCCTCCACTACGACCTGCGCCTGGAGATGGACGGCGTGCTCAAGAGCTGGGCCGTTCCCAAGGGACCGAGCCTCGACCCGGATGAGAAACGCCTCGCCGTGCACGTGGAGGACCATCCGCTCGAGTACGCCGATTTCGAAGGCGTGATCCCGGAAAAGCAGTACGGCGCCGGCGCGGTGATGGTGTGGGACGCCGGCACCTGGGAGGCCGTGGGCGATGCGCAGGAGGGTTACCGCAAGGGCACGCTGCACTTTCGCCTCAGCGGCGCGCGGCTGCGCGGGGAATGGGTGCTGGCGCGCATGCACGGCGCCGAGGCGGGTGAGAACAAGGAAAACTGGCTGCTGCTGAAGGTGCACGACGAATACGCCCGTCCCGGCGCCGACGGGGAAGATGTGCATGCGGTGAGCGTGCTCTCCGGCCGCACCCTCGAGGAGATCGCCCGCCATCCGGAGTTCACCTGGACCGAACAGGGAAAGGCGCGGGCCGAGCAGTCCCCGGCGCCGGGCCGCCTCCCCACCATGATGCGCCCGCAACTGGCCACGTTGGTGGAACACCCGCCCGAGGGCCCGGAGTGGCTGCACGAGATCAAGTTCGACGGCTACCGCACCCTGTGCCGCATCGATCGCGGCCGCGTCACCCTGTTCTCGCGCAACGGCAAGGACTGGACCACGCGCTTCGGCGCCCTGGCGCGCGCCGTGCGCGCGCTGCCGCTGCGCTCGGGCTGGCTGGACGGCGAGGTGGCCGTGCTGTTGCCCGACGGCCGCTCCAGTTTCGGCACCTTGCAGCGGGCGCTCAGTGAGGGGCGCGACGGCGATCTGGTGTATTTCCTGTTCGACCTGCTCTATGCCGACGGCGAGGACCTCACGCATCGGCCGCTGCGCGAGCGCAAGGCGCTGCTCGCCGGCCTGCTGGAACACCTCGGCACCGCGGTCTCGCCGCTGCGCCTTGCCGAACACCTGGAGGGCAGCGGCCGCACGGTGTTCGAGGAGGCCTGCCGCCTGGGACTCGAAGGTCTGGTGTGCAAACACGGCGAGCGCGGTTATGTGCCGGGTCGCAGCCGCGACTGGCTCAAGGTGAAATGCCTGACGCGGCAGGAGTTCGTGATCGGCGGTTTCTCCGCGCCCGGCGGGGCGCGCTTCGGCTTCGGCGCACTGCTGCTCGGCGTCTACGAGGGCGAGCGCTTCGTGTACGTGGGCCGCGCGGGTACCGGCTTCGACGAGCAGACCCTGCGCGAACTGCGCGCGCGCCTGGACGCGCTGGTCACGCCCGTCTCGCCCTTTGCCAACCCCGTGCCCAAGGCCCGCAGCGGCAAGAACGTCGTGACCTTCGTGCAGCCGGTGCTGGTGGCCGAAGTGGCCTTCGTCGAGTGGACCGCCGACGGCGTATTGCGCCAGCCCGTTTTCCTCGGGCTGCGTGAAGACAAGCCCGCGCGCGCCGTGCGGCGCGAAGTCCCCGCGCCGGCCGTGGAGGAAACCGCGCCCGCAGCGCCGCCAAGGCGGACGCTGCGCACGCGCATCGCCGGCCTGCGCCTGTCCAATCCGGAGAAGGTGCTCTATCCGGGCGTCGGACTGACCAAGCGGGACCTGGCGCTGTACTACGAATCCATCGCCGACCACGTCCTGCCCGACCTGGCGGGCCGGCCGCTCACCCTGCTGCGCTGCCCCGAGGGCGTGCACAACCCGTGTTTTTTCCAGAAGCACGCCCACACCGGCTTGCCCGCGGGCGTGCGCGAGGTCTTCATCCCGGAAGAGAAAGGCTCGGGCATGTATCTCACGCTGGACGACATCACGGGCGTGATCGCGCTGGTGCAAATGGGCGTGCTGGAAATCCACACCTGGGGCGCGCACGCGGACAATCCGGAAGCGCCGGATCGCCTGGTGTTCGACGTCGATCCGGACGAGGGCATGCCCTGGGAGCGCGTCAGCGAGGCGGTACTCGAATTACGCGCCCGCCTCGCAGCCCTGGGACTCGCCGCCTTTCTCAAGACCACCGGCGGCAAGGGCATGCACGTGGTCGTTCCGCTGCTGCGGCGCCACGGCTGGGCCGAGGTGAAGGCCTTCGCCCACGCGCTCGCGCGCAGTGTGGTGCAGGATGCGCCGCGCGCCTACACCACCAACCCGTCCAAGGCGGCGCGCAGCGGCAAGGTGTATCTCGACTACCTGCGCAACGGCCGCGGCGCCACCGCCATCGCCAACTACTCGACGCGCGCACGGCCGGGCGCGCCCGTGTCGGTGCCGCTGTCCTGGAAAGAGATCGGCACGCGCTCCGACACCTTCCGCGTGGACAACCTGGCCGCCCATCTCGCGCAACGGCGCGGCGACCCGTGGGCGGACTACCTGTCGGCGCGCGCGGTCATCACGAAGAAGATGAAAGCCGCCGTCGGACTCGCGTGACGCCCCGTCGCGCTTTCGTCCCCCGCATTTTCACGGTCTGCGCCGCCGTGGCAGCGGTCCCCGCTTCTAGACTCCAATCAAGAGCCATAAATCCTTTGCTGTGAGGAGGCGACATGGCGGGCCCAACCGAAAAGGTAGGCAGCGAGGCGGAGACCCGCGCCAGGAACGTGGCCGAGCAGACCCGCGGCCAGGCCGAGCGCATCGCGCGCGAGGCCACCGAGGCCGGCCGCGACATCATGGACAGGCAGCGTGCATCGATGGCCTCCGAACTGGAAGCCATCGTCAAGGCGCTGAAAAAGGCTGCGGACGCCTTTCACGACGAGCACCAGGATTCCATCGCCGATTACACGCGGCGCGCCGCCGACGGCCTGTCGCGCCTCTCCCATGATCTGCGCGACAAGGATCTCGACACGCTGATCGACAGGGTCAACGACTACGCACGCCGCCAGCCCGGCGTGTTCCTGGGCGGCGCCGTCGCGGCAGGTTTCCTGCTCTCCCGTTTTCTCAAGAGCGGCAAGGGCGGCCGTGCCTCGTCGGCCTACGCCAGCGGGTATCCGGAGATCACGTCGACGTACCGGACGGCGGACGTGGAGGAATCCTCGCTGGTCCACTCCGGCGAGTCCGAATCCACCGGGGCAACCACGAGCGAGCGCGTGTCATGAACCAGCATCCGCGGGAACCGGGCGAGACCAGCTTCCCCGATATCGAGGAAGTGGATGAGCAGTGGAAGGACCCGGACGACCCGGACCTGTTCCTGCGCGAGGCGACCTGCGACGACGAGCCATCGAAAATCGCGGTCGGCGAGGAGAAGAGGCAAGAGACCGGAGCATCGCCATGAAAAACAGCGACAAGCCCATCACCGGATTGCTGTCCGATCTGGCGCGTGAGACCAGCGATCTGGTGCAGACCGAAGTTCGCCTGGCCAAGGCCGAACTGTCGGAGAAGATCAATCAGGTCAACAGCGGACTGGTTTCGCTCATCAGCGGCGGCGTGGTGGTATTCGTCGGCCTGTTGTTCCTGCTGCAGGCCGTGACCATCGTGCTGGCGCAGTTGCTCGAACCCGTGACCCAGCAACCCTGGGTGGCGCCGCTCATCGTCGGCCTGATCGTGGCCATCATCGGCGTGGTGCTGCTGCAGAAAGGCCGTCACAACCTGAAAGCGGAAGCGCTGGTGCCCAAACGCACCGCGGAATCGCTGCGCCATGACCGCGATCTGCTGAGGGAGCAATACAAATGAACGGCGAAATGCACACCACCTCCGGCATGGCCGAAGAGAAACGCCCGCGGCGCATGAACGGTGAGGCGACGCCGGAAGAGCTGCAAATGGCGCTGGATCGCACGCGCGCCGATCTGAACGACACGCTGCGGGCCATCGAGCAGCGCTTCTCGCCCGGACAGCTCCTGGACCAGACGCTCGACTACCTGAAGGGCGGCCCCAAGGAATACGCGCACAACCTTTCCGTGCAGGTGCGCGACAATCCGTTGCCGGTGGCGCTCATCGGTATCGGCATCGCCTGGCTCATGATGGCTCCCCACATGGAGCGCGAGGCCGGCGTGGAATACACCTCGGAGGGCATTCCCGAGGCGGGCTACGGCGAACACGCCAGGGAAACCCTTCATGGCGCGAGCGAGCGCGTGACCGAAAAGAAGGCCGAGCTGCGGGCGCGCATGGGCCGGCGCATGTCGGAAACCAGGGAACGCTTCGCGCACATGGCCGACAGCCTGCGTCACCGGCGTGAAGCGGTAGGTGAGCGCGGCGGCGAGATGGCGGGCCAGTTGCGCGAGCGCGGCATGCAGGCGCGCGAAGGCTTCGGCTCGTTGATGCAGGAGCAGCCCCTCGTGGTCGG
>JBFXES010000012.1:0-36187 GCA_050179875.1 Thiohalomonadaceae bacterium
CGTGTGCTCTTCCGATCTCGGCATGTCGAAGCGCCGCTCGCAATCGAAGTCTGCGTAAGCCTCCCTGACCTTGAACGCGCTGTAAGGCACGGTGCCGAGCCCGCGCCACTCGAAGCTGCGGCGCAGCTCGAACACCTCCGCCACCAGCGCCTTGGCCTTCAGGTTGCCTTCGCGGGTCACCACACGGGTGTACTCGTTCTCCACCTCGTGCCGGCCCTCGTTGATCTGGCGGATGAGCATCAGCGCCGATTGCATGACGTCGAGCGGCTCGAAACCGGCGATCACCACCGGACGCTGGAATTCCTCGGCGAAGAACTCGTAAGGCTGGGTGCCGATGATGGAACTGACGTGGGAGGGGCCGAAGAAGCCGTCGATGCGCACGCTGCCCAGTTCGCGCACCTCGGGCGACTCCAGGATGTTCTGGATCGCGGCCGGGGTCAGCAGGTGATTGCAGAAGATGGAGAAGTTCTTCAGGCCCTCCGCATGGGCCTGCTTGACCGCCACTGCCGACGGCGGCGTGGTGGTCTCGAAGCCGATGGCGAAGAACACCACCTCGCGCCCCGGGTTGTCGCGGGCGATCTTCAAGGCATCGGTGGTGGAGTACACCATGCGCACGTCCGCGCCGGCGGCCTTGGCCTTGAGCAGGCTCTTGCGCCCACTGGCCGGGACGCGCAGCAGATCGCCGTAGGTGCAAAGGATCACGTCGTGCTGTTCCACCAGGCGGATGGCCTGATCGATGCGCCCGACGGGCAGTACGCATACCGGACAGCCCGGCCCGTGGACGAAGGTGACGTTCGCGGGCATCAGGTCCTGCACACCGTAGCGAAAAATGGCGTGGGTGTGGCCGCCGCAGAATTCCATCAGATGGTAGCTGCGATCGGGTCGGGCCTCCCGCGCGATGGCCGCGGCCAAGGTGCGCGCCAGGTCGTGCTGGCGAAACTCGTCGATGTATTTCATGAGCCGTCCACCAGTCCCGCCTGTGCGAACAGGGCGAGGGTGCGCTCCGCCTCTTCCTGGTCGATCTTGTTCAGGGCAAAGCCCACGTGGATGAGGACGTAGTCGTCCACCGCCACGTCCTCCACGAGCATCGTGGACACCTCCTTGCGGACACCGCCCAGGCTGACCACGGCCGTGGCGGCATCACGGTCCACCTCGACCACGCGCGCGGGAATCGCAAGGCACATGTCAGCCCACCTCCCCGGTGGCGGCATAGCCCACCAGCGCCACCTGCCTCGTGGCGCGGATCCACTGCTGCCACAGCTCCATACCCTGGCCGCTGGTGGCCGAGAGTTGCAGCACGCGGATGGCGGGGTTCACGCGCCGTGCGTATTCGATGCACTTGTCCACGTCGAACTGCAGATAGGGCAGCAGATCGATCTTGTTGAGGATCATGAGATCGGCGGCGTGGAACATGTCGGGATACTTGACCGGCTTGTCCTCGCCCTCGGTCACCGACAGGATCACCACCTTGTGCGCCTCGCCCAGATCGAAGGCGGCGGGACACACCAGGTTGCCCACGTTCTCGATGAACAGCACGCTGCCGTCCTGCGGCTTCAGATGATCCACGGCGTGGCCGACCATGTGCGCATCCAGGTGACAGCCCTTGCCGGTGTTGATCTGCAGCGCCGGCACGCCGGTCTGGCGGATGCGCTCGGCATCGTTGGCGGTCTGCTGGTCGCCCTCGATCACCGCGAGCGGGAATTCCTGTTTCAAGGCCTCGATGGTGCGCGTCAGCAAGGTGGTCTTGCCCGAGCCGGGGCTGGACACCAGGTTCAGCGCCAGGATGCCGTGCTCGGCGAAGTGGCGCCGGTTGGCGGCGGCATAGGCGTTGTTCTTGGCGAGGATGTCGGTCTCGATCTGCACCATGCGCGCCTGGCTGAGGCCGGGTGCATGGGCGCGCGCCGGGCCCTGGCCGTAATCGTGCGTGCCGGCGTCGTGATGATGATGGTGGTGGTCATGGGCATGGCCATGATCGTGTTCATGGTGATGGTGGTGATGATGCCCATCGCCTTCGATGCGCACTTCGCCTTCGCCGCAACCGCACACGTTACACATGTCGTTCCTCCGGATGCCCTCGAACGCCGGGGTCGCTAATCGACCTCCAGCTCCTTGATGCGCAATTCGTCACCGCCGGTGACCTGCAATTGATAGCCGCCGCACGCCGGGCACGGCTCGAAGCGCTGCGTCACGTGCACCTCCCTTCCGCAAGGCAGGCACCAGGCCCGCCCCGGCAGGTGAATGATCTGGAGCGCCGCGCCGTCGGCCAGCGTGCCCTTCATCACCACGTCGAAACCGAAGCGCATGGCCTCGGGGTCCACGCCCGCCAGTTCGCCGATCTCCAGGAAGACGGTCTTCACGCGGCTGAACTGCTGGGCCCTGGCCTGTTCCTCCAGTACCTGCAACACACCCTCGCACAGGGACATCTCATGCATGCGCGGTCCTCCGCAGGCGGAAGCCGACGCACGGGTCGATGGCGTTCAGCCACAACGCCCCCTGGCGCTGCACGGTCTCCTCGTCACGGCCGTCGAGGGTCATCAGACCGCAGGCGGCGACGCCCTGGGGGTGGAAGTTCCACTCCGTGGGCGCAAGGATGCGAAAGCGCCGCACCTTGCCCTGCGCGATTTCCACATAGTGGGCGAGACGTCCGCGCGCGGCCTCCACCTGGGCGAGCCCCATGCCGGGATCCGCCGCGCCGATGGAGACGGGGACGGCATGCGCCATGGCCTCCCCCTCCTGCCGCAGCAGCTGCGGTATGCGCGCCAGTTCCACCAGCCGCGCGGCCAGGCGCGTCAGCAGGCCGTTGCCTTCCGACGCGAGCAATTCCGCAATGAGCGGCTGTTCGCGCTGGCGCTCCAGCGCGGTGGTCTCGCAGGGCCCGTCCTGCCAGGTGGGCGCGGCGATGAAGCTCCCGTCGTCGTCCGCCGCCATGCGCTGCTGCAATGCATGCTTGGGCAGTTCCGGGAGCCACCGGCAGGGACCGCGTCCGAGGCGATCCCAGCCGCGCTCGCGCACCAGCCGCAACAGGCGCGCCGGCAATACCTCGCCCCGAGCTACCCAGTCATCGAAGTCGGCGCGCGTACGCAGCGGCGAATCGCCGTCGCTGCCGAGGATCAGCACGTTCAAGGCGCTGAGTGCGGCGACGGCTTCTTCCAGCGCGGCGGCATCGACCGTCGGGCGGCTGTGCAGCGCAAAGGGTGTGGCCTCGCCGTACAGCGCGCCCTTGAGCCGGGGCAGCAGCTTGATGAGCTGCGGCAGGTGCATGCTTGGCACCTCTTCGCCCACGAACCCTGACCAATCGAGCAGGATGCGCAGCAGGTGTTCGCGCGCGGTTTCCATCCACACCAGCATGGCCCGCGCCCGGCGGTGCTCGGGCGCGGGAGTGATCCCCAGCGCCTGTTCGCAGGCGCCCAGGGCGGCCTCGCACTGCGCCGTGGCGCACACGCTGAAGACCAGGGGAATGCGCGCGAGGGCTTCATCGGGCGTGGTGTTTTCGAGGATGCGGCTCGCGCGCAACGGGCGGCCGGACCGGATGCTCACGCGCTCCACCGCAGCGCCGCGGCAGGCCAGCTCGATGTCGAGGCTGCCTTCGGCGTGCGGCGGCGCGGAAGCGGAGATCATTCGGTGCTTCCTGCGGGAAAGAGGCCGCGCAGCAGCGCACGACGCAGGGGTTGGGGTTCCGGCACGGGCTCCCTCGCTTCGGCGGCGCGCGGCGTCATCAGCCGCGCCATCACGGCCTCGGCCCTGGCCACTGCCTGCTCCTGGGTGGCGAACGCCGCCATGGGGGAGAACAGGGATACGCTGAGAAAGCGGCCGATGCTGGGCTCTTCGCCGACGGTCATGTCGCAGGGGCCGGAAGGGAGTTCGAAGGACACGCGGGTGCCGGGCGCGACATCGTGGAAGCCGTCGCCCTCGGGCGGCAGCACCATGAGATTCATGAACCAGGGGGTGACGAGCACGCCCACGCAGTGGGCGCGCCACACACGGAAGCCGACCGCCTCCACGCGCAAGGCCGGATTGAGAATGGGCAGCCCGGCCATGCGCTCCGCCTCGATGGCGCGGAAGGCGTTTTCCAGCCCTTCGATCAGACAGACGCCCTGGATTGTCACCGCTGCTCCCCACTGCCTTCACGTGCCGTTGGCGGAAATTAGCAATGGATATGCCAGTTGCGGCCTTACTTCGGCCGGTGGCAGCCGCGTTGCCGAATTTAGCACGAACTGGCTAAAGATCCTGCCGGTTCGGGCGCAGGCAGGTCCATGCACGGACGCACGAATTGGCTTAACGCTTTCCACTACTCGATGAGTTTTGCAAAGTCAGTTTCCAGCGGTTTGGGAAACGACGGGAGAATCGCGGCCTGAGGCCGCTCCTACAAGTACCGGCATATGGGGCGTCGGTGCGGCCTCAGCCCTTTGCGCCGAGTCCCGGGAAGTAGTGGTCGAGGTCGATGTCCTCGGCGCCGGACAGCACGGCGTCCAGGGCGTCGAAGGCGCGGTTGGCGTTGAGGGCGTCCTCTTCGCTCAGCACCTCACGGGCCGAGCCGAGGAAATTCAGGAGCCAGGTGCCCGCCGGCTGCGGACCCACCAGCATCAGGTTCACCCACTCCTCGCCGTTGCGGCCGCGGCAGCGGGCGTAGAAACCCTGGGTCTCGATCACCTGCACCGGGATCCCTATGCACACAGGGATTCACCCTCCCGTGTCTTGCTCTCCCAGAAGCAGGGCAGCGGCCGCTCGCGCGGGGTGAGGGTGACGCCGGCGGCGGCCAGTTCGTCGATCACCATCTGCAACATGGTCTCCACCCGCTGCAACGTGGCCTCGCTGAGCCCCAGGGTGTTGTTCAGCTCGTAGGGCACCATGCCGATGATGGTGACGTGCTTCGGCGCGTCGCCGCTGATGGCGAGCAGCGCCAGCAGATCGGACAGGCCGAGCTGGTGATTGGAGATCTTGGTCTGGAAGAAGGCGGGCACCTGCTCGTCGGCGAGCCGTACCAGGGTGCCCGGCGCGGCGCCGGTGTTGACGCAATCGGTGACGATGAGCCGTTCCTTGCCGCGCATGGGTTCGAACAGCTCGGTGCCGGCGGTGCCGCCGTCGATCACTTCCACCTCGGGCGGCAGTTCGTAGCGGCTCTCCAGCAGCTCCGCCACGCGCACGCCCACGCCCTCGTCCTGCATGAGCACGTTGCCGAGGCCGATCACCAGAATCTTTGACATGCAGTCGCTTTCCTCGCGATGACGGGATCTCGCCAGGACGCAAAGATCGCCAGGGTTGCAGATTAAGGTCCCGCCTCCCTCAGGAAGGGACGGGGTGAGGGGAAGAAGATACAGGGCGACGATATCTTGATCCCCTCACCCCAGCCCTCTCCCTGAGGGAGAGGGAGAACTGAGAGCAACGTCCTCCAGGGTCAGGTCAGGCCACGGCCATGAACACGCCCGCGGACGCCATGCCCAAGCCGATGAGCCGCGCGCCGCGGCCCGCGAGCAGCCAGCGGCCGAGGGCGATGCCGGAGGCATGCAGCAGCGCCGTGGTGCCGGCGAAGCCCGCGGCATAGGCCACCGCGCCTGCGCCCGCGGACATCTCGAGCGCATGGGCCTGGCCATGGAAGATGCCGAACAGCGCGATGAGCGCCATACCCGGCATCAGCGGCATGCGTACGTTGAAGGCGACCAGCAGGCCCAGCACCACCACAGAGGCGAGGATGAGCGGTTCCATGAGCGGCAGGGCGATGCCGGCGAAGCCGAGCATGGCGCCCGCGAGCATCATGCCCACGAAGGCCGCGGGCAGCGCCCACAGGGCGCGGCCGCCCGCGTAGGCGGCCCACAGGCCCACGGCCACCATGGCGAGCAGGTGGTCGAGGCCGGCCAGCGGGTGCATCACACCCTGCATCAGCCCGCCGCCGTCGTAATGACCGGTGTGGGCCAAGGCCAGGGTGGGGCTCAGCAGCAGCGCCAGTGCGGCGGCGCGGGAGGCAGTCATTGCTTTGCGTGCGATCATCATTGTTTTCCTCGGCTTCACAGCGCCTTGACCTTGACGATTTCCTGCTGCTCCGTGTCCACCATGTGAATGGCGCAGGCGATGCAGGGGTCGAACGAGTGCACGGTGCGCAGCACCTCCAGCGGCTTCTTCGGATCCGCCACCGGGTTGTCCATGAGCGACGCCTCATAAGGACCCATTTCGTCGTTCTGGTCGCGCGGCCCGGAGTTCCAGGTGCTGGGTACCACCGCCTGGTAATTCTTAATCTTTCCGTCCTCGATGACCACCCAGTGCGACAACGCACCGCGCGGCGCCTCGTGGAAGCCGAAGCCGCGCACCTCGCCCTTGGGGAACACCGGCGGGTTGAAGGTGTCGGTGTCGCCGGTGGCGATGTTGTCGACGAGCTTCTGCCACTGCTGCTTCAGTGTATCGAGCATCACGGCGGCGCGCACCGAGCGCGCGGCGTGACGGCCGATGGTGGAATGTAGCGCCGTGAGCGGGATGTTGGGGTTCTTCGACACCGCGCGCAGCGTGCCCATGGCCTGGTCGAGATAGCGCTTGGCGCCCTCGTGGCCGGCGGCCACCAGCACGAGCACATGGGCCAGCGGTCCCACCTGGGCGCGCTTGCCGTAGAAGGTGGGCGCCTTGACCCAGGAGTACTTGCCGTCGTCCTGGAAGTCCGTGTAGTTGGGCTCGGTCTCGCCGTCGTACGGGTGCAGCGCCTTCTCGCCGTGATACCAGGCATGCTTGGAGCTCTCCGCCACGCCGTCGCGGAAGTACGGATCGCCGTGGGTGCGAATAGGCTTGAAGGTGCTGAGGTCGCCGTTCTCGATGTAGCCGCCCGGCAGGTCGAACACGGTGCCCTTGCTGTCCTGCGGGCAGTCGGGCACGGCCAGGTAGTTGGTGACGCCCTTGCCGTAGCCGGCCCAATCCAGATAGAACGCGCCGATGGCGGGCACGTCGGTCAGGTACACCGACTTGACGAAGTGATCGAGCTTGTCCATCCAGCCCTTGATCATCATCAGCCGCTCCATGTTCAGCACCGACTGGCTGTTCATGTTGATGGAGTTGCTGATGCCGCCCACCGCCAGGTTCTGGATGTGGGGCGACTTGCCGCCCAGGATGGCGACGATCTTGTTGGCGTAGTTCTGGACTTCCAGCGCCTGCAGGTAGTGCGCCACCGCCAGCAGGTTCACCTCGGGCGGCAGCTTCATGGCCGGGTGGCCCCAGTAGCCCGTGGCGAAGGGCCCGAGCTGGCCGCTGCTCACGAAGGTCTTCAGGCGATCCTGCACCGCCTTCATCTCGTGCGGACCGTTCAGGTGCCAGTCCGACAGGCTCTCGGCCAGCTTGGCCGCCTTCTTCGGATCGGCCTTGAGCGCGGACACCACGTCCACCCAGTCCACCGCGGACAGGTGATAGAAGTGGACGATGTGGTCCTGTACGGCATGGGCCGTCTGGATGATGTTGCGCACCAGTTGCGCATTCACCGGCACTTCCATGCCGAGGGCGTTCTCCACCGCACGCACGGAAGTGATGGCGTGCACGGTGGTGCACACGCCGCAGAAGCGCTGCGTGAACAGCCACGCCTCACGCGGGTCGCGGCCCACCAGGATCTTCTCGATGCCGCGCCACATCTGGCCCGATGACCAGGCCTTCGTCACCTTGCCGTTGTCCACTTCCACATCGATGCGCAGGTGGCCTTCGATGCGGGTAACCGGATCCACCGTAATACGAGTCGTCACGTTCCTCTCTCCTCTCGCAATTCTTCAAATCAGGCGTGCTGGGGGTCATGCAATACCGGCAGCATGCGCACGAGCACGATGTAGGCCAGCACTTCGAAGGCCACGATGCCCACCGTCACCATGATCTCGGGTACGGACGGGAAGTAGCTGTAACCCGGCCCCGGATTGAAGGTGATGAGATAGGCGTTGAAGCGCCACAGCGCGCCTGCAAACAACATGGATACCGCCGCAATGAGGAGCGAGCGGCCGCTGTTGCGTTTCGCCGGCGAGGACAGCACCACCAGCGGCACCAGGAACAGCGCGGTCTCGATCCAGAACATCAGGGCGGCAAAGTCGAAGGCGAACGCGAGACCCAGCTTGCCGCGCACCAGCAGTTCGCCGAAGCGGATCACCAGGTACACCACGATGAGGCCGCTGATGGCCCGCGACAGTCCCGACAGCAGATGGGTTTCGGAAGGACGGTTGAAACCCGTGGTGACCATGGAGCCTTCGAACAGCACGATGGAGAAGCCCATGGTGACTGCGGTGACGATGGCCAGCAGCGGCATGAGTTCCATGGCCTGCCACAGCGGATGGACCTTGTGGCCCATGGCGATGAGCAGCGAACCCAGCGACGACTGGTGCATGGTGGGCAGCAGCACGCCGACGGCGATGAAGAAGAACAGCAGCTTGTTCAGCTTGCGCTGGACGTCATGCAGGCCAAGGCGCTCCAGGAAGGCGGGCGAGAACTCGATGGCCAGCACCACGATGTAGGCCATGACGCACAGGCCCACTTCCAGCATCACCGAGTTGAAGTTCCAGTGCCAGGGCAACAGGATGTTGTAGAACTGCCACCAGCGGCCCATGTCGAAGAACGCGCCGAAGCCGCCCAGGGCATAACCGAGCAGGCTCGCCAGCAACGCGGGCCGCACCAGCGGATGGTACCGGCCCTTGTTGAGCACGTAGACGGTGATGGCGAGGGCGTAGCCGCCGCAAGCGAAGGCCGTGCCCACCACCACGTCGTACACCACCCAGATACCCCAGGCATAACCGCCGTTCAGGTTCGTCACCGCGCCCATGCCGCTGATGAAGCGGATGGCGAGGAAGAAGAATCCGATGGCGGCCAGCACGGCAAGGCCGATCACGGTGGGCGTGAGGATGCGTCCGCCCAAAGGCTTGTAGGCACTCATGACTCACCTCCGTCGTTCTTGTCCGTGTTGCGCCTGACCACGTAGGTGAGCCCTGCCAGTGCGATGGCAGGCAGTGCCAGGTAGCTGTAGAGCGTGTGCTGCACGCCTTCAGCCACCGACGCCGCGGAGCGCTCGCCGAGCGGGGGCATCCCGAGCTTGTCGAAGGGAATGGCCGCGATGTGCAGCACGTTGGTGCCGCCCGCCTCGCGCTCGCCCCACACGTGCGGCATGTAGGTGGGCGCCGGCTTCTCGTGACGGCGATAGGGATTGCGCACGTCGCCCATCGGGTACGCGTAGATCTCGCCCGGCTTCAGCGCCAGGCGGCGCTTGGCCTCCGCGAGCAGCGCCTCGCGCGAGCCGAACAGCGTGGCGCCCGTGGGGCAGGCCTCGGCGCAGGCGGTCATGCCGCCCTTGCTGATGCGCTCCACGCCCGCCTGGTTGCACATCTGGCACTTGGAGATCTGACCGAAGGTCTTGTCGTACTGGTACTGCGGCACGTTGTACGGGCAGCCCACGGTGCAGTTGCGGCAGCCGATGCAGGCATCGGGATGATGGGTGACGATGCCCGTGACCGGGTCGCGGCGCATGGCCGTGACCGGGCACACGGAGACGCAGCCCGGGTCCACGCAGTGCATGCAGCTGCGCTTCTCGAAGGCGAAGCCGTCCTTCACCGCGTCCTTGGTGGCGCCGCTGCCGTCGCGGTACACCTTGATGACGTTCAGGGTGTCGCCCGAAAGGTCGCGCGCGGAGTCGTAGTAATCGATGTCGCCGTCGGCCACCGGCGGCATGCCGTTGGTCGCCTTGCACGCGGCGACGCAGGCCTTGCAGCCGACGCACAGCGTGGAGTCGAACAACATGCCTACCGCCTGGGGTGCCGGCTCCAGGTTGGGCCGCGCTTCGACGACGCCTATTCCGCATAGCGCGGAGGCGCCGGCCGCGGCCTTGAGGAAATCTCGACGCTTCATGGCAGTCCCCTCAATCGCGGCTGTCGCTGCTGGCTTCGCCCTCGGATTTGCCGAGCTTCGAGGCGGCCACCGCACTCGCGCCCACCACCGCGCCGATGGCCGCGCCGGCCACTGCCGCCGCGCCCGCGGTCACGCCGGAAATACCCTCGCGCTCCTCGATGATCGGGAACACGTTGGGCGGCGTATGGGTCTTGACCTCGGCCAGGCTGAACAGCGGTTTCGCAAAACCCACGCCCTCCTGCGCGCAGCCGAAGCAGGGATGGCCCACGCCCACCGGCCAGGTGCCGCCGCCGATGTCGTTGAACTCCACGGCCGGGCAGTTGGCGTAGGTCTCGGGACCCTTGCAGCCCAGCTTGTACAGACACCAGCCCTTGCGATGGCCTTCGTCGCCGAATTCCTTGGCGAAGCGGCCGGCGTCGAAGTGCGGGCGGCGCTCGCAGTTCTCGTGCACCAGGCGGCCGTAAGCGAACTTCGGACGGCCCTCGCCGTCGAGCTCGGGCAGGGTGCCGAAGGTGAGGAAGTGCATCACCGTGGCGAGGAAGTTGTAGGGGTTGGGCGGGCAGCCCGGCAGGTTCACCACGGTCTTGCCCGGCAGGATCGCACTGACGCCCTTGGCCTCGGTGGGATTGGGGCCGACCGACTGCACGCCGCCCCAGGAGGCGCAGGAACCGAAGGCGACGATGGCCGCCGCGTGCTCGGCCGCCTCGCGGGTGTGTTCGAGCATGGTCTTGTTGGCGATCTTGCAGTAGATGCCGCCGTCCTTGGTGGGAATGGAACCTTCCACTACCAGCAGGTACTGACCCTTGTTGGCGGCGATGGCGGCGTCCTTCGCCGCCTCCACGTCATGGCCCGCGCCGGCATCCAGGGTCTGGTGATAATCCAGCGAGATCATCTCCAGGATCAGGCGCTCCAGGGTGGGATGCTCACCGCGCAGCAGCGATTCCGTGGGACCGGTGCATTCCTGGCCGTGCAGCCAGATCACCACCGGGCGCTTGCGGGGCGTGGCGACCGCTTCGGCCATGGCCATCGCCTGCGACGTGGACAGGCCCATGGTCGCAGCAACACCGGTACAGAACTTGAGGAAGTCACGGCGGCTGACACCCAGCCGCTGTTCGAGCAATTCGAATTTGTCTTTAGTGGTCATCCGTCGTCTCCACCCCTGGCTCACACGAAAAGGAGATTTACATCTCAAGCTATCGGTTCAGCGCAGCAAACCACATGCCAGCGCCTGTATGCGGTACAGCGCGGCTGCCGCGCGCCTGCATTGTCACTCCGGACCTGCTCACCAATCCCTTGATCTTCCAGTGAAAACACCTTGCAACGGCGCATCGCCGCGAGGCGTGGCGGACGCTGGCGCCGCCTGCGATGTCCCGCGCGACGGGCGCTGCCGTGGCGAGCGAGTGCAAACCTGCTTTCCAGCGGGTGGATAGCAGGTGATGGCAGTGCTGACGCCGGGCCTACACCTTGCGGACGTCGCTTCATCAGAATCCGCCCGCAGGAATAACACCGGCGGCCGTGGCCCGGGTGTGACCCATTGCCATGCTTTTCACGAACGTTCCGAAGTGCGGCCACGGCACGGGCGCGGCATGACGGCGGTCACGCAGTACGTGGACTGCACCGCTGTCCGTCCCCGTGGCCGCGCGGGGCACGGCGTGCGGTGCTTAGAGGTGCCGATCCATGGCCAAGGGTGATGCTGCGACACGCGGGAAGCGCTTCGTCTGCAAGGTGCTGGACGAGCTGTTCGCCTTCGCCGCCGTGCTGACGCCGCAGGGCGACATCTGGTACGTCAACGAGAACGGCCTGCGCGTGGTCGGGCGCGCGGACGCGGACCTGGTGGGCAAGCCGTTTGCGTCCGTCCCGTGGTGGGACGGCACGGGAGAAACGGCCGCACGCATCGACGCGGCCGTGCACAGGGCCGCCGCCGGCCGGCGGGAACGCTTCGACGTGCGTTATTGGGGCGCCGATGGCCAGTCCCGCGCCGTGGATCTCATGATTTCCCCACTGCGCGACGCGCAGGGTGCCATCACCCATCTGGTGGTGACCGGGCTGGACGTTACCGATCGCCTGAGGGCGCAACAGGCGTTGCAGGAAAAGCGCATGGACCTGGCGCGGGCGCAGGCGGTAGCGCACGTGGGCAACTGGCGCATGGACGTGCGGCACAACGAGCTGCGCTGGTCGGACGAGGTGTACCGCATGTTCGGCATACCGCTCGGCACACCGCTCACCTACGAGATTTTTCTCTCCAGGGTTCACCCGGACGACCGTGCGGCCGTGGACCGGGCCTGGCAGGCCGCGTTGCAGGGGACGCCCTACGACATCGAGCATCGCATCCTCGTCCACGGCGAGGAGAAATGGGTACGCGAGCGTGCGGAACTGGAGTTCGATCACGACGGCGAGGTGCTGGGCGGCTTCGGCACGATGCAGGACGTGACCGAACGCAAGCGCGCCGAGGAGGAACTGCGCTCCTCGCGGGATTTCGTGGAACAGATCATGGCGAGCGTCGCCAGCGCGGTCTGTGTGCTGGATCAGGAGGGCATCATCAGGCGCGTGAACCCCGCGGCGACCACCATCCTGGGTTATGCGCAGGCGGAGTTGCTCGGCCGCTGGGTGGGGGAGCTGGTCGACCCTGAGGAACGCGCCGGCCTGCGCGAACGCCTCCAGCGCCTGTTCAGGGAGCACATCCCTGTTCACGCCACCGAGTTGTGCATGCGACACAAGGACGGATCGCGACGCCTGCTCATGGTGAACGCCAACATCCTTTCCAAGGGCCACACCCCGTACGTGGTCGCCGCGGCGCAGGACATCACCGCGCGCAAGCGCATGGAAGATCAGATCCGGCACCTCGCCCACCACGACCCGCTCACCGGACTGCCGAACCGCCGCCTGTTCTTCGATCTGGCCGACGCGGCGCTGGCACGGGCCCGGCGCGCCGGCATGCGCCTCGCCGTGCTCTACCTCGACGTGGATCACTTCAAGCAGATCAACGACAAACTGGGTCATGAACTCGGCGATCGCCTGCTCGTACAGGTGGCCCAGCGCCTGCAACAGAAATTGCGCCGCTCGGATACGGTGGCGCGGGTGGGTGGCGACGAGTTCAACGTGATCCTGGCGGACCTCGCACACACCGAGAGCGCCGCCGAGGTGGCCGAGCAGATCCGGCAGGCCTTCCGCGAGCCGTTCCTGCTGGGTGACAGGCGGTACCCGGTCACCGTGAGCATCGGCATTGGGCTTTATCCCGACGACGGCGAGGACCTGGAAACGCTGCTCGCGCGCGCCGACATGGCCATGTACGAAGCCAAGGCCCGCGGGCGCAACGCCTATCACTTCTTCGATCCGGCCATCGAGGCACGCGCCCTGGCGCGCGCGAAACTGGAAACGGAGTTGCGGCAAGCCCTCGCGGACAATGAGCTGGAGCTGTTCTATCAACCCCAGGTGCATATCGGCAGCGGGCGCATCGTGGCACTCGAGGCGCTGGTGCGCTGGCGTCATCCCGAGCGGGGCCTGCTCGCTCCGGCGGAGTTCATGCCCGTGGCGGAGGACAGCGGGCTGACGGTGCCGCTGGCGGGGTGGGTACTGACCACCGCCTGCAAGCAGCTGCGCCGCTGGCAACGCCGGGGCGCGGCCCCGGCACGGGTCGCGGTAAACCTGTCGCGCAAGCAGTTTCACGCCCCCGAGCTGATGGACATCGCGCGCAGTGCCCTGGCCGCGTCCGGGTTGTCACCCGAATGCCTGGAACTGGAGGTGGACGAGGAGACGCTCATGGACGATGCGCAGCACGCGGCGGAGCGGCTGCGCCAGCTCGCTGATGCAGGCGTGCGGATTTCCGTGGACAACTTCGGCAGCGGTCGCACGTCGCTGCGCTGGCTGCAGCGCATGCCCGTGCAACGGGTGAAGGTGGATCACACCGTGGTGCGGGGATTGGGCGTGGACGAGCGCGACCTGCCGGTGGTGCAGGCGGTGATCGGACTGTCGCACAGCCTGGACCTGCGCGTGGTGGCGGAAGGCGTGGAGACCACCGAGCAATTGTCCCTGCTGGCTGAAAACGGTTGCGATGACGCCCAGGGATTCCTCATCGCAAGCCCGCGCCCACCCGGCGCCGTCGAGCACGTGCTGTTCACCCCCACCTAGGCCGTTGGCTCACGACCATCGTGATCGCTGCTGCGCAAGGGTACGCAGGCCGCGCAACGGACGCTTCCATGCCCTCTCGGCAAAGCCGCCAGGGCGATCCGATGCGGCGGCGTGCGCCAACTCATGAATCGGCCCCCTCCAATTCACGAACTGCGGCCTGTGCGAAACCGGCCTGATGGACGAGGCTTGGGGCATAAAGAGGTGAGTGAGCCATGTCGAGAAACGTGGATCTGAACGAAGCGACCAGCGAAGAGTTGCAGCAGGTGTGCGATCTCGGCGCCGTCACGGCGCGCACCATCGTCCGCTTCCGGCCCTTCCGGCACATCGACCAGCTGGAGAAGGTGCCCGGGGTGAATGTGCAGGAGGTCATCGCCCTGAAGCGCCTGGGCTGCATCATTCACGCGACGGAAACGGAAACGTGAACGTCACGTTCTACGACGCCAACCCGCGGCTGCGGCGCGAAAGAGGCGTGAATTTCGGCCGCGTGCTGGCCCGCTTCGTGGCCGGCGGGCGCGAACACGATCCGGTGGTCGTCGAGTTCACCCACGGCGACGGTGCGCGGGTGGAAGGCGTCGAGGTAGAGGTGCTGAACCCCGAGGAGTTTCCGGGCGGGGTGTCCGAGTCCTTCATGGAAGCGGCGCGGCGTTATTGTGCGCGCACCCTGGTCGGCGAGGGCCGGCAGGTGCGGGATTACGAACACGAACCGCCGGCGCAGATCGGCACCGCCTGGTCAGTGGACGTGGAGCCCGCGCGGGAACATTGAAGCCCGCTTGCAATGGGCGAAAACTCGGCTACTTTAGGTGTTTCGCCTTATGCCTTAGCCAATGGAATATAAACAAGCATGAACAACAGGGCCCTGGAAGCGCGCTTCGAAGAACAGATCGAGGAACTGAAGGACAGACTGCACGAGTGCCTGCACGCCCCCGCGGGCACCGGAGAGGACGCCCGCCTTGCCCGGGACATCCTGGAAGGGCTCATCGCCGACTACCAGCAGCAACTCGCCGCCATGCGCCGCACGCGAGCCGCTGCCCGAGATGTCACGTAGCTCCGCAACGTGACATACGCAGGACCGCAACGCCGTAGGTCACGTTGGCGCACAGCGCCTACGTGACAATGCGATCACGCCGCTTCGCAGCGTGACCTGAGCAACCCACGAATAATCAGGCGACGATGACGTTGTCGAGGTGCGCCGCAAAAATGCGGCGCGCCTGTTCGATGCGGGTCTTCGACGGCGGCGCGACGCCTTCCAGGGCGTAAGGCCGACCGAGGGCGGCGTACTTGTGCACGCCGAGGGTGTGGTAGGGGAGGATCTCCACGCGCTCGATGGTCTTGTAACCCTCGAAGTGCCGCGCCCACTGCTCCAGGAATTCCGGCTGATCCGTCCACCCTGGCACCAGTACATAGCGCAGCCACATGGGTTTGCCGGATCGCTCGCGATACTCGGCATTGAGCAGCACATTGCGATTGCTGCCGCCCGTGAGCTTGTGGTGCCATTCGTCATCGATGTGCTTGACGTCGAGGATGACCAGATCGGTCATGTCATACAGCGCGTTCACCTGCGGCGAGTAGATCACGCCGTTGGTGTCGATGGCCACGTTGAAGCCCCGCTCGTGCACGAGCGGAAACAGCTCCAACAACGCGGGGGTCTGCAAGGTGGGCTCGCCGCCTGACACGGTGAGCCCGCCCTTGGTGCCGAAGTACGGCCTTTCCTTCTCCAGCAGTTCCAGGATCTGCTCGTTGCTGTAGAACTTCGCCTTGGCCTGATCGCAGGGCTGCGTGTCCGGATTGTGGCAATACAGGCAACGCAACGGACAGCCCTGCAAAAACACGACGAGTCGGATCCCGGGGCCCTCGTGGGCCCCGAAGGTTTCGATGGAATGGACCCGGAGCATGTCACAGGCTGGTGTGGAAGGTGCGGGCGATCACTTCCTGTTGATGCTGCCGGCTCAGACGCGTGAAGTTCACCGCATAGCCCGACACACGGATGGTGAGCTGCGGATATTCCTCGGGGTGCTCCATGGCACGGAGCAAGGTGTCGCGATCCAGCACGTTCACGTTCAGGTGATGGGCCTGCTTGGCGAAATAGCCATCCAGCAGTGCGGTCAGGTTCTGGATGCGATCCTCCTCGGTGTCGCCCAGGGAATTGGGCACGATGGAGAAGGTGTTGGAGATGCCGTCGCGCGCATCAAAGTAATTCAGCTTCGCCACCGAGTTGAGCGAGGCGATGGCGCCCGACTGGTCGCGTCCGTGCATGGGATTGGCGCCCGGCGCGAAGGGCTCGCCTGCCTTGCGACCGTCCGGCGTGGCACCGGTCTTGCGCCCGTACACCACGTTGGACGTGATGGTGAGCACCGACAGCGTGGGCGTGGCCTTGCGGTAGATGTAGTGGCGGCCCAGCTCCTTGTTGAAGCGATCCACCATTTCCACTGCGATGCTGTCCACGCGGTCGTCGTCATTGCCGAACATGGGGAACTCGCCCTCCACGCGGAAATCGGTGGTGATCCCCTGTTCGTTGCGCACCGGCACGACCTTGGCGTACTTGATGGCGGAGAGCGAATCCGTGGTGACGCTCAGGCCGGCAATGCCGAAGGCCATGTTGCGCTTCACCTCGCTGTCCATGAAGGCCATCATGGAGCGCTCGTAATAGTACTTGTCGTGCATGTAGTGAATCACGTTCATGGTGTTCACGTACGACTCGGCCACATAGGCCATGCACTTGTCGAAGCGCTTGCGCACCTCGTCGTAATCGAGCGGGCCTTCCGGCAGCGGTTCGATGCCGGGCACGATGAGGGTGCCGGTCATCTCGTCGCGCCCCTCGTTGAGGGCGAGCAGCAGGGTCTTGGCGAGATTGCAGCGCGCGCCGAAAAACTGCATCTCCTTGCCGGTTTCCATCATGGACACGCAGCAGGCCACGCAGAAGTCGTCGCAGGCCCCGGCGGCGCTCATGAGCGCGTCGTTCTCGTACTGCAACGACGAGGTGTCGATGGACACCTTGGCGCAGAAGCGCTTGAAGCCCTCGGGCATGGCCGGGTGCCACATGATGGTGAGGTTCGGTTCCGGCGCGGGCCCCAGGTTGTACAGGGTCTGCAGGAAACGGAAGCTGGTCTTGGTGACCTTGGTCTTGCCGTCGCTGAACATGCCGCCGATGGATTCGGTCACCCAGGTGGGATCGCCGGCGAACAGCTGGTTGTATTCCTCCATGCGCAAATGGCGCACAAGGCGCAGCTTCATCACGAAGTGGTCGATGAGTTCCTGCGCCTCTTGCTCGGTAAGTAGCCCGGCATTGAGGTCGTGCTCGATGAAGATGTCGAAGAAGGTGCTGACGTTGCCCAGGCTCATGGCGGCGCCGTCCTGCTCCTTCACGGCGGCCAGGTAGGCCAAATAGGTCCACTGGATGGCCTCGCGCGCGGTCTGGGCGGGGCGGCTCACGTCAAAGCCGTAGGATGCCGCCATTTCCTTCACCATCTCGAGAGCGCGGATCTGTTCGGCGATCTCCTCGCGCAGGCGGATCACATCCTCGGTCATGGCGCCGGTCAGGCGCGCCTTGTCCGCTTCCTTCTCCTCGATGAGCCGGTCGGCCCCATACAGGGCCAGCCGGCGATAGTCGCCGATGATGCGGCCGCGGGCGTAGTTGTCGGGCAGGCCGGTGATGATGCCGCTCTTGCGCAGCCTCTTGTGCTCATCGGTGTAGGCGTCGAACACGCCGTCGTTGTGGGTCTTGCGGTACTTGCGGCACATGTCGACCACCGCCGGGTCGATCTCGTAGCCGGCCTGCTTGCAGGCCTCCGCCGCCACGCGCCAGCCGCCGAAGGGCTTGATGGCGCGGCGCAGCGGCGCGTCGGTCTGCAGGCCGACGATCTTCTCGCGCGGACGGTCGATGTAGCCCGGCGCATGGCTGGTGATGGTGGAGATGGTGTGGGTGTCCACGTCCAGCACGCCGCCGCGGGCGCGCTCCTGGCGCAGCAGCTCCTGGCACTTGGCCCAGAGGGCCCTGGTGTCCTCGGTGGGACCTTGCAGGAAACCGTGGTCGCCGGTGTAAGGCGTGATGTTGTAGTAGATGAAATCGCGTACGTCGATCTCATCCTGCCAACGATGGGTCTTGAAGATGTCTTCGAGCTGGGAGGTTTTTCGGTCCATGATGTCGGAACCCCAAGAGCAGAGCGAGGCCGTGGCGGCCTCCGTGCGGGCGCACGCGATTGTGAACGCACGCCCTCCGATCGGCAATCGGTCCTGATGGCCGCGCATCACGCAACCACCCGGGTTCATGTCGGAGTGATCGCCACACGGAGGTTGATGGCGGACGTCCATGCCATCAGTGCCCGCTGATGGCGGTCGGCTCCCTGCTCCCTCGAACATGGCCCCGCCCAGGCCCCGATTCAAGTCCCGTAGGGTACATCACGTCCATGACCGGACGTGCGCCGACCCGCCCGTCGGTGCGCACATTTCGGCCAATTTCCTATCCAGCATCCCGCACGCCATCGACGCATTCGCCGACCATGTCGGCTCCTCGACTGCGTGTTGCAGGAGCCCACATGGTGGGCGAACGCCTTTCCACGCGCAGGCTGCTACCAGGGCCCATTCGCCGACCATGTCGGCTCCTCAGTTGCGTGTTGCAGGAGCCCACATGGTGGGCGAACGCCTTTCCAAGCGCAGGCTGCTACCTGGGCCCATTCGCCGACCATGTCGGCTCCTCAGTTGCGTGTTGCAGGAGCCTCCATGGTGGGCGAACGCCTTTCCAAGCGCAGGCTGCTACCTGGGCCCATTCGCCGACCATGTCGGCTCCTACTACTTTTAATTGGGTAACCCGACCCCACAGGGCCAAGTCATGACGCGCGCGCAACTCAAATACATTTTTTCCTTTGAAGAAGGCGACGGTAAGAACAAGAAACTGCTTGGCGGCAAGGGCGCCAACCTGTGCGAGATGACCCAGATCGGCATCAACGTGCCGCCGGGCTTCGTCATCACCACCGAGGCCTGTCTCGCCTATCTGGACAGCCCCGACCGCAGGCTGCCCGAAGGCCTCATGGAAGAGGTGCGCGCCCACATCGGTGAACTGGAGAAGAAGACCGGCAAGACCTTCGGCGGCGCCGACAACCCGCTGCTGGTGTCGGTACGCTCCGGCTCCGCCCTGTCCATGCCCGGCATGATGGACACCATCCTGAACCTGGGCCTGAACGAACAGACCCTGGCGGGCCTCATCCGCCAGACCGGCAACGAGCGCTTCGGCTATGACGCCTACCGGCGCTTCATCCAGTTGTTCGGCAAGGTGGCGCTGGGGGTGGCCGACGAGCACTTCGACGAGCACTTCGAGGCGGTGAAGCGCCGCGCCGGCGTGAAGGCCGACATCGGCCTGTCCGCCGAGGACCTCAAGGAGATCTCCCAGTTGTTCCTGCAGGTGGTGCAGGAGCAGACGGGCAAACCCTTCCCGTCCGACCCCATGGATCAGTTGGAATACGCCATCCGCGCGGTGTTCAACTCCTGGATGGGCAAGCGCGCGGTGGATTACCGGCGCGAGTTCAAGATCACCCCCGACATGGCCAACGGCACGGCCGTGAACGTGGTGACCATGGTGTTCGGCAACATGGGCAATGACTGCGCCACCGGCGTGGGCTTCACCCGCGACCCGGGCACGGGCGAGAACGTGATGTACGGCGAGTACCTGGTAAACGCCCAGGGTGAGGACGTGGTGGCCGGCATCCGCACGCCAAAGCCGGTCGCAGCCATGGCGGAAGAGATGCCCGAGATGTATCGCCAGCTGGTGGAGCTGCGCAACAAGCTGGAGGCCCATTACAAGGAAGTGCAGGACTATGAGTACACCATCGAGAAAGGCGTGCTCTATTGCCTGCAGACCCGCAACGGCAAGATGAATGCCACCGCCATGGTGCGCACCTCGGTGGAGATGGCCAACGAGGGACTCATCAACCGGGAGCGGGCGCTGCTGCGCATCGAGCCCGACCTGCTGGAGCAGTTGCTGCATCCGCGCCTCGATCCGAAACACAAGGCCACGCCGGTGGCCCAGGGCCTCGCGGCCTCACCGGGCGCGGCCTCAGGCAAGGCCGTGTTCGACGCCGATCGCGCCGAGCTGCTGGGACGCGCCGGGCAGAAGGTCATCCTGGTACGCGAGGAGACCAAGCCCGAGGACATCCACGGCTTCTTCGCGTCCCAGGGCGTACTCACCAGCCGCGGCGGCAAGACCTCCCACGCGGCGGTGGTGGCGCGCGGCATGGGCAAGCCCTGCGTGGCGGGCGCCGAGGGCATCGCCGTCAACGTCAAGGCGCGCATGGCGGCCATCGGCGAGTCCGTCATCAACGAGGGCGAGGTGATCACCATCGACGGCACCACCGGCAACGTCTACGTGGGCGAGATCCCCACGGTGGAGCCGGAGTTCTCGGATAACCTGCGCACCCTGCTGAGCTGGGCCGACGAGGTGGCGCGCATCAAGGTCATGGCCAACGCCGATACGCCCGACGCCGCGCGCAAGGCGCGCAGCTACGGCGCGGTCGGCATCGGCCTGTGCCGCACGGAGCGCATGTTCAATGCGGTGGAGCGCCTGCCCGTGGTGGTGGACATGATCCTGGCGGACACCCTGGAGGAACGGCGCGACGCCCTGGACCGGCTGCTGCCCATGCAGCGCTCCGACCTCAAGGAGATCTTCAAGGTCATGTCGCCGCTGCCGGTAACCGTGCGCCTGCTGGATCCGCCCATGCACGAGTTCCTGCCCACGGCGGAACAGCTCATGGATGAACTGGCGCACCTGCGCAACCTGCAGGTGAACCTCCAGGGCATGACTGAACTGGTCGCCTCGCTGCGCCTGCTGCGTCCCGGCGCACGTCACGTGGACATGCCGGCGCCCTTCGACGTGTTCAACGCCAGCCTGGTGGGCGAAGCCATCGCCAAGAAGGAGCGCATGCTCGCCAAGGTACGCCTGCTGTCCGAGGTGAACCCCATGCTGGGCCACCGCGGCGTGCGCCTGGGCATCACCTATCCCGAGATCTACCGCATGCAGATCCAGGCCATCCTGGAGGCCGCGGCGGAGTGCCAGCGCGAAGGCGTCGAGGTCCATCCGGAGATCATGGTGCCGCAGGTGATCAGCGCGGCGGAACTGGACATCATCAAGGAGCTGGTGGACGACGTGCGCCACCAGGTACAGACCCACTACAGCCTGGAGCTGTCGTTCAAGTTCGGCACCATGGTGGAAACCGTGCGCGCCTGCCTGCGCGCCGAGCGCATGGCGAGCGTGGCCGAGTTCTTCTCCTTCGGCACCAACGACCTGAGCCAGGCCACGTTCTCGTTCTCCCGCGAGGATGCGGAGAACAAGTTCCTGCCGCAGTACATCGCCCGCGGCATTCTGCGCGACAACCCGTTCGAGGCGCTGGACCACAACGGCATCGGCAAGCTCATGGCCATGACCGTCAACGACGGGCGCAAGACACGACCGGACCTCAAGGTCGGCATCTGCGGCGAGCACGGCGGCCACCCGCGCTCCATCCACCTGTGCCATCGTCTGGGGTTGGACTACGTGTCGTGCTCCGCCCCGCGCGTGCCGGTGGCGCGGCTCTCCGCGGCGCAGGCGAAGCTGCGCGAGAACGATCCCACCGTATTCAAGTAACAGTACGTCGGGATTTCGATGCAGCGACCGGACGGCGTGAGCCGTCCGGTTTTTTGGTGTGGAAAGGAACCGCGGAGGGTTGTATCCCGTCCCGCTAGTTGATGGTGCGGATCTCCTCGCCGGGGACGAACAACAGGTTCGGTCCGCTGCGCGCGTAACCCTCGGCGGCCATCGCCAGATCGAGGTCCAGGGTGGCGAGGTCGTCGGCCACCGCATCGGCCGCCCCGTCGCGGTCGCGGTGGATCAGCTTCAGGTAGCTGCGGCAGTCGTCGCAGGCCTCGGCACGCACCGTGGCATCGCGGCCCTCGGCGCCGAAATAGGCGACGCCCTCTTCCCCGTCACAGTGACTGCAGCGGATGCGCGCCAACTGCCATTCGCTGGCGCACAGGCTGCAATTCAGATAGCGCAGGCCCTGGTGCGGTCCGCTGCCGTGCACCACGCTCGCCACCGGCGCACTGCCGCACACCGGGCACAGCGGCGAAGGCTGTGACACCACGATCTCGTCCGGATTCAGTGCGGCGGCCATGTGCACCCAGTACACCTGTAGCGCCGCGGCGATCAGCGGGTCGGCCACGGGGTCGCGCAAGGGATCGGCCCCGCGCAGGGCGCGGCTCGCCATGGCCTCCAGGTCCTCCGGGGCGGCGGCCACCAGCGCGTCGATGGCCTTGCGGGTGGCGGCGGGCGCATGAGGCGCCGCCATGGCGAGCAGCCGCCGCAACACGTGCTGCCAGGGGCGCGCGCGCGGCCAGTGCTGCGCCGCGAGCGGCGCCTGCCCTTCGGTACGCAGGCGCAGCGCGAGATCGTGATCGGGCGTGGCGAAGGTCAGTTCCTCGTCCTCGAACAGGCGTTGCTGCGCCTCGGCAAGGCGCGCCATGAAGGCCAGGTAGGCCTCCATGGCGTGGCCCTGCGCCAGTTGCGCAAGACGCCGTGCGCGATGGCCGAAGACATCGCCGGACGCGAGCCGCAGCGCGGGCGGCGTGCCCGGCGAGACGATCTCGCCCGGTTTGACGACGGCGCTCATTCCCTGCTCCCTTCCAGCTGTTGCCGATACCACAGGGGATGGTGTTTGCGCGCCCACGCCTCGGTGACGTTGCCGCGCAGCATGGCGCGCATCGTCCCCCTCACCCAGAGGGCGGCGTAGATGTGCACCGTGACGCTGAGCAGCAGCACGAAGGCCGCGAGGGCGTGCAACACCACCGCCACGCGCGCCAACGCCACCGGCACCAGGGGCGCGAAGTACGGTTGCCAGAAGGCAATCCCGGTGAGGACCAGCACGATCATGGCAACGACCATGATCCAGAACACCAGTTTCTGGCCGCCGTTGTAGCGACCCGCCGGCGGCAGTCGCTCGTGGCGGCCGTTCACCACGTCACCCGGTTGCGCGAGCCATTTCCTGTCGGCCGGCGTCATGCGGTTGTGCCGCCCCAGCCGCACCGCGAGCCCGATGAAGGAGAGGAACATTATCACGCCGATGAACGGATGCAGGATGCGCGCCCAGGTGCCGCTGCCGAAGAATTGGGTCAGCCAGTACATGGACGGATGAAAAAACGCCAGCCCGGATGCCGCCGCCAGCAGGAAGGCGATGACCACGGTCCAGTGATTGATGCGTTGCGCCGCATCGTAGCGCGGCAACAGCCTGCGTGCCCGGTTCATGCGTCACCTCCCTTGCCTCGGTTGCCGGATGCGTCCTCGCCCTCCGCCTCGTTGGGCCCCACCTTGATGAAATGGAAGAACGCGCCGATGGCGGTGAGGCCGAGCACCGCCAGCCCCAGGGGCTTGGAGATGCCCTTCCACAGTTCCACCCACGCGCTGATCTGCGGGTCCCTGGGCAGGCCGTATTTCTCCGGCTGATCGGCGTGCTGCAACACGTACATGACGTGCGTGCCGCCCACGCCAGGCGGATCGTACAAGCCGGCGTGCTTGAAGCCGCGGCGGTTCAGATCGGCGATGCGCGCGTCGGCGTGACGGATCATCTCTTCCTTGCTGCCGAAGTGGATGGCGCCGGTGGGACAGGTCTTCACGCACACCGGCTCCAGGCCGACGCCGATGCGATCCGAGCACATGGAGCACTTGTACGCCTTCTCGTCCTGCCTGGAGATGCGCGGGATATTGAACGGGCAACCGGTGACGCAATAACCGCAGCCGATGCAGTCGTGTTGCTGGAAGTCCACGATGCCGTTCGAATGCTGGACGATGGCGCCCGGTGACGGGCAGGCCTTGAGGCAACCGGGGTCACCGCAATGCATGCAGCCGTCCTTGCGGATCAGCCATTCGAAGTCGTACGGCCCGTTTTCCACTTCGGTGAAGCGGATGAGCGTCCAGGTATGCTCGTTGAGGTCCGACGGGTTGTCGTACACACCCACGTTGCTGCCGATGTCGCCGCGCAGATCGTTCCACTCCATGCACGCCACCTGGCAGGCCTTGCAGCCGATGCATTGGGAGATGTCGATCAGCTTGGCGACCTGGGTGGTGCGCCGTACGCCGGGGGACGGCGTGCCTGTCGCCGAGCGGCGGGTCACATCAAGGGCTTGAGCTGCCATGGCGCGCCTCCTCAGGCTTTCTCGACGTTGACCAGAAACGCCTTGAACTCCGGCGTCTGGGCGTTGGCGTCACCGACGAAGGGCGTCAGGGTGTTCGCGAGGAAGCCCTGCCGCGCCACGCCCGTGAAGCCCCAGTGGATGGGAACGCCCACGGTGTGGACCACCTTGCCGTCCACCTGCAGCGGCCTGATGCGCTTGGTGACCACGGCCACGGCTTTAATCGCGCCGCGCGTGGTGCTCACCACCACCGTCTCGCCGTTGCGTATGCCCTTCTCCTTCGCCAGCCCTTCGCCGATCTCCACGAACTGGGCGGGCTGCACGATCGCGTTGGCCACCGCGTGCTTGGTCCAGAAGTGGTGATGCTCGGTGAGGCGATAGGTGGTGGCCGCGTAAGGGTATTTCTCCGCCTTGCCGAAGTTGTTCCAGTCGCCCGGGAACACGCGCGCCGCCGGGTTGTGGGTGGCCTTCGGATTGTCCGGATGCAGCGGGTTGTAGCCGAGCGGCGATTCGAACGGTTCGTAATGCTCCGGGAACGGGCCTTCGGCCATGCCGCCCAGGGCGAACAGCTTGCCCACGCCTTCCGCGTTCATGATGAACGGGTTCACGCCCTGCTCCGGCGCGGCGTCGGGCCGCATGTCCGGCACATCGGCGCCGGTCCATTTCACGCCGTTCCAGAACACGAGGGCACGCTTCTTGTCCCACGGCCTGCCCGCGGGATCGGCCGAGGCGCGGTTGTAGAGGATGCGGCGGTTGGCGGGCCAGGCGAAGCCCCAGTTGGGATACATGCCGAGCCCCGACGGATCCGAGGTGTCGCGCCGCGCCATGAGGTTGCCCGCTTCGCTCCATGATCCGCTGTAGAGCCAGTTGCCCGACGCGGTGGAGCCGTCGTCGCGCAACTGGGCGAAGCCCGCCAGTTGTTCGCCGGCCTTGGCAAGCACCTTGGCCGGATCCTTCGGGTCGGTGACGTCCGCGAGCGCGTACCCGGAGACCTCGCGCGCCACTTCCTCGGGCGACGGGTTTTCGGGATTGCGATAGGGCCAGTGCAGATTGAGCACCGGCGCCGGGAAGGCACCGCCCTCCGCCTCGTAAAGCGCGCGCAGGCGCGCGTAGATCAGCGCCATGATCTCGCCGTCGGTCCTGGCCTCGCCCGGCGGGTCCACGGCCTTCTGCTTCCAGCTGATGACCCGGCCCGAGTTGGTGAACGACCCGGTCTCCTCTGCGAAACAGGCGGCTGGTAGGCGGAACACCTCCGTCTGCACCTTGGCCGGATCGACGTCGTTGTACTCGCCTGCGTTGCGCCAGAACTCCGAAGTCTCCGTGGCGAGCGGATCGATGACCACCAGGTACTTCAGCTTGGCCAGGCCCTGGGCGATCTTCGCTGAGTGCGACATGGCGGCGATGGGATTGAAGCCCTGGCAGAAGAAGCCGTTGAGCTGTCCCATGTGCATGCGCTCGAAGATGTGCAGCGTGTCGTAGGGCTTGTCGATCTTCGGCAGCCAGTCGTAGGCGAAGTTGTTTTCCTTCGTCGCCGCCGGCCCGTACCACGCCTTCATGAGACTGGCCTGGAACTTGGGGAAATTCTGCCAGTAGCTCATCTGCCCGGGCCGCAGCGGCTTGGGCGAGCGCGCGGCGAGATAGGTCTGGTAGTCCTGCTCGTCGTCACCCGGCAGGCGCATATAGCCCGGGAGGTTGTTGGTGAGCAGGCACATGTCGGTGATGCCCTGCACGTTGGCATGACCGCGTAAGGCGTTCACGCCGCCGCCCGGCCTGCCCATGTTGCCGAGCAGCAACTGGATCATGGCCATGGTGCGGATGTTCTGGGAGCCCACCGAGTGCTGGGTCCAGCCCAGGGCGTACAGGATGGTCATGACCTTGTCGGGCGCGGAGGTCTCCCCGATCATCTCGCAGATCTTCAGGAAACGATCTTCCGGGGTGCCGGTGATCCGGCTCACCGTCTCCGGCGTGTAGCGCGAGAAGTGTTTCCTGAGCAGCTGCATGACGCTGCGCGGGTGCTGCATGGTGTTGTCCACCATGGCATAGCCGTCGGCGCCCATCTGGTAATTCCAGCTGCTGCGGTCGTACTTGCGGTTGGCGGCGTCGTAGCCGCTGAACAGGCCGTTCTCGAAGTTGAAATCGTCGCGCACCAGGAAACCGGCATTGGTGTAGTGCCTGACGTATTCCTCGTGGATCTTCCCATGGCTGAGCAGGTAGTTGATCACCCCGCCGAGGAACGCGATGTCCGTGCCCACGCGGATGGGCGCGTAGTAATCGGCCACGGCCGCGGAACGCGTGAAGCGCGGGTCCACCACGATGAGCCTGGCGCCGCGCTTCGCCTTGGCCTCCACCACCCACTTGAACCCGCAGGGATGGGCCTCGGCGGCGTTGCCGCCCATGATGAGGATCAGATCGGCATTCTTGATGTCGACCCAGTGATTGGTCATCGCACCTCGTCCGAACGTCGGGGCAAGACTTGCCACCGTCGGCGAGTGTCAGATGCGGGCCTGGGTATCGAGCGCGACGATGCCGAGGGAGCGCAGCACCTTGTGGGTGATGTAGCCGCTTTCGTTGGTGCTGGCGCTGCTGGCGAGGAAGCCCGTGGTGAGCCAGCGGTTCACGGTCTGGCCCTTGGCGTTGCGCTCCTGGAAGTTCGCATCGCGATCCTGCTTCATGAGCGCGGCGATGCGGTTGAGGGCCTCATCCCAGGAGATGCGCTGCCACTTGTCGCTGCCGGGCGCACGATATTCCGGATACTTGAGGCGGTTGGAACTGTTGATCATGTCCATCAGCCCCGCGCCCTTGGGACACAGGGTACCGCGGTTCACCGGATTGTCGGGATCGCCTTCCACGTGGACGAGCACGGGCTTGCCGTTCTTGGAACCGTCGCCCAGGGTGTACAGCACCACGCCGCAGCTCACCGAGCAGTAGGGACAGGTGCTGCGCGTCTCGCGCGTGCGCGCCAGCTTGAAGGCGCGCGTCTGCGCCAGCACGGGCGCGGGCGAGAAGCCCATCACCGCGAGCGTGGACGAACCGAGTCCGCCCGCGCATATCTTGAAGAAATCCCGACGTGAAACATCCATCACTGTTCCTCCATGGGTGACGATGACGAGCGCGCATGCAGCGCCGCGACGCGCTGGCCGTAAACGAGAAGGCATGGAAAGGCGCCGAGGTGACAATCAGCGAGGCAGACGATGGATCGCCGTTGTGGTGAGGCCTCGGGGTGAGTCGAAGTATAGATTCGGTTAAGGGATCGTCCAGGCGAGCATTGCGGCGTTGGCGCATCAGTAATTCAGCAAATACGTGCATGCTGTTTCACCGATCGCGCATGACACGGGCGGCGCGAGCGTGTTGCTCCGGGGCGTGTCCGTGACCAGGCAGCATCGCCCCGTTTCCGGAAACGGGACTGCTTCGCTTCCCTGGGCACTAGGCTTGCTCCATGGACGCGCACGCCGCACACGGGATGCCGATGTCGCACGAGGGCCACGAGGTCCGCGCGGGCGGCGGCGCGCCCGGCCGCGGCCACAGGCACGCGGACATGGTGCGGGATTTCCGGCGCCGCTTGGTGGTGTCGTTGATCCTGACGCTGCCCGTGCTCGCGCTTTCCGACGAGATCCTCGGTTTCCTCGGCCGGCCCTACGCCCTGCCGCCGTGGGCCGGCGCGGCGAGCTTCGTCTTCGCCTCGGCGGTTTATTTCCACGGCGGCTGGCCCTTCCTGTCCGGCGCGATGCCCGAGCTACGGCGCCGGCGCCCCGGCATGATGACCCTGGTCGCGCTCGCCATCAGCGTGGCCTACCTGTATTCCAGCGCCGTGGTGTTCGGCCTCGCCGGCCACGTGTTGTTCTGGGAACTGGCCACCCTGGTGGACATCATGCTGCTCGGCCACTGGCTGGAAATGCGCTCGGTGATGGGCGCCTCCGGCGCGCTGGAAGAGCTGGTGAGTCTGATGCCTGCCGAGGCCCATCGTCTATGCCCGGACGGTTCCGTCGAAGACCTGCCCCTGACGCAACTTTCGCCGGGAAATCGCGTACTGGTGCGACCCGGCGAGAAGATCCCGGTGGACGGCGTGATCGTCGAAGGCCGCACCACGGTGAACGAGGCCATGCTGACCGGCGAAAGCCGACCGGTGGAAAAGGCACCGGGGGCGCGCGTCATCGGCGGCGCCATGAACGGTGAGGCCGCCGTGGTGGTGGAGGTGCAGAAGACCGGCGGCGAGACCTATCTGGCGCAGGTCATCGCCCTGGTGCGTCAGGCGCAGGAATCACGTTCGCACACCCAGGACCTGGCTGATCGCGCCGCGCTGGTGCTGACGCTGGTGGCCATCGGCGCGGGCGCGGTGACCCTGCTGGTGTGGCTGATCCTCGCGCGGCCGTTCGATTTCGCCGTGGCACGCATGGTCACGGTGATGGTGATCGCCTGTCCGCACGCCCTCGGTCTCGCCGTGCCGCTGGTGGTGGCGGTATCCACCACGCTGTCGGCCCGCCGCGGCCTGCTCGTGCGCGATCGTGCGGCCTTCGAACGGGCGCGCGACATCGACGCCGTGGTGTTCGACAAGACCGGTACGCTCACGGAGGGACGCTTCGGCGTGAGCGACGTGATCGACCTCGGCGCGATGGACGCAGATGCCGCCCTCGCGTTGGCTGCGGGACTGGAACAGAACTCCGAACATCCGCTTGCGCGCGGCATCGTGGACGCGGCACGGGAGCGCGGGCTGCCGCTGGCGCGGCCGGAAGGATTTCGCGCCATTCCCGGCAAGGGGGCTGCGGCGCGCGTGAACGGGCGTGACGTCAAGGTGGTGAGTCCTGGGTATCTGGGCGAGCACGGCATGGTGGTCGACGACGCGCGTATCCGGCGTGCGGGCGAGGAAGGCAAGACGGTGGTGTTCGTGCTGGTGGACGACACGCCCGCGGCGGCGATCACCCTCGCGGACATCATTCGCAGCGAGTCGCGCGATGCCATCGCGCAGCTCAAGGCCATGGGCGTGCAGGTGATGATGCTCACCGGCGATGCGCGCGCGGTCGCCGCCTGGGTGGCACGGGAACTGGCGCTTGACGACTACTTCGCCGAGGTGCTGCCCGACCAGAAGGCCGACAGGATCCACGCGCTGCAGGCGCGCAGATTGCGCGTTGCGATGGTGGGCGACGGCATCAACGACGCGCCCGCACTCGTGGTCGCGGACGTGGGCATCGCCATCGGCGCCGGCACCGACGTGGCCATCGAGTCCGCCGACATCGTGCTGGTGCGCTCCGATCCGCGCGACGTGACCGCCATTGTCGGCCTGGCACGGCGCACCTACCGCAAGATGGTGCAGAACCTGTGGTGGGCCACGGGTTACAACGTGATCACCATCCCCCTCGCCGCCGGCGTTCTCTATCAGGCGGGCGTCCTGCTGTCACCGGCGGTGGGTGCGGTGTTCATGTCCGCCTCCACCATCATCGTCGCCATCAATGCGCAACTGCTCGGGCGAGGCGTGGGCAGGTAGAGGGAAGAGCCGGCTCAGTGGCTCTCGCGAGCCGACGCGGCCTGCACGCTCAGGTGCAACTGCCACGCGAGCGGCAGCTCGCCGTAGGCCTGTTCCAGCGCCGGCGGCACCTTGAAGGCGGTGATGCTGACGCCGATGCCGATCTCCTGGCGTCCGTGGCGCCTGGCATAGGTGTAACCGAGCGTGCCGGCCGTGACCGGGTGCGTGCGAGCGCCGCCTGACTCTTCGTTGTGGGACACACTGGCGGCGCGCGCGAAGAACTGGTGGTGCGCGTAATGAAAGCTGCCCACCAGCAGGAAGCTATCCGCGATTTCGCCCGCCATGCTCGTCCGGCCCCAGCCGGCGGCGGCGGTGAACGCCTCCGTGCCCATGGGTTGCACGAACATCGCCGAGACTGCGGTTCCACCCCAGCCATCAATCTCCTCTCCGGTACCAAAGGCGCTGGCTGAAAACGCCCAGGCGGATGTGGCCCGGTAGCTCAGACGCGCGGCAAGGGAGCCGAGGCCGACGGGATCCAGCGTCACGCGCCCCGCACCTGGCGAAGCAGCGGGCTGTGCAGCACCCAAGGGCAGGTATGAAAGTTCTGCGAGTGCGGGCAGTGCGGCCTGCGGTGAAGCCGGTTCTGCGCAGGCCTGGGAGACCGCGGCAAGCAACACGATCCAAGGGGCGCAGCGCGTGCGACGTTCCATGTGACACGTCCCCGGTGGGCTCTTTCATGTATAGCCCCGAGGTTCTGCGTCCGGTCACGGTGCCGTGACAAGCGGGCTCCGGTGCGGCGCTTGCCACGCGTCCGCAAAGTCCCGTTCCTTCGGCGCACGAACCAACCATGCAGGGGGAGATTCAAGGCGACGACGATCGCGTGAGATGTGGAATACAGCGTCTACGTTCGCGAGAACGACGAATCAACAACCACAGATCGTGGAACTCAGCGAACAGGCTCCACGGCGCGGGCTGCGAGTCGTTCATGCCATGTTGAGGGATTCCAGCTCCTGACGCGTGACGTTGACCAGGCGGCGATTCCGGGCGTCCCATTCGATGCGCCGGCCAAGGCGGTAGGCGAGCGTGGCCATCTGCGCGGTGATCGCCTCGGCGAAGCCCTGCGCGATGCCGCAACTGGGCGTGCCGCCCTGACGCGCGCAGGCAAGCCATTCCCGCAGGTGCAGGTAAGTGGCGTCGTACAAACGCCCTTCGCGCCAGGTGTATTGCTCGCCCGCGTACGGCGCGGCGCTGTTGGCCACCGTGGCGCGGGGCGCATGCAGCAGCCTGGGTTCGGCCGGCACCTGCGCCGCCGCATGGGCATGCGGATAGAGCGCCAGCGTCCCGTCCCAACGCAGCGTGGCTTCGCTGCCCACCAGGGCCGCTTCATTGGCGTGATCGCCGCCGAGGGCGGCGCCGTAGGCGAATGCGAGGCCTGCACCGGATTCGACGGGTCCCTTGTGCTCCGGGAACTCCATGCTCACGTTCAGCACGTCGGGCACCTCGCGGCCGTCGCGGTGGATGTAGACGCCCCCGGAAGCCACCACCGCGCGCGGGATGCCGAGGCCGAGCACGCCGTTGAGCCGATCGAAGTCCCGCGTCAGTGACGCGCTCGCCAGCCCCGCGCCGTAGCTCCACCAGCGGCGCCAGCGAAAGAAGTGCTCGGTATCGAACAACGCGGAGGGCGCCGGACCGAGGAACTGGCGCCAGTCCACGCTGCGCGCGTTGGCCTCCGGGTGCGGCGGCGCCTGCCAGGGACCGTGGGTGCCCGCGTGGCGCGCACTGGCCTGCACCAGACTCACGTGGCCGAGCAAGCCCTCGCGCAATGCGGCGCACGCGGCGAAGAAGGCCTCCGTCTGGCGGTGCTGATGTCCGACCTGCAACACGGCCGATGAGCGCACGGCGGCGTCATGGAGCGCGAGGGTCTCGCGCAGGCGCAGGCCCAGGCAGCGCTCCACGTAGACATGCTTGCCCGCTTCCAGCGCTGCCTGCGCCATGGTCGCGTGCCAGTGATCGGGCGTGGCGACGATCACCGCGTCGATGTCGGCGCCTTCCACCACCTCGTGATAACTGCGCGCGCGCCGCGGGCGGTGACCGGCGCGCCGCGCCTGTGCCAGTGCTTCGTGGGCATGGACGTCGAACGCGTCGCAGATGGCCGCCACCGAGACCTTCAGCTCGCCATGCAGGCAGTGCCTGAGCAGGACGCGGCCGCGCCTGCCGACGCCGATGATGCCGATTCTCAGCGGCTCGCCCGCGAGGGTTGGCAGCGGCGGCAAGGCGACGTCCAGGTGAGGCGCCGCCGGCAGGCTGCCGGGCGCGCCACCCCCATGGCGGGAATCCACCACGCCGGCGCCGAAGGCGGCGAGCACGGGCACGCCCACCAGGCCCTTCAGCAGCCTGCGACGCCCGGGCTGGTGCAGACCGTTCATGACGACTCGCCCGAGGCCACGCGCAGCCGACGGGATCTCGCGCCCGGACGCCCTCGCGAAACGACGTTGGCCGCCTCCGGTTCGTCGGTGAACCCGGTGACGGGAGCGAACTCCGTATCGAGTTCGTTGCTTGACGCGGGCTCGTCCACGGCAACGGCGACGGCGCTCGCAGGCGTCGGCACGGCCAGGGCCGCGGCCTGCCGCAGGCGCAGGGCATCGAGGCCGAGCACGTGGCCCGTGGGAAACACCAGCACCACGGCGGCGGCGATCACGGCGGCGATCTGCTCGCTCACCAGCGCGAGTGCGGCAAACACCGACGTCTCTGCGAACAGGGGCGCCCTGAGGATCACACCGGCCAGCAGCAGGAATAGGCCGAGGGCACTCACGGTGCGCTCGAAGAAGCCGAGCACGAGCGCGCAACCGAGGGCGGTCAGGACCGTGGCGTGCACGCTCTCGGCCGCGGCCACGAAGCGCGGGGCCGGCTCGACCTGCTCCAGGTAATGCAGCAGGAGGCTGCCTGCGGGGATCTGGCGCGGCTCGTCCCAGCCGAGCACGCCCAGGGCGTACAGGCCCAGATACAGCAGATAACAGCCCATGAGCAGGCGGAGGGCGAGCAGCGCACTCCATTGCGACGCGGAATAGGACGATTGCATGCACCCTCCGTGGTCACATGGGTTCAGGGTTTCCCGGGCGGTTGTGCTTCCGCCCGCGGCACCTTTCCCTGGCGCCGTCGTTCGGCGAATCGAGTATAGATGTTCGCGCGATCCCTTCTCATCGCGAACGTGAGCCAACCCACGAAATGTTCAGTCGTGATGAAGCGACCGCCGGCGATAAGGTGCGCTCGGGCAACGGCACGCCATGGCTAGGGCGAGCGGGAAAGGGACTGCAGCGCCTCCAGGTGCAGGGCCGTGACCCGTTCCCAGCCGTACGCCGCGGCAACGCGTGCGCGCGCTGCGGCGGCGCGCGCGTGACGCTCCGGGCCGTCCAGGTCTTCGGCCCAGGCCACGGCGGCGGGAATGTCCGCGGCGGTGACGAAATAGCGCGCCAGTTCACCGGCGAGCTCGCGGTTCACGGGGCTGTCGAGGGCGATGACCGGGCTGCCGCAGCCAAGCGCCTCCAGCAGGGCGCCACCGCCTCCCAGCGCGCGGCCGTGAAAGCAGGCGCGCGCATGGCAACGCAACAGACGCAGCCGCGCGTGATCGTCCACCGTGCCCATGAAACGCACGCGCGCACCGGCGAGCAGCCGCAGCTCGCTGGCATAGGGCGTGTCGCGGCCGGGATCGCCGACGATTACCAGCGGAAAGGCGGCATGGGCGGCCAGGAAGCCTTCGATGATCTCGCGCACGTGGTGCTCCGGCGCGAGCGCACAGGTTGCGAGGTAATAACAGGCCGGGGCCAGTTCGTAATCCACCAGCGGCTCCGGATCGGCGCAGGGCGTCAGCTCCACCGCCTGCGGGATCACGCGTGCGGGCGGCAACCCGGGATGACGCGCGCGTAAGTCATCGAGGGCGGCCTCGCTGTCCAGCACCACGGTGTGGGCCGCGGCCAGGCTCAGGCGCTCACGGAGCCTCGCCCATGCACCTCGCGATGGAGCGCTCCCCTGGAGGTTGACCCACAGCGGCGTGCGGGAGAACAGCGGCCACAGCCCCGCCGCCACACCGGGTGAGATCAGATAAACCAGATCGAAACCACGGGCGGCGCGCACCAGCGCGAGCACGTGCGCCAGCCCGGCCGCCAACGGACCCAGGGGCGGGACACGCACCTGCACCTCACGCAACCTGCGCCCGTGGACACGAGGCTCCCGCGTGGCGCTGAACAAGGTCACGTCATGACCGGCGTCGGCAAGACGCGAGGCGATCTCCCGTGCCGCGTCCCACGCCTCGTTTCTGGTGAAGGGCAGAAGGATGGCGATGCGCAGCGCCGGCTCGTCCACTCGTTTCCCTCGCACGGCCTGCGTCCGCACGCCGTCGCCCGCGGAGCGCTGGTGAGACAGGGGTGAATGTGTGTGAGAAATGTAGCTTGTGCAGGACTCAGCGGCGCCAGGCGTGCAGGTTGCGCCCGAGCATGTGCTCGAGTTCCTGGTTGTAGGGTTCGAAATAGGCGACCAGGCGCCGACGCAGCGGCCCGACCATTTCCGGTATGAGGGGAGGCGATCCGCCGCGGCGGATCAGATGGGCAAAGGCCCGGCGCAGGGTTGCGTACAGGGTCTTTCCCGCGGGCTCGGCGCCGTACGCCTGGTCGCAAGCCCGCACCGGCGCTCCCGCTTCGAACACGGAACACAGGCGCTCGCAGGCGCCGTCCGGATCGGCGGCGGCGTCTTCCGCGATGAACACGTGGATGCGGCGCGCGGGGAAGCGTGCGAACAGGTGCGCGAGCTGACGGCTGTACTTGCCGCGCCCCAGATAGCGCCGATCCCCATGCCCCAGTTCCTCCGCGGCAATGGCCATCTCGAAGCGCGGCAGGGGCTCGCGTCCTGTGCGCCGCGCGTGCCAGTAGGCGGCCCAGGCGCGTTCCACGGGGTGCCTCAGCATCACCACCACGTGCGCCGCGGCATTGTGCCCGGCCAGCCGATCGAGCGAGGCGGGCACGTCCAGCATGGTGTCGCAGCGCGCCACCAGCACGGTGTCGCCGCGCGCCGCGCCGTAATGATGGCGGAACGCGTGCGCATAGCCGCGGGCGTGCTCGCCCGGGTTCGCGAAATAGGTCATCTGCTCGGTGCGGTGGGTATGGAAGGCGGGATGCGCCGCCAGCCGCCCGAACAGCAGCGACGTATCGGCATGCTCCGCGCCGATCATGGCCAGGTCCACGGGAGGGAGGCGCGGCGATGCCGGCGTGACGGGCGTGCCCCTTTCCCGGGTTCCGGCACGCAGGTAGTCCATCATGCGACGCACCGGGCGCATGGCTTGGCCGCAGGCGACAGCCGGCACGCGATGTTCAACGCGTGACGACCGATGTGGTCGGGAAGGGCCGGGATGCGAAGGTCCACACGCTTTCTCCCTCGTGAAGGATTCGAAAGCACCTGTCAGGGGTGAAAAAAACGTAGTCAAGGCCGCGGCATGACACCAGCGCGACGGCGTGGATGGCCTTGGCGGGGACGGGCCGGGGCGCTCGGGTATAATCGCAGGCCTGCCCGCAGGTATCCCCATGTCACGCCGCCGCACACGCCGATTCCTCCACCCCCGCTCCCTCATCGGCGCCATCCTGCTGGGCGTCGCGCTCGTCGCCGACTACGTGCATGAAGTGACCACGGCCCGTCCCATGATGACCTGGATGGGCATGCCGCAATCGGGGAGCGATGTCCTCACCTGGACCCGCGTGTTGCGCAATCCCGGTTTCATGCTCGGCTGGTCGGACTTGCGCGGTAACGCGCTGTGGGTGACCTATCGCCTCACCCAGCCGCCGCACGAAGCGCGGCGACTGCCGCGACCCGAGCGCTTCAGCGCCGACTGGCGCGCCTTCGGCCTCATCGATCACGACAGCTACACCCGCAGCGGATACGACCGCGGCCATCTCGCGCCCAACCATGCCATGGCGCAGTTGTACGGGCGCGATGCGCAGCACGCGAGCTTCCGCATGACCAACATCTCGCCCCAACGCAGCGCGCTCAACCAGGGCGTGTGGCAACGCCTGGAACGATACGAACTCGACACGCTCACGCCCCGCTTCGGCGAGGTGTGGGTGACCACCGGCCCGGTGTTCAGCGGCGAACGTGAGCGCCTGAGCAGTCACCTGCTGGTGGAGATCCCCGATGCGTTCTACAAGCTGTTCGCGGTCACCGAGACCGACGGCTCACCGCGCCTGTTCGCGTTTGTGATCCCGCAGCAGGTGCGCGGCGACGAAGCGCTCGCGCGCTACGTGGTCAGCGTGGATGAAGTCGAGAAACTCACCGGCCTCGACTTTTTCCATGGCCTGGAAGACCCGCTGGAAGACCGCCTGGAGGCCGCTGCATTAACGCCGCCCGGGATCTGACCCCGCGGGGTCGGACGCGGAGGACGCGGAGGACGCGGAGGCGCGGAGCATGCGGAGAAGACCGTTTTCTCTCGCCACCGTGCCGGTGTACTCAGTGGGACTGACGGCGGAATCCGGTAATGACGCTGCTGATTCTCCGCGCCCTCCGCGTCCTCCGCGTCCTCCGCGTTTATGCGTTCACTCCAACACGCCGACAGGGCAGGTCACGCCGGTACCGCCG
>JBFXES010000013.1:0-35873 GCA_050179875.1 Thiohalomonadaceae bacterium
GGCGCACGGTTCGTCGTTATCGGCATCGCGTCGTCAGCTGCAGATCTGTATGGCGCTGATCCGGAACTCGGCATTCGAAATGATCCGTTTGAAATCCGAGCTCAAGACGATCCGTTTACGCGGGAGCTTATTCGTCTGGGAGAAGACGCGCTTAACGTCAAGTTCACTGAGGCCTTGCAGCAGCAAATCATTGGCGCGTCGAATTGTGTCCCATCGGTGATTCAGGTCATTTGCAAGACGTGCTGCATTGAGGCTGGGATTGAGAGCACCATTCCCGGTGAGCGAAAGGAAATTGACCACGATCTAAAAAATCTGCGGGACTCGGTGCTTCGCGTGTTTCACGCGAAATACATGGGCAAAGTCGTTGGCTTGGCACAAGGTAAGCGCCGGGCGCGGGCAGTTCACAACACTTACTTCGACATCGTGGCGTCAATCGCGCGCGACAGACGCTCTGAAATTCCGACCGCCAGCCTATATCAAGACGTGGTCGGAACGGTTGCGGATCGAGATGAGCGGAAGCGGAAAGCCACGTCCTTCTATAACTGCCTGAACAATCTTGAGGAAGTCATCGCAGAACAAAGGCTCGAAGATACGCTCCATTTTGCAAAAGGCAAAGCTGTATCGATCGAAGATCCAACGTTTCGTTTCTACATGAACTTACTGGATATCGATGAGATAAGGCGGCGCGTGGCTATTCGCACGTCGCATTATCCGTACGACGTTGCCGTTTCATTTGCGGGAGACATACGGTCAAAGGTCGAGGAATTCGTCAGGGCTCTCCAAGATCGAGGCCTTTCGGTGTTTTACGACTTTGATCAGCAGGCGATGCTTTGGGGTCAAGATCTCCGCGTTCTCCTGTCGCAGGTGTATTCATCCGAGGCGCTTTATATGGTCGTTTTCTTGTCGGAAAGCTATCCTGAGCGTGATTGGACCGAGTTCGAAGTATCAATTGGAAAATCGGCAGCGAAGAAACGCACGCAAGAATACCTTCTACCGGTCATAGTCGATGATGTGAAAGTAGTGGGCATTTCAGACACGATCGGGCACGTTGATCTCCGAAAGGTCACGATAGAACGTGCAGCGGACATGCTCGCGGAGAAAGTGCAGACGGCTGGTGCAGATGCTGAAACCTAACTTACCGTTGCAGCGGACGCGCCGCAAGCGGCACGCCGCTGAACGGCAGCGTTGGGCAATCAGATTGGCGGCTCGGAGGAGTGATGAAGATCGACATTGATAAGCTGACAGAGGCCGAACTCATCGATCTCAACAACCGAGTGGTTGCGCGACTTCGCTTCTTGCAACAGATGCGTGCCCACAAAGCAATGCTGGAGCTTTCTTTGGGAGAGCGTGTTTGCTTTCAGGCGGATGGTCGGCCTCTCATGTTCGGTGTGGTGACCCGATACAACAAGAAGACAGTCACCGTGATCACCGACACAGGGGAACATTGGAATGTGTCACCCGCCGCGCTGCGCAAGGCGAGTGATGTATCCGAGCCAGCAGGGTCAACAAATGTTGTTCAGCTTCACAAGACGTAACGGTTATTCGCCCAACAAGTACCTCAGCCCGACGCCCGGAACGTTTCGCCTTTCTCTCGGGCGTCTCGCAGCGCGGTCAAGCGGGTGGAGATCCCAAAGCCCGACGGCCGCATGCGGCCGCTGGGGATCCCGACGGTGTTGGACCGCTTCATCCAGCAAGCCATTGCGCAGGTCATCAGCGCACAATGGGAACCCCACTTCCACGACCGCAGCTATGGATTCCGCCCTGGCCGCTCGGCGCACCAAGCGGTGCGTCAGCTCCAAGCGGATATTCGCAGCGGGCGGCGTTGGGTCGTGGACCTCGACCTGGAAGCGTTCTTCGACCGTGTCAATCACGACCGGCTCATGACGCGGCTGAAACGCCATGCCAATGATCCGGCGCTGCTGCGACTCATCAACCGCTTCCTGAAGGCCGGGGTGCGCATCGGCGAGGAAAATGAACCGACCACGATAGGCGTGCCGCAAGGCGGCCCACTGTCGCCGGTCCTCGTCAACGTGGTGCTGGACGAACTGGACTGGGAACTGGCCCGGCGCGGCCACCGCTTCGCCCGCTACGCCGACGACTGCAACATCGTGGTCCAAAGCCGACGCGCAGGCGAACGAGTGATGGCCAGCGTAACGCGCTATTTCGAAGACTCGCTGCGACTCACAGTGAATGCACGAAAGAGCGCCGTGGACAGACCATGGAATCGCAAGTTCCTTGGGTTCACCGTCAGCCGCAAAGGGATCCTGCTCAAGGTGGCCCCCCGGAGCATGTACTGGCGCAGCAGGCGGGGCGTGAGCGGTGGTACAAGGAATATTCCATGCAGGTGGCGGAGGTAAGCCGCGAGTATCACGTTGTCACGTGACCACCTCCCAGGCGCGTCTGAAGGATGGGCACATCCTCTCAAACATCCAAGGAGGGAGAGAACGGCATGAGCCCAGAGACACCTCAGCCGCAATCCCAGCAACCCGAGGACGAGGCCGCCGTCCGCGCCCTCTACTTGCGACTGATGGATGGCTGGAACAATGGCGATGCCGAGGCCTTTGCCGGACCCTTCACCGAGGACGCGCATCTGGTTGCATTCGACGGCACGCACTTCAAGGGTCGGAAGGAGATCGTTTCGTTTCATCAGCCGTTGTTCGACAAATGGCTCAAGGGGACGAGGCTTGTGGGGGAGGTCGAGAGCGTGCGGTTCCTGGGTCCTGGCGTGGCCCTGATGCATGCGCGCGGAGGGACCATCATGCGAGGGAAGTCACAGCCCGCGCCGGAGTGGGAGTCGATTCAGACGCTGGTTGTGGTCAAGCGCGAGGGCGAATGGCGGCTCGTGGCGTTTCAGAATACGCGGGTGAGGCCCATGGGTCGGAGCACGCGGAGCATCGTCATCTGGCTGTTCACGGGCTGGTTGTGGAAAGTGGTGGGTTTGAAAAGGTAATTGGTCGTAATTGGAAAGGTATTCGCCCACGATGTGGGCTCCTACGGATGCGTCGGTGAACCTGTGTTGTAGGGGCCGACATTGTCGGCGAATTCGGATTTGATGACCGCCGCGATTAGAAAGGCATTCGCCCACGGTGTGGGCTCCTACCGGTGCTTCGGTGAACCTGTGTTGTAGGAGCCGACATTGTCGGTGAATTCGGATTCGGTGTCGCCGGGCGGTTGGAAAGGCATTCGCCCACGGTGTGGGCTCCTACCGGTGCGTCGGTGAACCTGTGTTGTAGGAGCCGACATTGTCGGTGAATTCGGATTCGATGATCGCCGGCGGTTAGAATGGCATTCGCCCACGGTGTGGGCTCCTACAGATGTTTCGGTAAGCTAGTCCGGTGGTCGGTCAATTTTTTCAGGAGAGCGCATGAGGTCCGTTAGCGAGGCGGATTGGAAGGTTTTGAGGCGGGTGAAGCCTGCGGCACTTGAGCGGCTGTGCCAACGCATTCTTGCCGAGAGTGTTGAAGTCGCGTCCAGCAGCAGTGGTTCCGCGCATGAGCGCTATCTGAAGCTGTTCGAACTCATTCGTCAGCGGGATAAGGAACTGGCGCATGCCTTCAATGATATGCGCCGTTCTACGGCGATTTACACCATCATCAGCATATGCCGAATGGGCCTGCTCACGGATGAAGAGTTCGCTCAGTTCAGCGAGGGAACGCGTGCCGTGGTCCGGGGTGCTCTCGGTGACGATGAGTAGGTACCGGGCTGCGGGTTCCCGGGGGCCGCTGAATCAAGGCGGCTTCCCGTTCTCGCATTCTGTCTCGCGTCGTCTGCCTTGTAGGAGCGGGCTCAGCCCGCGATATCAGCCGTCGGTGGTGAGGCCCATCGCGGCCTGAGGCCGCTCCTACAGGTGATTGCCCTGCGCCGTAGGTCACGTTGGCGCGAAGCGCCTGCGTGACGATGGGCGGTTCGGATGTGTCACGTAGCCGCTGCGCGGCAACGTGACCTACGCACCTGCAGGATTTCGTTTCTTCGGCGGGAACACCACGTCCACCACCTCGCGGTAGTGGTCCACGAAGTGCGCCTTCATGCCGCGCCGGATGTGCTCGGGCAGTTCTTCGAAGTCGCCGCAATTGGCTTCGGGCAGGATCACTTCCATGACCTTGGCGCGGCGCGCAGCGATGACCTTTTCGCGGATGCCGCCCACCGGGAATACCTGGCCGGTGAGGGTGAGTTCACCGGTCATGGCGAGCGGGCGTTTGATGCGTTCGCCGCGTGCCAGCGACAAGAGCGCAGTGGCCATGGTGACGCCGGCGCTGGGGCCGTCCTTGGGCGTGGCGCCCTCGGGCACGTGCAGGTGTACGAAGGCCTCGTCGAAGTAGTTGGTCTTGCCGCCGAACTCGTCCAGGTGCGAGGCCACGTAGCTGTAGGCGATCTCCGCCGATTCGCGCATCACGTCGCCCAGCTTGCCGGTGAGCTTGAAGCCGCGGTTCTTGCTGTGCACCAGGGTAGCCTCGATGCTGAGCGTGGCGCCGCCGAGGGCGGTCCAGGCCAGTCCCGTGACCACGCCCACGCCGCCGATGAGCTTCTCCTTCTGGAAGGGCGGCTTGCCCAGGAATTTTTCCAGGTCGCGCGGACCCACGGTGACGGTTTTGGCTTCGCCCTTGACGAATTTCACCGCGGCCTTGCGCACGATCTGGCCGAGGCGCTTTTCCAGCGTGCGCACGCCGGCCTCGCGGGCATAGCCCTCGATGATCTGGCGCAAGGCCGTGTCGGAGATCTTGATGCGGCTCTTCTTCAGGCCCGCCTTTTCCAGTTGCCGCGGCCACAGGTGGTGCTTGGTGATGGCCATCTTTTCTTCCGTGATGTAGCCGGAGAGGCGGATGACCTCCATGCGATCGAGCAGCGGCGCGGGCACGGTATCGAGCTGGTTGGCCGTGCACACGAACAGCACCTTGGACAGGTCGAAGCGCACGTCCAGGTAGTGATCGAGGAAGTCGTTGTTCTGCGCCGGGTCGAGCACCTCAAGCAGCGCCGAGGCCGGGTCGCCCTGGAAGCTGGCGCCGATCTTGTCGATCTCGTCCAGCATGATGAGCGGATTGGCGGTGCCCGCCTCCTTGATGGCCTGGATGAACTTGCCGGGCATGGCGCCGATGTAGGTACGGCGATGGCCTTTGATTTCCGCCTCGTCGCGCATGCCGCCCAGGGAGAAGCGGTAGAAGCGCCGGCCCAGGGCCTCGGCGATGCTCTTGCCGATGGAGGTCTTGCCTACGCCCGGCGGGCCCACCAGCAGAACGATGGAACCGGCCACTTCGCCCTTGAGGGCGCCCACGGCGAGGAATTCGATGATGCGGTCTTTCACGTCCTCCAGGCCGTCGTGGTCGCGGTCGAGGATGGCGCGGGCGCGCTCCAGGTCCAGCTTGTCCTCGGAATACACGCCCCAGGGCAGGGCGGTGATCCAGTCCAGGTAGTTGCGCGTGACGCCGTATTCCGGCGAACCGGTTTCGAGGATGGAGAGCTTTTCCAGTTCGTCGTTGACGCGCTTCTGCGCCGGTTCGGGTAGCCGCAGTTTGGCGAGGCGCTCGCGGAAGCGTTCCACGTCGGCGGTGCGATCGTCCTTTTCCAGCCCCAGTTCCTTCTGGATCTCCTTGAGCTGTTCGCGCAGGAAGAACTTGCGCTGCTGCTCGGTCATGCGCTCGTTGACCTTCTCGCGGATCTGGGCCTGGATCCTGGCCACGTCCAGTTCCTTCTTCAGCAGCACCAGCACCTTTTCCATGCGCCGTACCAGCGGGAAGGTCTCCAGCACCTCCTGCAAGGCGTCCTTGCCGGCGCTGGTGAGACCGGCGGCGAAATCGGTGATGGGCGAGGGGTCGCTGGGGCTGAAGCGTTCGATGAAGTATTTCAGTTCCTCGCTGTACAGCGGATTGAGGGGGATGAGCTCCTTGATGGTGCTGATGATGGCCATGGCATAGGCGCGCACCTGCTCGTTGGCCTTGCCGTGGGGCCGTTCGGGATAGCTCACCTCGGCCATGAAGGGCGGCTTGTCCGTCAGCCAGCGCACGATGCGAAAGCGCTGCACGCCTTCGGCAATGAACTGGATCTTGCCGCTGTTGCGGGCGGGGTGATGCACGCGCACCACCGTGCCTACGTTGTGAAAGTCCTCGGGGGTCAGGCCTTCCCTGAGATCGCCCTTCAGGAGCAGCAGGCCTGTCAGCTTGTGCGCGGTGTTGCCCACGTCGCGCACGGTTTGCAGCCAAGGCTCCTCGTCCATGAGCACGGGCGCGGTCTGCGCGGGGAAGAAAGGGCGCTCGGTGAGCGGCAGGATATGGATGGTGGTCGGAACAGCGGTCCCGGGCACGGCCAGGACCCCTCCCGCTTGTGCCTCATCCACGATGTCCGCTTCCAGGTTCCTGTCGTTCATTGCAGCCTTCCGCCAGAAAGTCGTCCCCAACACATAGGGGCGGAAGATCGAAATGACAACGCGGGGAGGTTGATCCGCCCCGTGTCCCGGTTTTTCAGACGAAGGCCGCGAACGGCTCCACGTCCACCAGGGTGCCCGCTTCCACGTTGCCCCAGCCGGCCGGGAGCACGATGAAGCAGTTGGCGCGGCTCATGCCGGAGAGCACGTGCGAGCCCTGCAGCCCGGCGCCGCGCACCACCAGTTGCCCAGTGGCGTCGCGCTCCAGGATGCCGCGCTGGAAGTCGAGCCGTCCGGGGGCCTTCTTGAGGTTCTCGGCACAGGGTACGCGCAGGCGCAGGCGTTCGGGGGCGAGCTCGCCGGCCAGGCGCTGCAGGGTCGGCTGGACCACCTGGTAGAAGGTCGCCATCACCGACACGGGATTGCCCGGCAGGCCGAAGAACACCGTGTCGCCCAGGTGGCCGAAGGCCAGGGGCTTGCCGGGTTTCATGGCCAGCTTCCAGAAATTCACCCGGCCCAGGGTCTGCAAGGTCTCCTTCACGAAATCGGCCTCGCCCACGGAGACGCCGCCCGAGGTGATGAGCACGTCGGCGCAGGCGGCGCCGGTGCGGAAGGCCTCGCGGATGGCCTCGCGGTCGTCCGGCACCACGCCCATGTCGATCACCTCCAGGCCCAGGCGGGTGAGCATGGCGTGCAGGGTGTAGCGGTTGCTGTCGTAGATCTGGCCTTCGCCCAGGGTCTCGCCCAGGGAACGCAGTTCGTCGCCCGTGGAGAAGAAGGCCACGCGCGGGCGGCGGAACACCTTCACTTCGGGGATGCCCAGGGACGCGAGCAGCCCCAGGTCGGATGGCGCCAGGCGCCGGCCCCGGGCCAGCACCACCTCGCCCTGGCGGATGTCCTCGCCGGGACGGCGCACGTTGGCGCCGCGCTTGTGGCCGGCGCCGATGATCACTTTGCCGTCCTGCACACGGGTCTGTTCCTGCTTGACCACGGTGTCGGCGCCGGCGGGCACCACGGCGCCGGTCATGATGCGCACGGCCTGGCCCGCGCCCACCTCGCCCGCGAAGGGATGGCCCGCCAGGGCCGTGCCAATGACCGTGAGTTCGCGCTCACCCTCGGCGGGAAGGTCGTCGGCCCGCAGGGCATAACCGTCCATGGCCGAGTTGGCGTGGCCCGGTACGTTCAGCGGCGAGACCACGTCCGCGTACAGCACGCGGTCGAGCGCGGCGCGCAGCGCCAGTTGCTCGAAGCCGGTGACCGGCGTGACGGCCTCGCTGACGCGCCGCAGGGCCTCTTCGAAGCTCAGGGAGTTCGGATCGTGATCGGTCTCGTGTCGGCTCATGTCCTGTCCTTGCTTCCATTGGCACGCGCACCGTGGCGCGCGCGGTAATCGATGAGGAAATCGCACACCGCGTCCGCGTCGTTGAGGTCCAGCACCGGCAGGTTGGGCGCGGCGGCGAGCGGCCCGTCGGCGGCGATGGCGATGACCTGCGGGTCGTCCGGGTACAACCGCGGTTTGCCCAAGGCGGGGCGGTGCAGTTCGATCTTCGGGATGGGTTCGTGCTTGAAGCCTTCCACCAGCACGAAATCCAGACCCGAGGCGTCCAGTTGCGGCAGCAGTTCGGCCAGACGGGGCTCGGGGCGGTCGTCGTCGTGCTCGGTGATCAGCGCCCAGCGGCGGCGCGAGGCCACCATCACCTGCTGCGCGCCGGCCTGGCGCAGACGGTGGCTGTCCTTGCCCGGATGATCGATGTCGAAGTCGTGATGGGCGTGCTTGATCACGGCCAGCCTCAGTCCGCGCGCCCGCAGCCGCGCCACCACGGCTTCCAGCAGCGTGGTCTTGCCCGTACCGCTCCAGGCGGCGAAACCGATGACGCAGGCATTCATTGCAGCGCCGCCAGATCGTCGGGGGTATTGGCGTTGGCGAAGCCGTCCGCGTCGAAGCGCGCCACGGTGTGATCCACCTCCGCGAGCCAGGCCCCCACGCGCCGTTCGCCGCGCTCCAGATAGCGACGCAGGCGACCGGCGAGTTGCGTGCGCCACAGGGCGATCACCGGATGCAGTCGCGCCTCGTCCGCCGCCGCGCTGGCCTCGTGGCCGTCCAGGGCGAGCAGCAGGCGCTGCGCCAGATCCGCCGGCAGGCGCGGTGTGTCGCACGGGACGCTCAATACCAGATCGGCGTCGGTGGCTTCCAGCGCCGCCAGGATGCCCGCCAGGGGACCGGCCCGATCCGGCACTGCATCCGTGAGCAGCGGCAGGCCGAAGACGGCATAGTCGGGGTTAGGGGTATTGAGCACGACGTCATCCACCTGCGGTGCCAGCGCCGCGAGCACGTGCGACACCAGGGGCTTCCCGGCGAGCGGGATGAGTCCCTTGTCGCGGCCGCCCATGCGGCGGCCCAGTCCGCCGGCGAGCACGACGGCTTGGATGCGGGGGCGATGGTTCACGGTGGTGGTGCGGGAAAGTGGTATAACCGGATTCTATCATCTGTACTCACAAACCACGGATGTGCCCATGGCTGAACCGTCCCCCGACGTGGAAATCCTGGAAAAGACCATCTGTTATGAAGGTTTTTTCAGGCTGGAGAAATACCGTCTGCGCCACCGCCGCTTTGCCGGCGGCATGACCCCGGTGTTGACGCGCGAACTGTTCGAGCGCGGCCACGCCGTGGCCGTGCTGCTGTACGACCCGGTGCGCGATCGCATCGTGCTGCTGGAACAGTTCCGCATCGGTGCCCTCGAGGCCGCCGGCGGGCCGTGGTTGCTGGAGATCGTCGCCGGCATCGTGGAACCGGGCGAGACCGCCGAGGAGGTGGCCCGGCGCGAGTGCCGCGAGGAGGCGGGCGTGGAGCCCACCGCGCTGGAGCCTGTCTGCCATTACCTGGTGAGCCCGGGCGGCACCTCCGAGTCCATTTCGCTGTTCTGCGGGCGCGTGGACAGCACCGGCCTCGGCGGCCTGCACGGGCTGGCGGACGAGTCCGAGGACATCCGCGTGTTCACCGTCGGCTTCGACGAGGCCTGGGAATTGTTCCGGCAGGGGCGCATCAATTCGGCCGCGCCGGTCATCGCCCTGCAATGGCTGGCCATGAACCGCGATGGCCTGCGGCGGCGCTGGAGCTGAGCGGCGGGGCTTCTGTTTCGGCACGTACGGGCACATAATCTGCGTGAGGTCACAACCATGAACATCCCTCCTGTCATGCAGTCGGCGCTACAGGGCGTGAGGCGCGGCATCGAAGGACTCGATCGCAGTGCCGCCGCCGTGGCGCGCGCCGCCGGCTCGGAAGGCCAGGCCTCCGTGGTGAAGCCACTGGTGGCCGCCATGTCCCACCGCCTTCAGGTGCAGGCGAGTGCCAGCGTGCTGCGCACCGTCGACCAGACCCTGGGCACCCTGTTGGACGAAAAGGCCTGAGACATGGAGCGCATGAGTGCCGAACGGGATCCGCCCACCGGCAAGGATGACCGCCCGCGACAGACCCGTCTCGAAATCCAGAAGCTGAACGAACTGCCGGCCATGTCGCTGGTGGTGCGCCAGTTTCTGGCCGCCGTGCAGGACCCGGACCTGGAAGTGCGGCAGATGGCCCAGATCGTCGAGCAGGACCCGGGCCTGCTCGGCAGGCTCATCGGCGTCGCCAATTCGGCCTACTTCGGTTATCCCGAGCCGGTGGTCACTGCGGAAGACGCCATTTTCAAGGTGCTTGGCCTCAACATAGCCCGCAACCTGGCCTTGGGCATCGTGCTGAGCGGGCCTTTCGATGCCAGCCGCTGCCCGGGCTTCGCGCTGGACCGCTACTGGGCCCACGCCATGACCGTGGCGCTGCTGGCCCAGCGGCTCGCTCCCTTCGTCACCATCACGCCGCGCCCGTCGCCGGGCGATGCCTACCTCGCCGGCCTGTTGCACAGCATCGGCCTGCTCGCGCTGGTGCACCTGTTTCCGCGCGCCATGAACGAGGTGTTCCGCGCGCGTCCGGCGGATGCGGACGCCCTGCTGGCCCTGGAGCGGGAGATCGTCGGCGCCGACCACTGCGACGTGGGCGGCTGGCTGGCCCGCAAATGGCGCCTTCCGCGCCACATCGTGGCCGTGGTGGAGCGCCACATGGAGAGCGGCCACAAGGGCGAGCACCACGTACTTGCGAGTCTGATCCGCCATGCCGTGCGCTGGGCGGAGGCGCAGGACGGGGGCGCGGACGCCCCGCCGCCGGACATGAGCGACTGCGGCCTCGACGCCGCCGCAGTGCAGCAGTCCACGGCCGAGATAGGCGCGCGGCGCGAGCAAATCAGGCAACTCTCCCGTGTACTCGCCCATGGCTGACGAAACCCCGGGCAGCGACCTCCTGGCCCAGGCCTTCCGCCAGGCCAACGCCACCTTCCTCGACATGGTCGATGCCATGTCGCTGCTGCGCGCGCTGTCCACGGTGCCGCTGCACGACATCACCGAGAGCGAACTGCTCCATCAGGCCTTGCGGGTCCTGGCGCTGAACCAGCACCTGGAACGCTGTTCCGTGTTCCTGCTGGAAGGCGAGGAACTGGTCAACGCCGCCGGGCTGGACTGGGCCGACCTGGTGGGCCTGGGCGCGGCGGAAAGGCGATACGCGCCGCGACGGTTCCGGGTCAGCGAAGGACTGGTGGGCATGGCGGCCGCCTCGGGTCGTTTGCAGCACTGCCGTCGCGCCAGCGAGGATCCGCGTTTCGTCGACCGCGGCTGCGTGGAGAGCGAGGCCGGCGCCGTCATCGCGGTTCCCGTGCAGGCAAACGGCGAGACCATCGGCGTGCTCAACGTGTCCCATCCCCACGTGGATTTCTTCGGCGAAACCCACGAGCGGGCCTTGCAGGTGTTCGCCAGTTTCCTCGGCCAGATGATCGTCAACCATCGGCTGCTCGCGAAAATGGACGCCCTGGTGAAAGAGCGCACGGAACAACTGGAGCAGGCGCTCGACGAGGCGCAGACGCTCAAGCGCCGCTATGCGGAATGGTCCATGCTGGACGAACTCACCGGGCTGCATAATCGCCGCCATTTCTTTCCCGAGGCGCGTGCTGCCGTGGACCGCGCCTTGCGTTACGGTCACCCCTTCAGCGTGTTGCTGATCGACGTCGATCACTTCAAGCAGATCAACGACACCCTCGGCCATGCCGCGGGCGATGGCGTGCTGCGCGACGTGGCCGCGTTGCTGCTTGCTCAGGTGAGGGAATCGGACGTGCTCGCCCGTTTCGGCGGCGAGGAATTCGTGCTGGCGCTGCCGGAGACCGAACTCGAAGGCGCGCGCGCCCTGGCGGAGCGCATCCGCCTGGCGGTACGCAGCGAGGCGCTTTGCCCCCGCGCGCTCACCGTGAGCATCGGCATTGCGCACCGGCCCGTTCAGCCCGGCGCCGCCGGAGAGAGCGCCGGCGAGATCCTCGAACGGCTCATCCGCGAGGCGGACAAGGCGCTGTACTTCGGCAAGCATCACGGCCGCGATCAGTGCCGCTACTATCCGGAGATTGCAGACCGGGCGGCATCTGAATAGCCGTTGCCGCGCGCAGGGAATGGGCGGCTGGTTCCCTGCGTGCGGATGCCTTCCTGTCAGCAGCCCCGTTCGACTTCGATGCCGTGCCGGCCGCACTTGTGCCCGGCGATGCGCGCCGCGTGCACCAGCGCATCCCGGAGCGCGGCGCCGCGCGCGAGGGCGTCGATCATGCCCGCATTGAACACGTCACCCGCGCCCAGGGTGTCCACCACCTGCGGTGGCGGAAACGCCGGCGTGGACACCAGTTCGCCCGCGGGTGACATGGCCCAGGCGCCCTCGGCGCCCCAGCCGCAGACGAGCACGGCATGGGGATGGCGCGCGTGCTGCGCGCACAGGAAACCGGCGGCGTCCTCGAAGCCGTGGTGGCGCGCATAGACGCGCGAGAACAGCACCACGTCCACGTCCGCGCACAACGCCTCCATGCCCGGCCGCGGCTTCTCGGCCTCCAGCGACAGCCGTGCCTGCGGCGCGCGGGCGCGGCTGTCGCGCAGCATGTGCCGCACTTCATCCAGATTGCGCCCCTCGAAGTGGATCCAGTCGATGCCCTCCAGCGGTATGCGCGCGAAATCCGCCGCGGCGTACTCGGGCAGGTCGCGGTAGTGCACGATGGTGCGCGAGCCCGTGGCGCGGCTCAGGCTGACGTAGGACGTCGGTACCTTGCCCTGCGCGACCACGCGCACGTGAGCGGTCGTCACACCGTGCTGCGTCAGATCCTCGAGTATGGTCCGGCCGTCGGGCTCGTCGGCGAGCGTGCCCGCGAAGGCGGTGGCGTGGCCCAGTTGCGCGAGCGCCACCGCGGTGTTCGCCGCATTGCCGCCGCGCCGGCGGAACTGCGCGACGGCGCGCACCTCGTCATCCTCACGGGGATAGCTGTCCACCAGGTTCACGATGTCGAGGGTGGCGTTGCCCACCACGAGGATGTGTGCCATGCGTCTCTCAGCGGTTGTTTTAGTGGTTGGCGTTAGTCCGCGGCGTCGCCAGCCAGTTGCCGCTTCAGGGCCCACGCCACGTGCTCGCGCACCAGTGGTGAAGGGTGATCCTGCCGCGTGCGCAGGGCGGCGACGATGGCCGGGTCGGGCGGCGCATTGCCCAAGGCCACGGCGATGTTGCGCAACCAGCGCTCGTGGCCGATGCGGCGGATGGGTGAGCCTTCGGTACGGGCGAGGAAGCTCGCTTCGTCCCAGGCGAACAGCGCCACGAGCGGCGCGGCATCCAGCCCGTGGCGCGGGGCGAAATCGGCCTCGGCGCTGGGCTGGGCGAAGCGGTTCCAGGGACAGACCAGCTGGCAGTCGTCGCAGCCGTAGATGCGGTTGCCGAGCAAAGGCCGCAGCGGCTCGGGAATGGCGCCCTGGTGTTCGATGGTGAGATAGGAAATGCACAGCCGCGCATCGATGCGGCCGTCCGCGCTCAGGGCCGCGGTGGGACAGGCCTCCACGCAGGCCGTGCAAAGGCCGCAATGATTGGCCGTGGGCCCATCGGGCGGCAGCGGCAGGTCGGTGTAGATCTCGCCCAGGAAAAACCACGAGCCGTCGCGCGCCAGCAGGTTGGTGTGCCTGCCCCTCCAGCCGAGACCGGCCTGGGCCGCGAGCGGTTTTTCGAGCACCGGCGCACTGTCGGTGAACACGCGATGGCCGAAAGGCCCGACCGCTTCGGCGATGCGTTCGGCCAGGCGGGCGAGCCGGGCCCTGACCAGCTTGTGGTAGTCGCGGCCGAGGGCGTAGCGGGAGACGTAGGCGAGCGAGGCGTCGGCGAGCACGGCACGGGCGTCGGCCGCCTCGGGCCAGTAATCCATGCGTGCACAGATGATGCTCACGGTGCCGGGCAGCAACTCGGCGGGACGGCTGCGCTTCGTGCCGTGGCGCGCCATGTACTCCATGTCGCCGTGACGGCCTTGCGCGAGCCAGGCGAACAACTGCGCTTCCGCTTCCGGCAGGTCCACGCCGGCGATGCCCACGTCACGAAAGCCGAGCTCGCGCCCCCAGCGACGGATCGCGTCGGCGAGCTGCTCGTAGTCCATCGCGGCGCGGTGCTGGGGCGGGGTCATGACGCTATGATAACCGCCATGCGCAATCTCTCCGACCGCCTTTATTCCGCCGAACAGGTTCGCCTGCTGGATCACATCGCCATTACGGAGTTCGGCATCCCCGGTCACGAACTCATGGCGCGCGCGGGCCGCGGCGCCTTCGAGGAATTGCGGCGGCGCTGGCCCGCGGCGAGGCGCATCGCCGTGCTCTGCGGCGGCGGCAACAACGGCGGCGACGGTTACGTGGTGGCGCGCCTCGCACGCACGGCGGGGCTGGAGGCGCAGGTGTTCGCCACGGTGATGCCGAACCAGCTCAAGGGCGAGGCCGCGGGCGCCGCGCGCGAGGCGCTGGACGCGGGCGTCCACGTGTCCGGCTTGCCCAAGAGTCTCGAAGGTTTCGACGTGGCGGTGGACGCGGTGCTGGGCAGCGGCACGCGCGGTGCGCCGACGGGCGCCGCGCGCGAGGCCATCGCCCTCATGAATGCCAGCGGCCTGCCGGTGTTCGCCCTCGACCTGCCCTCGGGCCTCAATCCGGACACCGGCTGCGTGCCGGGCGAGGCGGTGCACGCGGCGGCCACCATCTGTTTCATCGGCCTCAAGGTGGGCCTGTTCACCGGCCAGGGGCCGGACCATGCGGGCGCCGTGCTGCTGGACGATCTGGATGCGCCGCCGGCCATCCACGAGCGCGTGACGCCGGTCGCCTTGCGCCTGCGGGAGAGTGAGGGCTTGGGCCCGCGGGTGCGCAGCACGCACAAGGGGCACTACGGTCACGTGCTGGTGATCGGCGGAGATTTCGGCACCCCCGGCGCGGCGCGCATGGCCGGCGAGGCCGCGTTGCGCGTGGGCGCCGGGCTGGTGACCGTTGCGACGCGCCCCGAACACATCGCGGCGATCATCGCCGGGCGGCCCGAGTTGATGGTGTACGGCGTCGGAGGGCCCGACGACCTCACCCCGCTGCTCGCGCGCGCCACCCTGGTTGCCGTCGGCTGCGGTCTCGGCACGGACGAGTGGGGGCGCGGCCTGCTCCGCAAGGTGCTCGAGAGCACCGCGCCCAAGGTGGTCGACGCGGCGGCGCTTTCCCTGCTCGCGGCCGAACCGGTGCGCCGCGACGACTGGGTGCTCACGCCCCATCCCGGCGAGGCCGCACGCCTGTTGCACTGCACGGGCGTAGACGTGCAGCGCGATCGCCTGCATGCGGCGGCGGAGATCGCCGCGCGCTACGGCGGTACGGTGGTGCTCAAGGGGGCGGGCACCGTGGTGCAGTCCCCCGACTGCGGCCCCGTGATCTGCACCCGCGGCAACCCGGGCATGGCGAGCGGGGGCATGGGCGACGTGCTCACGGGCGTCATCGCCGGGCTCGCCGCCCAGGGACTTGCCCTGCCCGCCGCGGCCCGCGCGGGCGTCTGCCTGCACGCCTGCGCCGCCGACGCCGCCGCCGCGGACGGCGAGCGCGGCCTGCTGGCCACCGACCTGCTGCCCCACCTGCGCCGCCTGGTGAATCAATGAGTGCCGTGACTTCCGTGCTGCTGGCCGATGGCGAGGCCACCGAGCGGTTCGGCGCGCGCCTGGCGCGCTGCCTGCCCGCCGGCGCCGTGGTGTTCCTGGAAGGGGATCTGGGCGCGGGCAAGACTACGCTCGCCCGCGGTTTCCTGCGCGCCCTCGGCCACACGGGGGCGGTGCGCAGCCCCACCTACACCCTGGTGGAGCCTTACGACACCGCCTCGGGACCCGTCTACCACTTCGACCTCTACCGCCTGGCCGACCCCGAGGAGCTGGAATTCATGGGAGTGCGCGACTTCTTCGGCGGCGAGGCGCGCTGCCTGGTGGAGTGGCCCGCCCGCGGCGCCGGCTGGCTGCCGCCCCCCGACCTGACCCTGCGGCTGGAACGGGAGGGCACGGGCCGCCGCCTGTCCCTGGAACCCGCCACCCCCGCCGGCGAACGCACCCTGGCCTGTCTTGAAGAAGGCAAGTCCGCGAATGAACGCCAATGAACGCAAATGAATCCCGTCGTGGATGGGTGTGGGACGTTCACGCATGGCGGCACGCGTGAACACGGGGGCACAGCGAACAGGGGAATCAGAAGCTGGAGCCGGGATTGCCGAACTGGAACCCCCTATGCGCCAACTTTGCGTTCGTTGGCGTTCATTTGCGGACTTCCACATTGGGGTTGACCTTTGGTTTTCTTGAGACTAAGTTAGCGAAAAACCTCGACAGCGGCAGAAGAATCCGTTGCATCCCTTTAAGCGGAAAGAAGATTTCGGTTTCAGCAGCCAACGCCGCGCGGCCCTCGGCACGCTGGCGGGGTTGCTGCTGCTGCCTGTCGTGCCCCGCGCACTTGCCGCCGGCGGGGTGCAGGTGAACGGCGTGCGCATGTGGCCGTCGCCGGAATCCACCCGCCTGGTCTTCGACCTCACGGCCCCCGTCCAGCACACCCTGTTCACCCTGGCCAATCCCGAGCGGGTGGTCATCGACATCGCCGGGGCCAGCCTCGACAAGCCCATCTCCGGTTTCGATTTCTCCCAGGGCCTGGTGAAGGGCATCCGCACCGCACGCCAGGAAAACGACATCCTGCGCGTGGTGCTCGACCTCAAGCAGAAGGCCCGGCCCAAGAGCTTCGTGCTGCGTCCCAACCAGGAATACGGGGACCGTCTGGTCATCGACCTGGAGGACCCGGAGGCCAAGGCCGCCCCCGCGCGCACGGTGGAGCGGGGCGATGCCAGCGCGCTGCGCGACATCGTCATCGCTCTTGACCCCGGCCACGGCGGCGAGGATCCGGGCGCGCTTGGCCCCACGGGCACGCGCGAGAAGGACGTGGTGCTCGCCATCGCGCGCCGCCTCAAGGCGCTCATCGAACAGGAGCCGGGCATGCGCTGCTACATGACGCGCGACGGCGACTATTACGTGAGCCTCAAGCAGCGCATCAAGAAGGCGCGCGACCAGCGCGCCGACCTGTTCGTTTCCATCCACGCCGACGCCTTCCGCGACCGCCGCGCGCGCGGCGCCTCCGTGTATACGTTGTCGCAACGGGGCGCCTCCAGCGAATACGCGGCGATCCTCGCGGACAAGGAAAACGCCTCGGACGTGATCGGCGGCGTGAGCCTGGAGGACAAGGACGATCTGCTCGCCTCGGTGCTGCTCGACCTCTCCCAGACCGCGACCCTCGAAGCCAGCAGCGATGCGGCCTCGCGCGTGCTGGGCAGCCTGCGCAAGGTGGGCTATGTGCACAAACCCCGTGTGGAGCAGGCCGGCTTCCAGGTGCTGAAGGCGCCCGACATGCCGTCGGTGCTGGTGGAGACGGCTTTCATCTCCAATCCCCAGGAGGAGCGCCAGTTGCGCAGTTCCAGCCATCAGTACGCACTGGCCCAGGCGCTCATGGAAGGCATTCGCACCTATTTCCGCAGCAACCCGCCGCCCGGTACGCACCTGGCCCGCGCCCGCGAGCGCGAGCACGTGATCGCCCGGGGCGAGACCCTCAGCGGCATCGCCCGCAACTACGACGTGAGCCTGGAGAACCTGCGGCGCGTGAACCAACTGCCTTCCGACGATCTGCGCGTGGGCATGGTGCTGCGCATTCCGTCCAGCTGACCGCTGCCGTAAGCTAGGCGGATGCAGACATCCGTGCCCCGGCGGATCCACCGCCTTTCCCCGCAACTCGCCAATCAGATTGCCGCCGGTGAAGTGGTCGAACGCCCGGCGTCGGTCGTGAAGGAACTGGTCGAGAACAGCCTCGACGCGGGCGCCGACGACATCCTCGTGGAAGCCGAGCAGGGCGGCGCAGGCCTGCTGCGCGTGCGCGACAACGGCGCCGGCATCCACCCCGAAGACCTGATCCTCGCCGTGAGCCGCCACGCCACCAGCAAGATCGATCGTCCGCGCGATCTGCTCGGCATCCGCAGCCTGGGCTTCCGCGGCGAAGCGCTGGCGAGCATCGCCTCGGTGTCGCGCTTCAGCCTGGCGAGCCGGACGGCGGACGGCGACAGTGGCTGGCGCCTGGAGGGCGACGGCTCCTCGCCACCGCGGCCCTGTGCCCATCCGGTGGGCACCACCGTGGAGGTGCGCGATCTGTTCCACAACGTGCCGGCGCGGCGCAAGTTCCTGCGCGCGGAGCGCACCGAATACGAGCACCTGGAGGAGGTCGTGCGGCGCCTCGCCCTCGGCTCCTTTCACGCCGGCTTCACCCTGCGCCACAACGGTCGTGCCGTGTTCTCCCTGCGCGCCGCCACGGATGCGCGCGAGCAGGAGCGGCGTCTCATGGCCCTGCTGGGGCGGGGCTTCATCGAGCATGCCCTCGCGCTGCGTTTCGAAGCTGCGGGACTCACGCTGAGCGGCTGGATAGGCCGCCGCGGCTACGCCCGCCCGCAGTCCGACATCCAGTACGTGTACCTGAACGGCCGCATGATCCGTGACCGGGTGGTGAACCACGCGCTGCGCCAGGCCTACGAGGGCGAGGTGGAGGAAGGCCGTCACCCCGCCTTCGTGCTCTATCTGGAAATGGACCCCACCCAGGTGGACGTGAACGTCCATCCCACCAAGCACGAGGTGCGTTTCCGCGAGACGCGCCTGGTGCACGACTTCCTGGTGAGCGCCGTGCGCGACGCCTTGCGCCGGGACCCGGCCGTGGAAGAAGTGCCGGTGCAGCCCGCCCCGACGCCGCCGCGCGCCCCCGCGGGCGGACAGGTTCGTGAGCGCGGGTCGGATTACCGGCGTGCACCGGCCGGCGTCACCGAACCCGCCTGGCGGGCGTTGACGCTGGTGGGCGGGCGCTTCCTCATGGCCGAAGGCCCGCAGGGCCTGGGCGTGGCGGACCTTGCCCGCCTGGTGCAGGCCGAGGCGTCCGTTGCCTTTGCCGGCGAAGGCCCTGTGCCATCGAGCCCGCTGCTGTTTCCCATCACCGTCAGGGCGGACTCCGCGGTGCTGGACGCCCTCGATGGCGCCGGGGAACTGCCGGCGGCGCTCGGCTTCGACCTGAACCCGGTTTCGGACGAGGCGGTACTGGTGCGGGCCGTGCCCGCCGTGCTGTCCGCCGATCCCCAGGGGGCGGCGACGGCGTTGCTCGATGCGCTCGCCCGGGGCGACGACAGGGAGCGCCTTGCCGCTGCCCTGGCGGCGGCGGCCCGCACGCCCACACTTTCCTCCGAGGAGGCCAGGAACCGCTGGCTGGAGCGGGCCAGGCAGGCCCGCGCGCCCGGCGTCTGGCGCGAGCTGGGTCCGGAGCGCCTGGCGCGCCTGATGGAAGAGTCCGCGTGAACCGCCTGCCCGTGGTGCTGCTCATGGGCCCCACGGCGAGCGGCAAGACCGACCTCGCCGTGGCGCTCACGGAACGCCTGCCGCTGGACATCGTCAGCGTGGATTCCGCCATGGTGTTCCGCGACATGGACATCGGCACGGCCAAGCCCGACGCCGAGGTGCTCGCGCGGGCGCCCCATCGGCTCATCGACATCCTGGACCCGGCGGAAAGCTACTCGGCCGCCCGCTTCCGGGCCGATGCCTTGCGCGAGATCCGCGCCAGCCACGCCAGGGGGCGTATTCCGCTGCTGGTGGGCGGCACCATGCTCTACTTCCGCGCCCTGCAGCAGGGCCTGGCCGAGCTGCCGTCCGCCGACCCGGCCACCCGCGCGCGCATCGAGGCCCAGGCGGCGGCCGAAGGCTGGGAGGCCATGCACGCGCGGCTCGCCGCCGTGGATCCGCCATCCGCCGCGCGCATCCACCCCAACGACCCGCAGCGCCTGCAACGCGCCCTTGAGGTGTACGAGCTCACGGGCGTGCCCCTGAGCGAATTCCTGGCGCGGGGCAGCGGGGAGGCCTTCCCCTATCACGCCGTGGAAATGGTGGTCATGCCGGCCGAGCGCGAGGTGCTGCGCGAGCGCATCGCCGTGCGCTTCAAGACCATGCTGAAGATGGGGTTTATCGAAGAGGTGGAACGGCTCTACCGGCGCGGCGACCTGTCGCCGGAGCTGCCTTCCATCCGCTGCGTGGGTTATCGTCAGGCCTGGGGTTACCTGGCCGGGGAACACGACGCCGAAACCATGGTCGAAAAGGCTGTTTCGGCGACGCGTCAATTGGCCAAGCGTCAGCTCACCTGGCTGCGCCAGTGGGCTGAGGCCGAACGGCTGGATGCGCTGGATCCTTATCTTGTGGAGCGTGCGTTGAAATTCCTGGCCCGGAACGCCATAAAGTAGCCGGTGACGGGTATGCTACACTTTCCCGCACGGTGAGAAAGCCGCGGCAGCGCCGTGATTTTCCTGACCCTTTTGGCTTTTTGGGCCGTGTTGGCCCCTGATAATAAAAAGGAGACACCCTCGATGAGTAAAGGGCAAGCCTTGCAAGATCCCTTTCTGAATGCCCTCCGCAAAGAACGGATCCCGGTTTCCATCTATCTGGTCAACGGCATCAAACTGCAGGGTCAGGTGGAGTCTTTCGATCAATTCGTGGTGCTGCTCAAGAATTCCGTCAGTCAGATGGTCTACAAGCACGCCATCTCGACCGTCGTTCCGTCCCGTCCCGTGCGCCTGAGCACCGGCACGGTGGCCGGAGCGCCCTCGTCCCAGGATGAACCTGCCCCGGCCCAGCCGCCTCGTTTCTGAACATCGGTCCCGGGGCCGTGCCCCGGTGCTAGCCGTGAGCGGAGGCCTGTTTGTTTGAACGACCGAAGAGCGGCGAACGCGCCGTTCTGGTGCATCTCGACCTTCAGCAGGAGAAGGACCGGGAAGATCTGGAGGAATTCCGTGATCTGGCCATCTCCGCGGGCGTGGAGCCGGTAGCGGTAGTGACCGGCGGGCGCCGCGTGCCCGAGCCCAAGTATTTCGTCGGCAGCGGCAAGGCCGACGAGATCCGGGAGGTGGTGCAGGCGCAGCAGGCCGAGGTGGTGCTGGTGAACCATCCGCTCAGTCCGGCCCAGGAACGCAATCTGGAGAAGCTGATCCAGTGCCGCGTGCTGGATCGGACCGCGTTGATCCTGGACATCTTCGCGCAGCGCGCCAGTTCCCACGAGGGCAAGTTGCAGGTGGAGCTGGCCCAGTTGCGTCACCTCGCCACCCGCCTGGTGCGGGGCTGGACCCACCTGGAGCGCCAGCGCGGCGGCATCGGCCTGCGCGGCCCGGGCGAGACCCAGCTGGAGACCGACCGGCGCCTGCTCGGCGAGCGCATCAAGCAGATCAACAAGCGGCTGGAGAAGGTCGACCGCCAGCGCGAACAAAGTCGCCGCGCACGAAACCGCGCGGAGATTCCCGTTGTCTCACTGGTCGGTTACACCAACGCGGGCAAGTCCACGGTCTTCAACCGGCTGACCGACGCCGCGGTGCTCGCAGCCAACCAGTTGTTCGCGACCCTGGATCCGACCATGCGGCGCGTGCCGCTTGCCGATGGCGAGAGCATGGTGCTGGTGGATACCGTCGGCTTCATCCGGCACCTGCCGCACGACCTGGTGGCGGCATTCCGCTCCACCCTGCAGGAAACGCGCGACGCCGATTTGCTGTTGCACGTGATCGATGCGCACGATCCCGAGCGCCAGGACAAGATCGCCGAGGTAAATGCCGTGCTGGCGGAGATCGGCGCCCAGGACGTGCCCCAGATCGAGGTGTTCAACAAGATCGATCTGGTGGAAGGCGCCGCGCCGGCCATCGAGCGTGACGAAAACGGCCGTGTGCGGCGCGTGCACGTCTCGGCCCTCACCGGCGCCGGCTTCGACCTTCTGCTGGCGGCGGCGGGCGAGTTCCTGCGGCCGAGCATGGTGCGCCGTGCCCTGCAATTGCCGCCCAGCGCAGGCCGGTTGCGCGCGCAACTGTATGCCCTGGGCGCGGTGCGCAACGAGCGCATCGAGGAGAACGGAGACTGGTGTCTCGAGGTCGAATTGAAGCCACAGGCTTGGTCGCAGTTGCGCAAGACGCCGGATTTCGCGGCGCATCTGCCGGCCCAGTGAGCTTTCATTGCGGCGTGACTGACGGGTTTTTAGAATTCGCGGACTCTGACTTCATGAAATTTACCTACCACCAACATTGGGGAGACACCCATGGCCTGGAATGAGCCGGGCGGCTCCAAGGATCCTTGGAGCGGCCGTGGCGGCGAGCAGGGGCCGCCCGATCTCGACGAAATGATGCGCAAGCTTCAGGAGCGTTTCGGCGGCCTGTTCGGCCGGCGCCGCGGGACTGCGCCGGGCGGGTTCAACCTCTCGGGGCTGGGCTTCATCATCGGCGTGGTGTTCCTCGTGTGGGCCGTGTCCGGCATCTACATCGTGGATGAAGGCAAGCGCGGCGTGGTGCTGCAGTTCGGCGCCTATCACGACACCACGGGCCCAGGCCCGCACTGGTACCCGCGCCTCATCCAGGAGGTCATCGTGGTGGACGTGGACAGCGTGCGCAGCGTGGAGCTGGGCTATCGCGGCGACGAAGGCCTGATGCTCACCCAGGACGAGAACCTGGTGGACATCAAGTTCGCCGTGCAGTACCGCGTGAAGGACGCCCGCGACTACCTGTTCAACGTGCGCGATCCCGACGAGACCTTGCGTGCCGTCACCGAGAGCGCCATTCGCGAGGTGGTCGGCAGGAGCAAGATGGACTTCGTGATCACCGGCGGCCGTTCGGAGATCGTCGCGCGCTCCCAGCAGGTGCTGCAGGAAACCCTGGACCGTTACAAGACCGGCCTGCAGGTCACCAGCCTGAACATGCAGAACGCCCAGGCGCCGGAGCAGGTGCAGGGCGCGTTCGCCGATGCGGTGAAGGCGCGCGAGGACGAGCAGCGCCTCATCAACGAAGCCGAGGCCTACGCCAACGAGATCCTGCCCAAGGCCCGCGGCGCCGCCGCGCGCGTGATCGAGGAGGCCAACGCCTACAAGGAACAGGTGATCGCCGAAGCCGAAGGTGAGAGCGCCCGCTTCGTGAAGGTGCTTGCCGAGTACCAGAAGGCGCCCAGCATCATGCGCCAGCGCCTGTATCTCGACGCGCTGGAATCGGTGCTCTCGCGCAGCAGCAAGGTGCTGGTGGACACCAAGGGCAACAACAACCTCATCTACCTGCCCCTGGACAAGATCACGCAGCGCGAGGCGAGCACGCCATCGGCCTCGCTGCCGGCCGCGGTGGAGCAGGCCGCTCCGGCCGCCACGGTGGATACGCGCAGCCGCGACGCCCTGCGCCGTAGGGAGGTACGCTGATGAACCGCATTTCCATGGTGCCCGTCATAGGCATCCTCGTACTCGTCTGGCTGGGCTTCATGTCCCTGTTCACGGTCAATGAACGTGAACTGGCCATCAAGTTCCGGCTGGGCGAGTTCGAACGCGCGGACTACGACCCGGGCATCCATTTCAAGATCCCGCTCATCAACAAGGTGCGCAAGTTCGACGCGCGCGTGATGACCCTGGACATGGATCCGGCGCGCTTCCTGACCCTGGAGAAGAAGAACGTCATCGTCGACGCCTTCGTGAAGTGGCGCATCACCGACGTCACCGCCTTCTACCGCACCACGGGCGGCGACGAGATGCGCGCCAACCAGCGCCTGTCCCAGGTGGTGGTGGAAGGCCTGCGCAACGAGTTCGGCAAGCGCACCATCCAGGAGGCCATCTCGGGCGAACGCGCGCAGATCATGAGCATCATCAGCGATCAGTTCGACGAGCAGGCCAGGTCGTTCGGCATCGAAGTGGTGGACGTGCGCATCAAGCGCATCGAACTGCCGCCCGAGGTGAGCAGCTCGGTGTACCAGCGCATGGAAGCGGAACGCGCACGCGTGGCCAAGGACCTGCGTTCGCGCGGCGCCGAGGCGGCGGAACGCATCCGCGCCGACGCCGATCGCCAGCGCACCATCATCCTGGCCGAGGCCTATCGCGACGCCGAGCGCACCCGCGGTGAAGGCGATGCGCGTGCGGCGGAGATCTACGCCAAGGCCTTCGGGCGCAACGAGGAGTTCTACAAGCTCTATCGCAGCCTGAACGCCTACAAGAACGTGTTCAGCAACCAGCAGGACGTGCTGGTGCTCGACCCCGGCTCGGAGTTCTTCAAGTACTTCAAGGACACCCAGGGTCGCTGAACGGCATTCTTGACCAACCGGGCGGCGCAAGCCGCCCGTTTTCTTTTGGAGCATTGTCGTGGAACTGTGGGTCGCGCTTTCCCTGATGCTGGTGCTGGAAGGTCTTCTGCCGGCGCTCTCGCCGGGATTGTTCCGGCAGGCCCTCGTTACCATGGCGCAGATGGACGAACGCGCGTTGCGGATCTCCGGGCTCGCGAGTATGGTCCTTGGCGCCGTGTTGCTTTACCTCATCAGGAACTGATTCATGCGCGAGAACGACCGCTGGCTGCTGCCCGAAGGCATTGAAGAACTGCTGCCGCCCGAGGCGGCGCATCTGGAAAACCTGCGCAGACGCCTGCTCGACCTGTTCGGCTCGTGGGGCTACGAACTGGTCGAGCCGCCCCTCATCGAATACCTGGAATCGCTGCTCATCGGCAGCGGCGATGACCTCGACCTGCAGACCTTCAAGATCACCGACCAGCTCACCGGCCGGCTCATGGGGGTGCGCGCCGACATGACCCCGCAGGCGGCGCGCATCGACAGCCATCGCATCAAGCACGACGCCCCCACCCGGCTGTGCTATCTCGGCTCCGTGCTGCGCACCCGGCCCCAGGAACTGGGCGGCACGCGCAGTCCGTTGCAGGTGGGCGCGGAGCTCTACGGTCACGCGGGCATCGAAAGCGACCTGGAGGTGATGAGCCTCATGGCCGAGGCGTTGCAGTCGGTGGGTATTTCCGAACTGCACATGGACCTCGGTCACGTGGGTATCTTCCGCGGCCTGGCGCGCGAGGCGGGGCTTAGCCGCGAGACGGAGGCCCGGCTGTTCGAGGCCCTGCAGCGCAAGGCCCGTCCCGAGGTGGAGGCCATCCTGGCCGCGGCGCCCATGGCGGCCGGGGATCGGGCGCGCCTTGCGGCGCTCGTCGATCTGAACGGCGGCCACGAGGTGCTCGACGAAGCCGTCGGTGTGATGCGCGGGGCCGGCGAGGACGTGCAGCATGCCTTCGCCAATCTTTCCGCCCTGGCGCTGGCGGCGAGCCGGCGCCTGCCGCAGGTGCGTTTCCACTTCGATCTGGCGGAGTTGCGCGGTTATCACTACCACACCGGCGCGGTCTTCGCGGCCTTCGTGCCGGGGCGCGGACAGGCTATCGCCCAGGGCGGGCGTTATGATGACATCGGCCGCATCTTCGGCCGTGCCCGTCCGGCGACCGGCTTCAGCGCCGATTTGAAGGCCCTGGTGTCGCTCGCCCCTGACGGTAAGCCCGCGCTTCGTGGTATCTTTGCGCCCCCTGACGAGGATCCCGCGCTCGAGGAGCGGGTGCGTGCCTTGCGCGCGTCCGGCGAACGCGTGGTGCGGGCACTGCCCGGCCAGCAGGGCGGCGCTGTGGAGATGGGCTGTGATCGCCTGCTCCAGCGCCAGGCTGACGGCTGGCAGGTTGTCGCCGTCGCGGGTTGAGGCGAGTTGGCATACCGGCGCAAGACGCCGCAGAGAGAACAAGCATGGGCAAGAATGTCGTAGTCATCGGCACGCAGTGGGGCGACGAGGGCAAGGGCAAGGTGGTGGACCTGCTCACGGACCGCGCCCAGGTGGTGGTGCGTTTTCAGGGTGGTCACAACGCCGGTCATACGCTGGTCATCGACGGCATCAAGACGGTGCTGCACCTCATCCCCTCGGGTATCTTGCGCGAGAACGTGATGAATCTCATCGGCAACGGCGTGGTGCTGTCGCCAACGGCCCTGCTCAAGGAACTGCGCGAGCTGGAGGAGCGCGGTGTCCCCGCCCGCGAGCGCCTGCGCATCAGCGATGCCTGCCCGCTCATTCTTCCCTACCACGTTGCCCTGGACCACGCGCGCGAGAAGGCCCGCGGCGCCAAGGCCATCGGCACCACCGGCCGCGGCATCGGCCCGGCGTACGAAGACAAGGTCGCGCGCCGCGGCCTGCGCCTCGGCGACCTGTTCCATCGCGAGCGTTTCGCCGCCAAGCTGGGCGAGGTGCTCGACTACCACAACTTCAATCTGCAGCACTACTTCAAGGTCGACCCGGTGGATTTCCAGCAGGTGCTGGACGAAACCCTGGCCCTGGCCGAAGAGCTGCGCCCCATGGTGGCCGATGTCACCGAGCTGTTGCACCAGGCCTACCAGCGCGGCGACAGCATCATGTTCGAGGGCGCCCAGGGCGCGCTGCTGGACATCGACCACGGCACCTACCCGTTCGTCACGTCCTCCAACACCACGGCCGGCGGCGCTTCCACCGGCACGGGCGTCGGTCCCAAGTACCTGAACTACGTGCTGGGCATCACCAAGGCCTATACCACGCGCGTGGGCTCGGGTCCGTTCCCCACCGAGCTGTTCGACGCCATGGGCGAGCATCTGGCGCGCCGCGGTCATGAATTCGGTTCCACCACTGGACGCCCCCGCCGCTGCGGCTGGTTCGACGCCGTGGCCCTGCGTCGCTCCATCCAGATCAACAGCGTTTCGGGCCTGTGCATCACCAAGCTCGACGTGCTGGACGGCCTCGACACCATCCGCCTGTGCGTGGGCTACCGCTGCGACGGCCAGGAACGCCTGACCCCGCCCGCGGGCGCCGAGGCCTTCGAGGCCTGTGAGCCCATCTACGAGGAAATGCCGGGCTGGAAGGAATCCACCGTGGGGGCGAAGCGCATGGAAGACCTGCCGGCGAACGCCCGCGCCTATCTCAAGCGCATCGAAGAGCGCGTGGGCGTGCCCATCGACATCGTCTCCACCGGTCCCGACCGCAACGAGACCATCGTCCTGCGCCATCCGTTCGACTGAGGATTGCGAAACGAAAAAGCCCGGGTGCATGCCCGGGCTTTTTGCTTTGGAGGGTAGTGGGAATATTGCGGGTTGGAACGCGGAGGTCGCGGAGGCGCTGAGGACGCGGAGAAAACCGACTGGGGGCAGGTGACCGGTCGTTCTTGATGCCGTCTTCCCTTCGCGTCGCTTGCGTCTTTGCCGTTGAGATCTTGATTCTTCCAAGGCCGGAAATGAAAAAGGCCGCTTCGAGAGCGGCCTTTTCTTCAACTGGCGGTGTTATGCACCTTGGGATTTGGTGCCGAGGAGAGGACTCGAACCTCCACGGATCGCTCCACTAGTACCTGAAACTAGCGCGTCTACCAATTCCGCCACCTCGGCGATGAGGCGCGCACTTTACCCATACGCCCGCACCTTGTCAACGGCCGCTTGCATGTTGCCGCACATGGCGAGGCGCCGGCTGTTAGAATGAGCTGCAACGAGCTGTACCCCCCACGGAAAAAACAACCTCAATGGCCGACCTTCCCCCCTCAGACCCCTTCGCCCAGCGCGAGTCCGAAAAATACGAAAAGCCCATCCCCAGCCGCGAGTACATCCTTGCCGTGCTGGAAAAGAAGGGCAAACCCCTCGATCGTGAACAGATCGCCCGCGCCCTGCGCCTCAAGGATCCCGATCAGCTCGAGGCCTTGCGCCGGCGCCTGCGCGCCATGGAGCGCGACGGGCAGATCATCCAGAACCGCCGTGGCGCCTATGGCGTGGTGGACAAGATGGACCTGATCCGCGGGCGGGTCATCGGCCATCCGGACGGTTTCGGCTTCATGGTGCCGGACGAGGGCGGCGACGACCTGTTCCTCTCGGCCCGTGAGATGCACGCCGTCATGCACGGCGATCGCATCGTCGCCCGCGTGGCCGGCGTGGACCGGCGCGGCCGGCGCGAGGCCGCCGTGGTGGAAGTGCTGGAGCGCGCCAACAGGCAGGTGGTCGGCCGCTATTTCATCGACCAGGGCGTGGGCTTCGTCGAAGCCGAGAACAAGCGCATCAACCAGGACATCATCGTGCCCCCGGACCAGACCTACGGCGCGAAGCCGGGCCAGTTCGTGGTGGTGGAGATCATGGAGCACCCCACGGCGCGCCGCGAGGCGCTCGGCCGCGTGGTGGAGATCCTGGGCGATCACATGGCCCCCGGCATGGAGATCGACGTGGCCATCCGCGCCCACGGCCTGCCGAAGGAGTGGTCGCCCCTGGTCGAGGCGGAGATCGCCGACCTGCCCCTGGAGGTGCCGGAAGAGGCAAAGGCAGGGCGTACCGACCTGCGTGAACTCCCGCTGGTCACCATCGACGGCGAGGACGCCATGGACTTCGACGACGCCGTCTATGCCGAACGGCGCGGCAAGGGCTGGCGGCTCGTCGTGGCCATCGCCGACGTATCGCATTACGTGCGTCCGGGTACGGCGCTGGATGCCGAGGCGGTGAGCCGCGGCAACTCCGTGTACTTCCCCGGCCGCGTGGTGCCCATGCTGCCCGAGGTGCTGTCCAACGGCCTGTGTTCCATCAACCCCAAGGTGGATCGCCTGTGCATGGCCTGCGACATGGAGGTGAACGGCCAGGGCAAGCTGGTGGGCTATCGCTTCTACCCGGCGGTGATGCGTTCCCATGCACGCCTGACCTACACCAAGGTCGCGGCCATGCTGGTGGATGGCGACAAGGCCTTGCGCAAGGAATACGAGGCCGTCGTGCCGCACCTCGAAACCCTGCATGAGCTCTACCAGGCGTTGCATGCGCGCCGGCAGAAGCGCGGCGCCATCGATTTCGAGACCACCGAGACGAAGATCGTCTTCGGGCCGGGCAAGAAGATCGAGGCCATCGTCCCCGTGGTGCGCAACGACGCCCACAGGCTCATCGAGGAATGCATGCTGCTCGCCAACGTGGCGGCCGCGGATTTCCTCGCGGGCGCCGGCGTGCCGACGCTCTACCGCGTGCACGAAGGCCCCACCGAGGCCAAGCTCACCGACCTGCGCGAATTCCTCAAGGAACTGGGCCTGAAACTCGGTGGCGGCGACAAGCCCGAGCCCAAGCATTATGCGGCCCTGCTGCAACAGGTGAGCGGGCGTCCGGATGCGCACCTCATCCAGACCGTGCTGCTGCGCAGCCTGTCGCAGGCGGTGTACTCGCCTGACAACGCCGGTCACTTCGGCCTGGCGTTCGAGGCCTACGCCCATTTCACCTCGCCCATCCGCCGCTATCCGGACCTGCTGGTGCACCGCGCCATCCGCCACGTGCTGGCGGGCGGCACGCCCGAGTCCTTCCGCTACGGCAGGCCCGAAATGGAGACGCTCGGCGAGCATTGCTCCAACACCGAGCGCCGCGCCGACGAGGCCAGCCGCGATGCCGTGGACTGGCTCAAGTGCGAATACATGATGGATCGCGTGGGCGAGGAATACGAAGGCATCATCACCGGCGTCACCGGCTTCGGCATTTTCGTGGAGCTCAAGGACATCTTCGTGGAGGGCCTGGTGCACGTCACCGGCCTGGGCGATGACTACTTCCACTTCGAGCCGGCGGCGCACCGCCTCGTGGGCGATCGCACCCGCAAGATCTTCCGCCTCGCCGACAAGGTGCGCGTGCGCGTGGCGCGCGTGTCCCTGGATGACCGCAAGATCGATTTCGAACTGGTGAAGAAGCGATGAGCGACGAGACGCTCGTCTACGGCCTGCACGCGGTAGAGGCGGTGTTGCGCGCCCCCGGGCGCGTGCGCGAGGTGTGGCTGGACGCCGCGCGCCGTGATCAGCGCGTGCGCGCGCTTGCCGAGAGACTTCAGCAGAGCGGCGTGGCCCATTCCTGGGTGAGCCGCGAGCGCCTCGACGAACTGGCCCGTGGTGCGCGCCATCAGGGCGCCGTCGCCCGGGTGCGTCCCGCCCAGAGCCTGAACGAGTCCGATCTGGAGCAGCTCCTGGTCGGCCTGCAGGAGCCCGCCTTCCTGCTGGTGCTCGACGGCGTGCAAGACCCGCACAACCTGGGTGCCTGCCTGCGCAGCGCCGACGCCGCCGGCGTGCACGCGGTCATCGCGCCCCGTGACCGTGCCTGCGGGCTCAACGCCACCGTGCGCAAGGTGGCGGTGGGTGCGGCCGAGACCACACCCTTCGTGCAGGTCACCAACCTCGCCCGCACCCTGCGCATGCTGCGCGACGCGGGCGTGCGCATCATCGGCGCGGCGGGGGAGACCGAGACCTCCCTGTACCAGGCTGACCTCACCGGCCCCCTGGCCCTGGTGCTCGGCGCCGAGGACAAAGGCCTACGCCGCCTGACCCGCGAGCACTGCGACCAACTGGTCCGCATCCCCATGCGCGGCAGCGTGGAAAGCCTCAACGTCTCCGTCGCCACCGGCATCTGCCTCTTCGAGGCCCTGCGCCAGCGCATCGACTAGCCCCCGCGAGTGAACACAAGCCGACATAAAGGCAAAAAGCATTAACCACGGGGGACACGGGGAACACGGGGAAACCGAATTCCTTCTGTAGGAGCGGCCCCGGCCGCGATAGCGCAGTATCCAATGCCAATCGCGGCCGGGGACGCTCCTACAGTGACGGATAACCATCGGCGTATTTCCCCCCCCGTGTTCCCCGTGTCCCCCGTGGTTAAGCTTTTTTCTTCTGTCTTCATCCGCCGGCGTTCGCGTTTGCGCGGGGGAGGGGCGGCGGGTACAATAGCCGGCTTTTCGGGGATGGGCCCCGGAAATACTCCTTGCCTTGGGTCGGTCCCAAGGCTGTCAATCCGTGAGGAGCACACAGTGAATCACTACGAAATCGTGTTCCTGGTCCACCCGGACCAGAGCGAACAGGTTCCCGCCATGATCGAGCGTTACCGCTCGACCATCGAAGCCGGCGGCGGCCAGATCCATCGTCTCGAAGACTGGGGCCGGCGTCAGCTGGCGTACCCCATCAGCAAGGTCCACAAGGCCCATTACGTGCTGATGAACATCGAGTGCCCGGTCGAGACCATGCGTGAGCTGGAGTCGGCATTCCGTTTCAACGACGCCGTGCTGCGCAACCTGATCATCTCGCGTCCCTGCGCCGACACCGAGCCTTCCCCCATGGCCAAGGCCAAGGAGGAGAAGGATCGCGAGGAATCCCGCCGTTATCACGCCGAGCGTGAGTCGGTCGAGGAGAGCGAGTCTGCGGACGAGGCTGAGTGAGGCCGGGACCACCTGCGGGTGGTCGTGAGAGATTGAGACATTCAGGAGCGTAAACATGAGCCGCTTTTTCCGTCGCAAGAAGTTTTGCCGCTTCACGGCCGAGGGCGTGAAGGAGATCGATTACAAGGATCTCGCCACGCTGAAGAACTACATCAGCGAGAACGGCAAGATCGTTCCGAGCCGCATCACGGGCACCAAGGCCAAGTACCAGCGTCAGCTGGCCACGGCCATCAAGCGCGCCCGTTTCCTGGCGCTGCTGCCCTATAGCGACCAGCACTGATCCCGGCACGCCGGGGGAGACGGGACCATGAGGTTCCTGGCGGGCTACATCATGCGCGGCCCGATGCAGGCGGTTCTCGTGGCTTCCGTCTGCGCGGTGTTGTCCCTGGTCCTGCCGCCCTTCAGTTATCTGGGCGGCGCGGCCGTGGCGCTGGTGACCCTGCGGTTGGGCGCCTGGCACGGCGCCCGGGTGGTCCTCGGGGCCGCGCTTGCGGTCACCGCGCTGTCGCTGCTGCTGGTGCAGAGCGCGGTGCCGGGCCCGGCCTTTCTGGTGGCCCTGTGGCTGCCGATGTGGGTCCTGGCGCTGGAGCTGCGGCGTTCGGTATCGCTGGGCCGCGTGCTGGCCATGGCCGCGGGCTTCGGTGTGTTGCTCGTGGTGATGCTCCACGGGATGCAGGACGATCCGGCCGCGTTCTGGCGCGGCGTGTTCGAGCCCGTGTTCCGTGAGGCCGGCAGGCCGGCCGTGGACGCCATGGAAGAGGCCTATGCGGTGATGACCGGCGCCCTGGCGGCCGGTTTCACGCTGAGCCTGGTGGGCAGCCTGTTCATCGCACGCTGGTGGCAGGCGCAGCTCTACCACCCGGGTGGTTTCCAGCGCGAGTTTCACGCGCTGCGCTTCAACCCGCTGCTGGGCCTGGGCACGCTGGCGGTAGCCGGCCTGGCCTATGTGGGAGACGAGCGGCTCGCCGCCTTTGCCTCCGACGTGGTCACCGTGCTGGTCGTGTTGCTGCTGCTGCACGGCATTGCGGTGGTGCATGGACTGGTCAGGCTCAAGGGCGCCCATGGCCTCTGGCTGGGGCTGATGTACATGTTGTTGCTGGTGATGCTGCCGCAGACCGCGATTACGCTTTCGGCACTGGGGCTGGCGGACGCCTGGTTCGATTTCCGTGCCTTTTTCGGCGCCAAGCGCGAACAAGGCAATGATGGCTAATCCCCCCTTTGTCCGGGTGCGGGAATTTTTGAGAGGTAAAAACGATGGAAGTCATTCTGCTCGACAAAGTGCGCAACCTGGGCAACCTGGGTGACAAGGTCAAGGTGCGCAACGGCTACGGCCGTAATTTCCTGATCCCCCAGGGCAAGGCCGTGCTGGCCACCGCCGACAACCTGGCCAAGTTCGAGGCCCGTCGCGCGGAGCTGGAGAAGGCCGCCGCCGCCGAACTGGCCGAGGCCCAGGCCCGTGCCGAGAAGCTCGCCGCCCTTGGCGAAGTGACCATCACCGCCAAGGCCGGTGAGGAAGGCAAGCTGTTCGGTTCCGTGGGCACCGCCGACATCGCCGAGGCCATCACGGCTGCCGGCGTGGAAGTGGCCAAGTCCGAGGTGAAGCTGCCCGAGGGCGCCCTGCGCCACACCGGCGAATACAGCATCGAACTGGTGCTGCATTCCGACGTGGCCCAGGCCGTCACCTTGAAGGTGGTTGCGGGCTGATGCCGTTCCCGTGCCCGCCGGCCTGTCCGGCGGGCACGCAGGTTTTTTTTTGAAAGGGCTTACGGCCCTTTTTTTCGGCCGCGCACGATGCAAATGCGGGCGCGGCTACCCGAATCAGACACTTGCGTGTTTGCTTCGCGGGCAGGCCTGCATCCGGCAGCCTGCCGGCCTTGCGACAGCGCAGCCGCGGGGCTTGCGCTGTTTCACCGCTGCACGGTAGAACGCTGGCATGCCCGAAGCTTTCTTTCAGAGTCATGATCGCGTGGCGGACGCCCTCAAGGTCCCGCCGCATTCCATTGAAGCCGAGCAGTCCGTGCTTGGCGGCCTGATGCTGGACAACGGCGCCTGGGACCGGGTGGCCGACCTGGTGGGCGAGAAGGATTTTTACCGGCGCGACCACGCCCTCATCTTCAGCGCCATCCGTTCCCTCGCCGAACAGAACAGCCCCTTCGACGTGGTCACCCTGGCCGAGTGGCTGGACAAGCGCGCCGAGCTGGACAGCGTCGGCGGCATCGCCTATCTCGGCGCACTCGCTTCCAACACCCCCAGCGCCGCCAACATCAAGCACTACGCCAACATCGTGCGCGAGCGCTCGGTGTTGCGCCAGCTCATCGGCGTCGCCAACACCATTGCCGACAGCGCCTTCAATCCCGAAGGCAGGAAGGTCGAGCAGTTGCTCGACGAGGCGGAGAAGGCCGTCTACGAGATCGCCGATCAGGGCGCGCGCTCACGCACCGGCTTCACCAGCATCAAAGACCTGCTGGTCAAGGCGGTGGACAAGATCGAGCAGTTGTTCGAACAGGACAATCCGGTCACCGGCATACCCACCGGTTACACGGACTTCGACGAGAAGACCTCGGGCCTGCAACCGTCGGACTTGATCATCATCGCCGGAAGGCCGTCAATGGGAAAGACGACCTTCGCGATGAACCTGGCCGAGAACGCCGCCATCAAGGCGCGCAAGCCTGTGGCCGTGTTCTCCATGGAAATGCCCGGCGAGCAGATTGCCATGCGTCTCATCTCCTCGCTCGGGCGCATCAACCAGCACAACCTGCGCACCGGCAAACTGGATGACGACGACTGGCCGCGCCTGACGTCCGCCGTGCAACTGCTGGCGGAGGTGCCCCTGTACGTGGACGACACGCCGGCCCTCACGCCCACGGAACTGCGCGCCCGCGCGCGGCGTCTGGCACGCGAGCACGAGCATGGCCTTGGCCTCATCGTCATCGACTACCTGCAGCTCATGCAGGTGGCGGGTTCGGGCAGGGAAAACCGCACCGCGGAGATCTCCGAGATTTCACGCTCGCTCAAGGCCCTCGCCAAAGAGCTGAACGTGCCGGTGATCGCGCTCTCCCAGCTCAACCGCAGCCTGGAGCAGCGGCCCAACAAGCGTCCGGTCATGTCCGACCTGCGCGAGTCGGGCGCCATCGAGCAGGATGCGGACGTGATCGTGTTTATTTACCGCGATGAGGTGTACAACGAGGACAGCCCGGACAAGGGCGTGGCCGAGATCATCATCGGCAAGCAGCGTAACGGCCCCATCGGCACCGTGCGCCTGACCTTCCTCGGCCAGTACACACGTTTCGAGAATTTTGCGTCCGACAGCTTCCGCGACGCGGAGTACTGACATGCGCGCAACCCGTGTGGAGCTCCGGCTTTCCGCCCTGCGCCACAACCTGGCGGTCGCCCGCCACGCCGTACCCGACAGCCGCATCATGGCGGCCATCAAGGCCGACGGCTACGGCCACGGCATGGTGCGCGTGGCGCGCGCCCTGCGCGAGACCGATGCGCTGGCGGTCGCGTCCATCGGCGAGGCCGTGGCCCTGCGCGAGGCGGGCGTGCAGACGCCCATCGTCCTGCTCGAAGGCTTCTTCCATGCCGACGAACTGACGCTCATCCAGCGCCTGGGCGTGACCACGGTGGTACATCACCCCGTGCAACTGGCCATGCTGGAGCAGGCCGCGCTGGCCGCGCCGGTACACGTATGGCTCAAGGTGGATTCGGGCATGCACCGGCTTGGTTTCCTGCCGGAACACGTGCACGAGGCCTGGGCGCGGCTGGGGCGCATCGCCGGCGTGAAACGCATCGGTTTCCTGACCCATCTCGCCAACGCGGACGATCGCAACGACCCGGCCACGCCGCGCCAGTTGCAGACCTTCGCCGAGGCCACGGCCGGCCTGGAAGGCGAGCGTTCCATCGCCAATTCCGCCGGTGTGCTGGGCTGGCCGGTATCCCGTGCGGACTGGGCCCGCCCGGGCGTCATGCTCTACGGCGTGTCGCCCTTCGTCGGGCGCGTGGGCGCGCAGGAAGGGCTGGAGCCGGTGATGAGCCTGCGTACGGAGCTCATCGCCGTGAACCGGCTCAAGCGCGGTCACGCGGTCGGCTACGGCGGCACCTTCGTATGCCCCGAGGACATGCCCGTGGGCGTGGCGGCGGCAGGATATGGCGACGGTTATCCGCGCCACGCGCGCACCGGCACGCCCGTGCTGGTGAACGGCAAGCGCGTGCCGCTCATCGGCCGCGTGTCCATGGACATGATCACCGTGGACCTGCGCACCCAGCCCGAGGCCCGCGTCGGCGATCCGGTGGTGCTGTGGGGCGACGAGCTGCCGGTGGAGGAGGTGGCCGAGTGCGCCGGCACCATCGCCTACACCCTGTTGTGCGGCATCACCCCGCGGGTCACGCGGGTGGAGATCTGAGGCGCGCATGACGCCGTCCCGCCAAGGACCGGTGCTGGGGACGGGCGCCATCGTGCGTCGCGGCGACGCCGTGTTGCTGGTGCGCCGCGCCAAGCCGCCGTATGCAGGCGAGTGGGCGATCCCCGGCGGCAAGGTCCGCCTGGGCGAGACCTTGCAGGCCGCCGCCGAACGGGAAGTCCTCGAGGAAACCGGTGTGCGCATCCGCGCAAGCCGCCCGGCCTACACCTTCGAATACATCGAGCGCGCAGAGGAACAGGTGCGCTACCACTACGTGGTGGTGGACCTGTTCGGCACCTGGCTGGAAGGGGAGCCCCGCGCGGGCAGTGATGCGGCCGAGGCCGCGTGGATCCCCGTCGCCGAACTGGATCGCTTTCCCGTGAATGCCGAAACCCGCCGCGCCCTCGCCAGCGTTTTTCCCGATCTCCCCGGAGGGAAGCCATGAAGCTCACATGGAAGCTGTTGCCCATCCTGTCCACGCCCGTGTTGCTGAGTGGTTGTGAGGCGCTCAAGTCGCCGGGCGGTCGCGTGACCCTGCTGGTGTTCGTGCCCGCCGCGCTCATCTTCGGCGCGCTCTGGCTGCTGCGTCGTCGCGATGCCGGCAAGACCCACGGACGCGGCCCGCGTTACCCCGACTACGACGA